>JALHRK010000564.1 GCA_022841505.1 Saprospiraceae bacterium | reverse complement strand
GGCCTATTCCGATCACCGCCCGCTCACCATTTCCCCCGATATGGTCTGGCTGATGATCGTGCAGGGTTTTGCCATGCACGTGAACGAAAATGCGGAGGCTCTGCGAAAGCAATTTGTTGATTTTGATGGAAAAACGAATATTGACATCCGAAGGGATGACTTTGTCAAAGGGAATCCTGACAACGACTGGGAAAGCGTATTTCCGGAGTTTTCTTACAAAATTGGCGAATACACCGGCCAAACCCTGAAAGACTTAGTTGTGGCCGATTTTTCCACTTCGGGCAACATTGAAAAAGCCGCTTTTGAGGTTTCGCTGATGGACGCCATGGACCACTACTTTTCTTATTCTGTCAGCATTCTGTGTGGGATTCCCGAGATCAAACTCGAAGGAACCCCTGAAGATTGGGCGCTCATCGAACAAAAGGCCAAACAACTCGCGCAGTACGACCTCGAATGGTGGATTGATGACCTGGCGCCCGTGCTTAAGGAATTCACGGCTGCTGCGAATGGAAAAGTAAACCAGCAATTCTGGGAAGGCATTTTCAAAATTGATTACATAGATGTGATCTGTGGCGTTGAACCCTCCATGACGGGCTGGATCGTGAAATTTTTCCCTTACCTGCCCGGATTGACAGAAGAAGGCGATGAAATTGCCGGCAGAAATCCACTCGTTGGCGTGGACATTAATACTTTTTTCAAAAAAGGAAGAACAGGTAAGCTTGAATATATGGGCCCAAAAATTGCCGGCAGCGATTTTGCCAACGGCTTATCCAAGGCGGATTTTATTTACAATGACAATGGGCACATGTACAAAATGGCCTTTAATGCAGGGTTCATCGGCATCAGCCAGGATCATACCACCAAAGCACTGCGCCCCGAAATGGGCTGGGTGGTGATTGATACCAACGAACCGCCATCTAAAGAAGAAATTGAGCAATACCAGAAAACGCCGAAGTTGCCGAAGGCTTCGGCAGGGAAGGAGTAGCATTGTACCGCCGAATTCCAGTTCGACTTCGCAAAGGTAGGAGTAGCGCCGTACCGCCGAACTCCAGTTCGGCTTCGGCAGGGAAGGAGAAGCATTGTACCGCCGAATTCCAGTTCGACTGCGTCACATCAGCATGCAGCATACTTCGCCGAACTGGAGTTCGGCAGTACAAGTTATTCAAAATCAACACACAAAAAATACTTCGTTTTGCTTTGGAGCAGGGCATGCCCTTAGCGTATGCAACTATGGTTGTTTCAAATAAAGGGTCATAGTACCAAACTCCATAATAGCTTTGCCTGCTATATTCTGGCTAAATGGAATGGGGGTATAGCCTACTGAAGTAAGAAATTCGGCAATATTTTCTGTGGGTGGTGGTTTTTGATTCATTTTTGGCTTGTTTTTTATTTGTGTAATAGTTGGCACGGCCAGTTTGCTGCGATTCGGGATTCACATAAAATTGTTTTATGCTTTTCCATCCCCCTCCTCCATAAGTTGTATCCCGTATTCCCGTATTTGCGCAATTAACGGGATGACTAATCTTCCTCTTTCCGTTAATGAATACTCCGTTTTAGGTGGCACAACGGCGTACACTTGTCGGTGTACATAACCGTCTTTTTCCAATTCCCGAAGTTGCGTGGTGAGCATTTTATCTGAAATATGCGGAATTTTTCGCAGTTCACTATACCGCATAGTTTGGTCTTTCAAACGCCACAAAATAGGCATTTTCCAAACACCACCGATCTGTTCCATCACCAACTGAACCGGATTGTAGTACACTTTTCCTTTGAAAATAAAATCTGGCATGATCTAATCAGTTGATTATTAAATACTAACTTAAAAGTATGTATCGCACTTTTAGGTGATACTCTTGATAAAGTTAAGTATAACCCGAAACTTTGCAGCATCACTTCATCAAATTATTTATTCAGAATGAAAAAATTGATATTACCAATGATGCTGACAATCCTTACGGTGGGCGGATTGTGGGCGCAAGAGCAGGCAAAGCCCGCTAAAAACAAGCAATTGTCAAAAAAGAATGCGGTAACAGAAATTCAATCGTACGTACATTTTCACGGGGCCCCCACAAAGGGCAAAATTCTCATGGTGGCAAGTTCACCTGCAACTTCCCAACAAACGGGCTGGCCCATTGGCTTTTGGGCTGCCGAGCTGACCCACCCGTTACGGGTTTTCCAGGAGGCAGGCTACGAAGTAGAATTGGTTTCTACCGAAGGGGGTAAACTGATGATGGATACCTACTCCAACCCAACCGATGCGAGCGGTTATTCGGCGCACGATGTCATTTCATTGGGGTATATGCAGCAAAAATGGTTCAACGAGATGCTCGAAAATACCAAAAAACTTACTGAAGTCGAAGCAAAAAACTACGACGCTATTTTTTTGGTGGGTGGTCAGGGGCCAATGTACACCTATCGGGGCAACAAAAACTTGGAAAAACTCTTTGCCGATTTTTATGAACATGGCAAGCCAAGTGCAGCTGTCTGCCACTCCACAACTCTGCTGCTGGAGGCCAAAAAATCCGATGGCAGCCTGATTGTGAAAGGCAAAACATGGACTGGTTTTGCCGATGCCGAAGAGGAATTTGCGGATCAGGCCGTCGGGCAAAAAATCCAGCCTTACCGCATCGAAGCAGAAGCGCGCAAAATTGATGGCACAACGTTCAAGGTGGCTCCACCTTTTTCGGCTTACGCCATTGCCGATGGGAATTTAATCACGGGGCAGCAACAAAATTCGGGCGCCGCTGCTGCCGAATTGTTGGTCAATATGTTGAATAAATAATTCCTTAGAGAAAAAGATGAGGCATCCTGGTTTTCAGGGTGTCTCATTTAATTTTTTTAGCAATGAAAAAACTCCTTTTTTTATTATTGGTGATTGGTTTTTCTGGAAAAAATGTATCGGCGCAAATTCCTGTTGAAATATTCGGGGGCGATAAAAAAACGAGCTTTGACTTGATGTTTTTTAAGTTTTTCAAAAATAAAGACGGTCAAAACAGCAAATTCCTTTTTTTTAGCCGCGAACGGGCGGTGGTTGATTACCAGCAAACGCGGACGACCAACTTACCGCTGTTCGGATTCACTGAAGCCTTGTCGTATAACCACCCTGCACTGAAAGGTATTGCGCCTGTTTTGGTCGGACAGGTTTTGAATGGGGGCACGTTTGCAAAAACGGGGATTCAATATGCTCATGTCTCCAAAAACATGACAATTTTTGGTTGGTCGGTTATCGCGTTAAATAAAAACCCCGATGTTGATTTGTTTTTGCTTTTGCGCTATACCCCAAAATTGGGCGAAAAATGGCAATTATTTACCCAAATTGAGCTGATCAATGCCTTGCCAACAAACGAAACGAGCAATTACAGTTTCACGCAAAGGCTGAGGTTGGGTTTTAAAAAAGCAGATTGGCAATTTGGTTTAGGCGGCGATTTTTCGGCTATTGGCCGGGGCAATTATATCAATACACGAAATACGGGTTTATTCATTCGTCACGAATTTTAAAAATGTATGGTTTTAAGGAAAGTATTAGACTTGTTGCGATGGGTCAGCTTGGTGGGAAAAACGAGCTATTTTTTACCCAATCATAGCCTTTTTTGAGGAGCATAGCCCTGTTCTGTGACGAAAAAAAGGTGAAG
>JALHRK010000563.1 GCA_022841505.1 Saprospiraceae bacterium | reverse complement strand
AGTATGGGCAAATAATTATTTGCCCCTACCCACCGCCATTCGCCATTTTTTGGACAATCCCCGGTTCAATTTTTTCGGCTTTCGCCAAATAAAGGGCCGCCTGTTCCGGATTTCCGCTGTATTGGTAGGAAATGCCGACATTGTAATTGGCCATGGCGTCTTCGGGCTTTTGGGCCAGCGCTTTCACGAAAAACTCGAGGGCTTTGTCAATTTTGCCCATACTTCCGTAAGCAACCCCCAACAGGCGCAGCGTTTCGTATTCATCGGGACGGGTGGCGTAGGCTTTTTCGATGTACTCCAGCGCTTTTTTCGGGTTGCGTTCCGTTTCGCCAAAGTACAGCCCGGCTTCGCGGTAAGTGATGCCGAGGTTATCGGTCGCTTCTTTGTAGTCGGGGTCTAATTTGAGGGCCATGCCGTAGCTGGCAATGGATTTTTCGTATAGTTTCAGGTTGTTGTAGCAGTTGCCCAGCAACAGGTAGGCGTTTTTGTAGTGTGGGTGAATGCGCACGGCATTTTCCAAATGCGGAACGGCTTCGTTCAACATGGCAACCCGCCTCGACTCGTTTTCTTTTTTTGTGGATTGCACAAACAGCTCACCGCCAACCGCGTTGCAGAGCTTGGCGCTGTTTTTGGAAACCTCAATATCGGTGGTAAACAACGTCAGGTTGTCTTTCCAGGCGGGGTTGCGCACAAGGGTTTGGATGCCAAAAATCAGAGTGATTCCCGCTAATATGGCCCAGGCCGGCGTTGCGCCCCATTTTGTTCTCATCCGGTCTAAAAGCACGGCGGCAGCAAGAACAAATCCAACTGAAGGCATAAAAATCAAGCGCTCTGCCATGTTGGTACCTACAGGGAAAAACAGATTGGATACAATGGACAGCGTAATGAGGTAGAACCAGATTCCGTAGCTGACCGGGTCCTTTTTTTTCAACCCCAAAACTGCGTAAGCGGCAAGGCCAAGGTGCAGCAGCAAACTCAGCGTGACCTGCCAGTTCGCCCAGTTCATCACCTCCACGTGCCTCGGGTAATAATCGTGCGTCAGCGGGTGCGGATAAACCAGCAGCCGCAGGTATTCCCCCAGAGTATAGACGATGGTGGCCAATTCCTCCCCGAATGAAAGCGGCACGTAGCGGTCCACTGCAAATTTCAGGAATGGGTTATTCATCAGTTCCATCGGAGGATCGCCCGGAGGAGGGACAATCGAAAAGCGGATGGCTAAGAAGAGCAGCGCTGCCAAAAATACTGGCAAGGTGCGCAGGGCTATTGCGGAGCCTTTGGCATTTGTAAAATAATAAAACGTCAACGGCAGGATCGCCAAAAAGGTAATGGCGTTTTCTTTGGCCAAAAGCGCCAGAAAAAAACAAAATCCGCCCAGCAGGCTCCAACGGAGTGCTTCAGCTTTTTGCTCGTTGGCCTTCAAGGCGCACCAGACCGCCGCTAAACTGCCCAGAAGTGCAATGACTTCATCCCGGCCTTTGATGTTCACTACTACTTCGGTGTGAACCGGATGCGCCGCAAAAAGCAACGCCGCCGCAAAAGCGATGAAGCCGGCGCGGTCCGCATCGGTTTTGTATAGAAAAAGTTGCCGCAACAGGGCAAACAAAACCACGACAGTCAGCGCATACCAAAGCAAATTAAACAAATGTCCAGCGAACGGCTTCAATCCGAATAGCTGCACTTCCACTGCGAACATGGCAGGAGTCAGGGGCCGGTAACGCCCCCCGGACACCAGCGCCGCTTTGCCTTCTTCTTTGAAAAAGCCATAAAAGGTATCGTATTGAAAAAGCCCGGGAATGCCGGCTACGCCCTTCTGGGTAAACATGTTGTCGGTGATGACAATGGCGTCGTCGAGGGTATAGTCGTGCCCAAGCGTATTCGCATAAAGCAAAAAACTGATCGCGGCCAACACCGCTGCCAGCAACAACGGATTGGAAAATTTCCCGGCTGGCGCAGGGAGTGGTTTGTTCGCCGCAGGCGTCTGTGGTTGCCGTTTGTTTTGTTGTTTGTTTTTTGCCATTGCGGTGTATGATCGTTGGTTTAGAAACACTTAACTTGATTCAGTTGGCAGTTTTTCAGGCAGCAGTTGGCAGGATTCTTTTCGGGTTGGATGAAAATTCATGATACCAACTTGGCGGATAAAAGGCCAATCGTTTAGTAACCAATATGCTCCTTTCAAAAACCTACTGCCAACTGTCTCATGCCAACTCTTTTCAATATACTCTGTTTTGATCCAAAACGCCTCACTGCCAACTGCCTACTTCCATGCGGTTGGGCAGAAAATTTTCTGCCCCTACCGCAACACCAACCCTTCCCCCTGCCGGAACGCCTTATACCGTCCCTTACTGAAATGGGTGCCGTTAAACACCATCGTTTTGCGCAACTCCTGGCGTTCTGATTCCGGTAACAGGTTGAAATCGCTGCAATGCTGCGAACAGCAATGCTGGTATTTTTCGGCGCAAGCCGGACATTGGATAAACAGGATATGGCAAGCGTCGTTGGCGCAGTTGACGTGCGTATCGCAGGGCGCCCCGCATTGGTGGCAATGGGCAATTACATCAGGACTGATGCGTTCGCCCATGCGCTCGTCAAAAACAAAATTTTTACCGATAAACTTGTTCGGCAGGCCCTGTTCCTGGCATTGGCGGGTGTATTCGATGATGCCGCCATCCACCATAAAGACATTGTGAAAGCCCTTGTGCAGGAAGTACGCGCTGGCTTTTTCGCAGCGAATGCCGCCGGTGCAGTACATCACAATATTGGTGTCTTTTTGCGCCGCCAGCAAGTCTTCCACCACCGGCAACGCTTCCCGGAAGGTTTCCACATCGGGTAGGATGGCTTTTTCAAAATAACCGACTTCGCTTTCGTAGTGGTTGCGCATATCCACCACGATGGTGTCCGGGGCGTCCGTCAGTTGGTTGAACTCGGCAGCGCGCAGGTGTTTTCCCCGCTTGGTGACGTCGAACGAAGCGTCGTCCAAGCCATCTGCGACGATCTTGTCGCGCACTTTGATTTTGAGTTTAAAAAACGATTTCCCATCGTCGTCTACCGCAATATTGAGCCGGATGCCTTCCAGAAAAGGGATGGCGTAGAGGTCTTTTTTGAAGGCATCAAATTGTTCGGTCGGTACCGAAATTTGCCCGTTGATGCCTTCTTTGGCGACATAAATGCGGCCAAAAACGCCCAATTGGCTCCAGCGCAGGTACAAGTCGTCGCGGAAGTGCTGCGGGTCTTCGATGTTCCAGTACTGGTAAAATGAAAGGGTGGTGCGCGCCTCGGTGCTTTGTTGCAGGCGCGCTTTCAACTCCTCACCGTTGAAGATGTTGTAAAGCCGTGGCATGTGTTTTGAAAGATACGTTAACAAATGAGGCAAGGTGTAAAGTTGCCCGCTGATCGCTGGTACATTGGTAACCAAATCGGGGTAAAAGTAATGCTTCCGGGGCGGTCTTTGGGATTTTGGAGGAAAAAACTTATCTTTGAAAAAAATATGGGCATATGGTAGCTGCCAATGTATTGGAAAATAAAAAGACAAAGAAACGTGCAATTCCGGAGTCGCTGGTCTATGAATACCTGGACGGTAAGCCCATTTACCGTAAAGGCTATAAAGATGTGTTGAATAAGAAGAAAAAATTAGAGGAAATTATGGGGAC
>JALHRK010000562.1 GCA_022841505.1 Saprospiraceae bacterium | reverse complement strand
CCGCCATGGCGCGTCCTTTCACCTTCCCGCGGTCAATGGGTTCGATCAATGCGCCGCCAACGGTGTGGGCATAAGGCAGCAGGTGCGGGTTTTCCGCCACCTTGTCTTTGTCTATCGGATTGATGAACAGTTCATTCGTTTGTTCCATAGTTACTGGTCTTGTTCGCTTCATCACTGAACCCTGTGGCGGGGGAAAAGTTCAAGAAGGGGCAAATTGGCAAAGGGCAAGGGGCAAATTGGCAAATTGGCAAGGCCTGTCCCGTGCAGCGCAGAGGTGATCGGTTCTACATTTTTATCACTTATTGACTTTTTTGAAGAAGGATTGATGATAGATGATTGATAAATGACAATCGATGATGTGTCAAATTTGATGTTTACGTATCTCTTACATTAACAATCATCAATCATGTAATCGTCAATCATCAATAAAAATGAACCATTACGCATCTTTTTATAGAGCTGATCACCTCTGGGTGCAGCGGTAGCGCAAGTTGGCAAGAGCGGATTTCCACCCAAAAATCACCCATAAGTCCCCTACCTTCAAAAAACGACCGCTTACAAATTGATACGTACCTAAATGGGAGTCCTGCCCTACCGTTTCCTAATTGCACAAAAAATCAACAAACTATGACAGACAAAGCACCGTTTTAGGCAGTAACGCTTTTGTTGATAAATCTTTCTGATATAAGTTTTCATTTATGTAAGGTCGTTTATCACCACCAGCGCTTTTTCGGATTACGACAAACACCGGGGACTGTCTCAAATGGCAACATGCAATAGACAAGGAGCAATTTTGCCCCTTGCCAATTTGCCACTTGCCTCTTTTAAGACACCCCCAATAGCATGGGAAGCACCCTTTTTTAATATTTTTTTTTACCGAAAACCGATTTAAGTACATGAGATTTTTAACCACCCTCCTGGGCGTCCTGGGACTGCTATGCACAGTCTCGGCCCAGACCACTCCTGCAACTATCCAGCCATCCCAATTGGTATTGGATTACCGGAACAGCGGCCAGCCGCTCAACGAATTTTCCCTGCTCAGCGCCACTACGGCCAAACGCGATCAAACCGACCTCCTCGATTCCGAACTCACCGAATATCAACTCTTCGATCTGAATGCTGAAGTACTGCAACAACTCGTCGGGGAAGCACCTGCGGGTTTCACTTTTGTTTTGCCTTCCGGAAAGGGGCAACCAACCAAAATTGACCTCGTTCGGGTAAACGTTTTCAGTGATGGCCCGATGGTCCGGGAAAGCGGAACGGGCGCCCTGGCGACCGTGGACGAAGGACTCCACTACCGGGGTGTCATCCGCGGCGTGGAAGGCTCGGTGGCTGCACTCAGCTTTTTTGACAACGAAATGATGGGGCTCATGGCTTCGCCTTCCACCGGCAATCTGGTGCTGGGCAAAGTCGAAAGCGCCGAAAAAGACCTGCTTGGGCCTTATGTGCTCTACAAGGATTTTTCGCTGCGTCAAAAAGGGCAACAATTCCTTTGCGGCACCCCCGACGACGGCCCGGCCTACACCCAGGAGGAGCTGACCGATGACCTCGAAAACCGGACCACCGGCGATTGCGTCAAGATTTATTTCGAGGTAGACAACGACATTTTCCTGCAAAAAGGCACCACAGCGGCGGCTACTGCATACGTCACCGGCCTGTTCAATCAGGTTGCAGCCCTTTATGCGGCAGAAAGCGTCAACTTAGTCATTTCCGAAATTTACGTCTGGACAACCACCAGCCCCTACCAGGGCACCAGCAGTTATACGCTGCTCACCCAGTTCCAGTCGGTTCGCACTACGTTCAACGGCAACCTCGCGCAGTTGCTGTCTTACAAAGCCAGCGGGGGCATCGCCGTACTCAACGGACTATGCCATCCGTATTCAAATGCCCGCATGAGTTTTGCGAGCATCGCCACCGCATACAGTACCGTTCCGACCTATTCCTGGACGGTCATGGTGGTCACGCACGAACTCGGTCACTTGCTGGGTTCGCACCATACCCATGCCTGCGTCTGGAACGGCAACAACACGGCAATAGACGGCTGCGCGGGTGCGACAGAAGGCGGTTGTGCCAATCCCGGCATCCCTTCAGGCGGGGGCACGATCATGTCGTACTGCCATTTGACCAGCACGGGCATTAACCTGACCAAAGGATTCGGTCCGCAGCCGGGCGCCGTCATCCGCAACCGCGTAGCCGCATCAACCTGCACACAGGTTTGTGCCACTGGCGGCGGCGGTGGTGGCGGCGGTAATCCTCCTGCGCCTGCCTGCACACTGAATACGGTTTACCTTACGCTCACACTGGACAACTACGGCCCGGAAACGAGCTGGAAACTGAAAAACAGCGCAGATGTCATCTTGTTTGAAGGCGGCCCTTATCCAAAAGGCATTGCAGGAACGATCATCCGGGATACGTTCTGCCTGCCCAATGGCTGCTACAATTTTGCCATCATGGACAGCTATGGCGACGGCATTTGCTGCAATTTCGGAAATGGCAGTTATTTGCTCAAAGACGCAGCGGGCAACACCCTGGCGTCGGGCGGCTCTTTTGGGGCTGAGGAGATCACTGCAGTTTGCCTGCCGGTTCAGCCGGGTGGCGGTGGCAATGGCAATTGCATTTCCATCAACGATTTCACCACGACGCCGATCTTGTCTTTCGGGGGCAATCAGGACGGCGGCAGCTATACGCTGATGAACAGCGGTACGGTGCTGCGCATCCAGAACAATGCCTGGAAAGCGATTGCGCTGCCCTACAATGTCAAGGCCAATACGGTTATCCAGTTCGATTTCGGCTCAACGATCGAAGGGGAAATTCACGGCATCGGTTTTGATGAAGACAACCTGATTTCTTTCAACCGCACGTTCAAGATGCATGGCACGCAGTCCTGGGGCATCACCAACTACGACAACTACCCTGGCGGAAGTGTCTGGAAAACCTACACCATTCCAATCGGGCAGTTCTATACCGGCAATTTCAACTACCTGTTTTTTGCCAGCGACCAGGATGTTTCCCCTTACAACGGCAACTCTTTCTACCGGAACATCAAAATCTACGATGGCACGGTCTGCAACAACCTGGATGAAGGCGATACGACCGAAATGCTGCCGGAAACCGGCCCGGGCGCTTTGCTGCTTTATCCAAATCCGGCGCAGGAAATGCTCCAGGTCAGGTTTAGCACGCCGGAAAGCGACAACGCCACCAACCTCAGCATTTTTAATGCGACCGGACAATTGGTGGAATCCCGCAACATCAGCACGCTGAAAGGGGAACAACTCGAACAAATTGATGTGCGCAGCTTGCCACAAGGGGCTTATTTTGTAAAGATAAGCAGTGATCAGGGCGTTGCAAGCGCAAAATTTACTGTGGTTCGATAGGGTCTGTTTTTAGAGTCCGATAGCGGCGTTATGCCATGAATTTTGTCAGCCTGGTTCCATAGGAACCTAATATCGGTAGAATTTTAAGGTTCGGTTGCCGGGGTAAAATACTCCGGCAGATATCAAGAGGGCGCTGCCCCGTGGCAAACGGGACGGCGCCTTACTTATTTATGAAAATAAATTTAAAAAAACACCCCGGGAACTGTATACGTCTGTATTCGATTCTACATAAACTTTCAGAAGTTCTTCAGAAAAGCTTTTCGATTTTTTCTCCTGCGAGCGACCCCGGAAAACTGCATCCA
>JALHRK010000561.1 GCA_022841505.1 Saprospiraceae bacterium | reverse complement strand
TGCCGTTCAGGTGACAAGCGACGGCGTATTCCTGATCCACATAAAACCCGGCTATTTCTTCGAAAGCCAACCGGATGTCCTGCTTGCCATGTTTTACGACCAAGCCTTCTGTAAGGATTCGGTGCACTTCCTGCCGCTTCGCTTCCGATCGCTGCCACAGATGGTAATAGTGCAGGACGATGTAGATGCCGTTGATTACAAAAAACCAAATACTGATGATGACGAGGTCGAGCGTATAGAAATGCAAAGGCGCGGGTTTGCCTTTTGCAATCCAACTCGTCAATTCGGTCAACAGGCTAATGATGGCTAAGCCAATCACGAGTGTGCTGAACAACTGAAGGGCAATGCGCCTAAGCAACCCGCTTTCGTAAGGCAACTTTTGGTCTAAATAAAGGATGAAGGCGCGCACCCCCCACCACGCAAAATAACCCTGCACGGTGTCAATAGAAAAAGTGAGCAGCAAAAACCAGTTCACCCCGATATTGGAGTAAGTTAAGTAGTAATTGAACGCACTGATGAAAGGAATCAGGACCAGGAAAAGCGGGATATCCGGGTGGTATGGGTTCCTGAATTTGTACATCTTCGGCATAGGCACAGGTGTTAGACTTGGTAAAATGATTGATTTACAACATTTCACCAAGTCTAATAGATGAAGCTTATTGCACGTTTTTCGACAGATCCTGTTGTGCAGGTTCTTCTATCAACTTGCAGCCAACGGTAAAGCGCTTATTCATCAACTTGCTGGCATTAGCCTCTACAATGCCGCAGTCGAGCAGATTGTCACTGGAGGATTTGCGGCCGCTGTAAACGTTGATGAGTAAAGTGATGTCCTTGTCGGCCAGCTTGTCATACATGGCCTTGGAAAACTTTAAGCCTTCGAATTTGGCAATCCGATTATCGCCGCTCAGTTCAATGTCCTTTTTGGTAATGAACATTTGGCCGTCATCATCCAGGTCTTTATCGTTTACAGGATCGCCGCTGAAGAAGGCAGATACAATGATGGTCTCTTTTTGTGTTCCAAGGGTTTGATTGGCATTGAGGCTGTTGCTCACCTCAATTTCGAAGGTTGGAATGATGAATTCATTGCCTTCCATTTTGTAAATATTGGACGCGGCGCCAAGGCTGCCCGGCGTTGTTGCAATTTTGAAATTCGAGCCGAGGGATTCAAACGGAATCACAAATTGGGTGTTGCCGATGGCATACGGCCCAACCTCGTAGGCCAAATAGTGGCAATAAATGCCGCCTTCAACCAGTCCATAGTTTTGCGGTAACGCAAACTGGAAAGTTTCATCAAATTCGAACGGTTCTGAGCCACCGGCCGGGGCAAAAATGTCCATCCTTGTAGCCCTGAAAACTTTTTCGGCAAGCACCTGCAGGGCCGATTGATCATTGACGAGGTCGGCCCAGGTGAGTTGTTTGCCCGAAAGGGCATCAAAAGTAGCCACAGCGGCAGTTGGGCTTCCATGCGCTCCGCCCGCGTAGGTAAAACCATTGATCTCAAGGGTCAGGTATTTGCCGTCGTTGAGCAGGGTCGTGTCCTTGCTTTCTGCCGTCCATTGCCCCATCGGTGAATCGGCGGCATCAATTGAAAACGTTTTATGGGCTTCAATAAATGTCGTTGCAGCAGCTTCTACAGTTTTTGGGGGATTTGTAGCTTCAATATCCATAGCGCCTGCAGAAAGGATTGCAATGAGGTAGTTGTTCGCCCAATCCGCTACGCTTTTTTTAAGGGCGTCGCTGCCGGTTTCCACGTTTGGCCAGGCGAGATTGATGGTCAGGCAATTGTAGCGCAGGGTATCCGGTTTGTCGCAGTCGGTTCCATGCTTTTTTTCATATTGGAGTTGGCCCACTACAGGCGTTGTATCGGGCGTTTTTGTGTCGTTTTTGCAGGAAAAAACACTCGCCAGCATCAGCACAGCGAAGGAAGTCAAAATCGAGTTTCTCATTATTGTTTGATTAAGTAATTGACAGTTATGGGTTTATTGTTTGATTGTTCAGGTTGTTGCCCCTGATTGATGCATCCCGTTGGTAACGGTCGGAAAAATACGAGGTTTAACGGCTATTTTCAAAAGAAGTTACGGCGACAACTTTTGAGCACTCAATTACACGTAACACTGAACAAATGGAAAAGGCAACAGGTTTGTAGCATGTACACTTATCCATATTGCCCCCCAACCTGAACGCTCTAAAAAAATATCATGGAATTGAAAAACATCAAAGCATTTGGCACTGCGGCTGCCGAAGCACCCTTAAAAGAAATGACCATACAGCGCAGGGCTGTAATGCCACACGATATTGAGATTGAAATCCTGTATTGCGGTATTTGCCATTCTGATTTGCACACGGCCAGAAACGATTGGGGCGGAACCATTTACCCTGCTGTTCCCGGGCACGAAATCATAGGGAAAGTGACCAAAACGGGTGCTGAAGTGACCAAACTAAAAGTGGGTGATTATGCCGGAGTTGGCTGTTTGGTGGATTCCTGCCGGACATGCGACAGTTGCAAGCACGACCTGGAACAATATTGTTTAACCGGATCTACCGGGACTTACAATGGGAAAGAGAAATATTTAGGAACGCAAACTTTCGGCGGGTATTCCGAAAAAATTGTCGTAGATGAACACTTTGTGCTGAAAGTCCCCTCAAACCTGGATTTGGCGGCTACTGCGCCTTTGCTCTGCGCCGGAATTACCACCTGGTCGCCGCTTCGCCACTGGAAAGTTGGAAAAGGCAGTAAAGTAGCAGTGGTGGGATTAGGAGGCTTGGGCCACATGGCCATAAAACTCGCAAAAGCATTAGGGGCAGAGGTTACGCTTTTTTCAAGAACGCCGGGTAAGGAAAAAGACGCACTACAATTGGGCGCAGATGCCGTGGTCATTTCAACAGATACGGCCCAGATGAAATCGGTTAAAGGAAAGTTTGACCTGATTATTGATACCGTTCCCAATGTACACGATGTAAATCCTTATGTTGCTACGTTAAGCATCAATGGCACGTTGGTTTTGGTTGGTTATCTGGGCAAATTGGAGCCTCTTTTAAACACGGTCCCGATGATCCTGGGCAGAAAAGCCGTAGCCGGTTCCTTGATCGGCGGGATTGCCGAAACCCAGGAAATGCTTGATTTCTGCGGGGAGCACAACATCACCTCAGACATTGAATTGATCAATATGCAGGACATTAACGAGGCTTATGAAAGAATGATCAAGAGTGATGTGCGCTATCGGTTTGTGGTTGATATGGCTTCTTTGAAGCCTTGAAAATCAACGATGGAACCCGTCACGTTTTTCAGTTCAAACGCCTGGTTGCCCAGTGTTAGGTTTTGACCAAAAACGGAGACGGCAAAAAGGCTCAATATTAAAATGAATATGTTTTTCATAACCAGTTAATTGATTGATAATTGTAAATAAACAAGCTCAAATTCAAGCGGCAACTTCCTGGTCATTTTGAGGATGTTGCCGCCTGTTACCGCGTAGTGATTTAAATTTTTGATTTTACTTCTGCCAGCGTAGCCGTTTTGCCCAGGGCGCCAAACTCATGCAGGTCGCCAAAAACTTCCATACGGATGGATTGGTTGATACCGCCAATTTGAACGGGTTCAAAGCCGCTATCACGAATGAGGTCTTCGATTGGCGCCGTCAAGGCCTTGTCATCGGCAGCATAAAACAACACTGCTTTTT
>JALHRK010000560.1 GCA_022841505.1 Saprospiraceae bacterium | reverse complement strand
TCAGGATTCCGGAGGGAAGAATAATTCGATGTAGTTTTGGCAGGTGTTGGTATAAACCCAGAGATATTGTGGGTTGCCAACACAACGAACAGGCTGTAAATGAACATGGAGTAATGTTTTATTTGGAAAATTAAGGTTATGATCAAGTGTTGAAACTTCCTGGAAATCAAATTTATTGTTCTCGTGGCCAATTTAGCTTAAAGAGATCGGGTCAGCATCTCTAAATCTCTAACGACTGCCTGTCAAGATGGGCATCAAAACCTCTTTGTTAAAAGGTTGTTTGTCGGGTTCCACATACCTCGATCGGTAAAACGGACTCATCAGCATCTCCTGGTCATAAAAAAGGAAGGGCAGTTTTTTATCTGCCAGCGGCGATTGCAAAAATTGGTTGCAAAGCTCAGGCAGGGAATGATCCGGATGCTCGGCCAAGTAAAAATGCAACACTTCCATCCAAAAAATAGTCATGGTTTCGTGGTAGCCACCGCTGCCTGTATTTTCACCACCAACGGAAAGATTGTAAGAAACAATGCCAGATTTCATCCTGCAGGTGGCTTCATACTGCTCAAACTGCCTGAGGAAGCAAAGGCCAACTGTGAGATGGGCGGCGTGGGTCCATTTTTCCTTCTCTAAAGTTTTGGAACAGAAACCTTCGTACAGGTCAGTGATTTCTTTTTCGGATTGGTAAAGTTCTTGCAGGGTGGTCATGATTGTAGGTTCTGGTGAAATGAATTACGAAACAAGCGCTAACAATAAGTGACTGGTTTGATGCAATATTGCCATCTTTGTAAAGCCCAAAAAACGACGCCAAAGATAGGTTTCCCAAAGTGCTCAAACCAGTATCGTCCTATGCTTTTCGACAATCAGCAGATTCCTCCCGGTGAACTACCGAGTGTAGAAACCGTGCAGTTTCAACCGCTGCCACCGCAAGCGCTCAAACTACGCATCATTGGCTGGGGCATCTTCCAGGGCATGCTGCTGCTGAGTCTGACCATATCCTGGGCGTTTACGGGCATGGAATGGTGGGGATTGCCCGCTTTTGCTGCCTGGGGTTTTCAAGCTGCTTTTTTCTACTGGATGACACACAAACGCTTCAACAGAGAAGCCTACGCCATTCGGGAAAAAGACCTCATTCACATCAAAGGATATTGGCAACGCACCCAGTTGACCGTGCCTTACAGCCGCGTCCAGCACGTGGAAATCAAACAAGGCCCGATCGCGCGGTCGCTGGGATTAGGCTCCATCAGCGTGTATACTGCGGGTTCTTCGGGCGGGTCTCTGGGGATTTCGGACATCGAATTCACAGAAGCCGAACGCATCAAGCAATTTATTGCCCAAAAAACAGGCGCCGATGTCTGAACCGAACGCTCCTGCCCCGTTCTACTTTGAGCCCAGCCGGCAATCCCCGATTGCAATACTCGTGATTTTGGCCAAGTTGATCCGTGCCCTGATCGGCCAGTTTTGGTTCGTACTGGTTCTGCTCCTGCTGGGTCGGCGTCCTGGCAGCAACAACCAGTTTTTACTGTGGATGATGCTTGCCGGCGCTGTTTTTTCAATAGGACGCTCGCTGGTGATTTATTTCCGAACCCATTTTTATATACAGGACGGCGAGTTTATTTTAGAAAAAGGAGGCTTCACCCGCAGCCGCCTGAGCGTTGCCCTGGACAAAATTCAGACGATTACCTTTCAACAGACTTTTGTGCACCGGATTTTTAATGTCGTGAGCGTGGAAATGGATACCAGCGGCTCAAAAGGATCCGAAATCAGCATCAATGCCCTGGATCGGAAAAAAGCCGATGAACTCCGCGAATACCTGCTCGCCTGGAAAAAGGAAAACGCTGCTCCGGAATCCGGCGATGCATCCATTCCGCTTGAAAAAGCGCCGGAAACGACCTTGCTTCGGTTGAATTTTGGCGATTTGCTGCGCATTGGCCTCAGCCAAAACCACCTGCGCTCGGGTGGCATTCTCCTCGGCTTAGCTTTTAGTTTTTCAGAAAACCTCGAACCCATCCTCGGCAAATCAACTTTCGACTACCTGACCGAAGAACTTGGGCTTTCCTTGAATGTCTTCTGGAGTTTTGCGCTGTGGATTGCCCTGTTTTTTCTGATCGTTTCGGTTTTTGCGACTTTAATCCTGACTGCTGTTCGTTTTTATGGGTTGCGGTTTGTCCGTACAGGCGACGGTTTTCGGTTAGAAGCCGGGCTGCTCACCCGCCGGGAGCAAGCCGCCTATCTTCCCAAAATACAATACCTGCGCTGGACGGCCAATCCACTGCAACGCCTGCTGGGGCTGTTCAATCTGCGGCTTTACCAGGCGGCAGGCCACGAACTGAGCACCAAACAAACCCTTCAGGTGCCGGGTTGCTACCAGCCGCAGGTAGACGCCGTGCGGGAGGCTTATTTCCCCGGAGCGGGCGAGTTGACCTGGAGTTGGTACCGTCCCCATCGCCTGTATTTTGATCAGCGTTTGTTTTTTATCGGGCTGCTGCCGCTGATTGGTTTGGTTGTCAAAACGGCAATTGATTTCAGTTGGCCCTGGCTGGCCATCTGCCTGCTTTGGCCGCCGGTAACGGCCTGGTGGCAATGGCAGTTGTTTCGCCGCAAACGCTACGGCCTGAGCCCGGAAGGCTTGTGGAACCATTCCGGTTTTTTTAACTCGGTTCAAACCCTGTTGCTCTGGCGCAATGTGCAGGCGGTATCGGTGGAACGTTCTTTGATCGAAGCCCGACACCAGCTTGTGGACTTGACTTTTTACACGGCCTCCGGGAGCGTTCATATTGAAAATATCGCTCAGGAGACCGGGTATAAATTGAGGGATTATGTGCTGGCGAAGGTGGAGGGTTGGGGGGACAACGGGCAGAGCCCGTCGAATAGGACACGCGAGGCGGAACTTCGACTTAGCTCAGTTACCGAGCCATCGCGCGAGCAGATGGATGATGGAAGTTGGACAGAACCATCGCGTTAGCGGATCAAATCCTTAAAAACCATTTCTGCTTATACATAAAATACAAAAACACCCATTTGATGGCGATGATGCACAAAATAATGACCGCAACGCCGTAAGTCGTACCGGCCAATTGTGCCAGCCAGCCAAAAAATGCCTTGGCGGTGAAATGCCAGTCAATGAACACGGTTGATAGGTAAATCAAGATGGAATTCAGCCCGATGATACGGAAAAAGAAAGCCCATTTTTGATACCCCAGCACGTCAATCACATAATAAAACAAGGCCAGCAACATCAAACTAATGCCCCCGGCTTGTAAAGCAAAAGAGCTTGTCCACAGGTTTTTATTGATTGGGAAATCGAGGTTCCAAAGCTGGGCAAGCAGGACACTGATGACCCCAGCCACAAACATTCCTGCCGCTTTCTTTGAAGGAGTAAAGACGCTGTTTTTCAAAAAACTTCCGGTCAGGATGCCCAATAATCCGGTACTGATGGCTGGAATGGTAGAAAAAAGCCCTTCCGGGTCATGGATGTCTAAGTACAAATGTCCGGGCAAGAGTAACCGATCTATATAGGATGCAAAATTGCCTTCCATCGTCAGGTCGCCTGCTGGAAAACCAGGCGCGGCATTAAATTTCAGCAACAACCAGTAGCCGATCAGCAGGCCCGCAAACCAACCAACCTGCGCTTTTTTACCGGCGTACAAATAAATGATGTTGGCAAACATCCAGGCGAGT
>JALHRK010000559.1 GCA_022841505.1 Saprospiraceae bacterium | reverse complement strand
AACGCCGAACAACTTTGGGAAACGACCATGAACCCGGAGCAGCGCATCCTGCAATTGGTGACCGTGGACGACGCACTGGAAGCCGACCGCATCTTCACGATGCTCATGGGCGACGAAGTGCCGCCACGCCGTGCGTTTATTGAGGCGAATGCCCGCTATGCAAATGTGGATGTATAGAGTGTCTGTCTTTATAGTCCGATAGCTGCGTTATGCTCGGCCCCAAAATCGGTCAATTACGCGAGTAAACTCCCGCTTTTGGGGCCTTCGCATGCCTTGCTCTCGAACTCTAAAGAACAGACACCGCACAGACGTGGAGATGACACCTAGGCCCCACTAACGAGCACAAAAAAATCCCGCTGGCAGTTGCCAACGGGATTTTTTTTATTGAGAAAGCAAACTAAATCCAAATGAAGGGAAATAATCTCTCGGGATGCAAAACCGTCTACCGTCTATCGTCCACCGTTTACAGCTCCTACCCTTTTCCCAAAATCTTCTTATACTTTGCTTCGTCGCGCAGCACGCTCACCGCTTCTTTGATTTCTTCGTCGTTGCGCAGTCCGATCTGGATTTTGCCATTCTGGTAGTAGTAGCGTCCGGCCACTTCTTTTTCGATCAGGTCCACAATGGCGTCTTTGTGTTTGAGCAGTTCGGTCTTTTTGGCCGCTTTGATTTTCGTTTCGATGGCTTTCACATCGGCATCCAGAGCAAGCGCTTCTTTTTTACCCGCTTCGAGCAACTGTTTCAGCAGTTTTTCCGAGTCGGAATCGTACTGGAAGCCGCGTTGTTCAACAAATTTTACGAATTCGTCAAACCCGGTGAACCGAAAATCCAGCACCGGTGCGATGGTTGGATGCGCTAAGCAATACTGCGTAACATAATCGAAAATGAGGTCTTGCGCGATCAGGTTTTTCACTACCGGAATATCAGCGGGGTGATCCAGCATCAGATCCGGCTTCACGCCTCCACCGTCTAAGACTTCGCGGCCATTGCGCGTTTTAAAGGCGGTGCGGCGCGCGTCGGCAATTTCCACCGGCTCGCCGTTTTTGTATTCTACGCTCTGGATGCAGCGCTGGCTGGGAATGTAATATTTGGCCGTCGTCAGCTTCACTTTCGAGTTGTAGCCGATGTCGCGGGTATTTTGCACCAAGCCTTTGCCATACGAGCGCTGGCCGATCAGAATGCCCCGGTCGTAATCCTGCATGACGCCGCTCACGATTTCGGAAGCCGAAGCCGAACCTTTGTCTATCAGCACCGCCAGCGGAATGCTTTCATCAATTGAAGTGCCGTTGGTTTTATAGCTGCGGTCCCATTCCTTTACTTTACCTTTGGTGGTGACCACCAATTCGTTTTTCGGGATAAAAACGTTGCAGACGTCCACGGCTTCGTTGAGCAACCCGCCCCCGTTGTCCCTCAAATCGAGGATGACCCCTTTAATTTCAGGGTGATTTTTCTTCAGTTCGGTCAGCGCGTTCGCCACGTTCATGCCGGCCGCCCGGGTGAAGGTCGTCAGCGTGATGTAGCCGATGTCGCCGCTCACCATCTCATAATAAGGTACATTGGGCACTTCCACCTCTGCGCGGACGAGCTTTACTTTAAAATCCCCGGTTTTGCCCGGTCGCAGGATCGTCAGCTCCACCTCTGTGCCCGGGAATCCCCGCAGAACATTGTTGAGTGCTTCCGGGTCTTTGCCTTTGGCGTCTTTGCCATCCACAGCGATAATCTGGTCGCCGGGTTTAAGGCCCGCTTTGTCCGCAGCCTGGTCTTTGTATAATTCGGTGATGGTGACGTAATCGCCGATTTTTTTGCTGAGGGCGCCAATGCCGTTGTATTTGCCTTCAGTCATGAAACGGTAACTCTCGATATCCGTTTCAGAAATGTAGTTGGTGAAAGGATCCAGCGATTCCACCATGGCGTCTATCCCCGTTCGCATCAATTTGCCGGGGTCCACGTCGTCCACATAATAGGTATTGATCTCCTTATAGAGTGTTGTAAAGATTTCGATGTTTTTGATGATCTCGAAGTAGCGGTTATTTGGCGAATAAGTAGCGGCAGTTGCCAGTACCAACACTAAGCCAATTCCAACCCATTTGGTGATGCTGCGCTTCATTAAGTGTATGTTTTTTCAAAATTAAGAATAGCTCTTACCGAAGATACACCCTATAACGACAAAAGTTAGCAGATGGTGGATGAAAAAAGGGGGGATTTTAAAAAAGTTGAAGGTACTCGAAACTGGTTATGCTGATCGTTTGTCAAGCTTTTGAGCAAATTTTTTTTATTTTTTTTCTACTTAATGCCCCGAAGGGAGTGACCAAAGGGGGGAGCCGCGAAGTTTTTAATCAAAAAAAAGAGATAAATTTTAACAACAAAACAGTGTATATCAATTATTTAATAAAATTTTAAAGCTCATAAAAAATCCAGTAATTCAAGAAAATGTACTTATTTTTAACTCCCTGCTATGCGACATTTGTATTGTCAAAAGGAAAGAAGACAGACAAACAAGAAACTGAAATGAAAACAACAAATCATAATCTCTGAAAAAGACGACGACCACTAATAACAAATCAATAACGTAAATCAGCAATCGCTAAAAGATTTGTATTCAAAGGAGTTTGCATCTGAAGAGTCGCTTATAAACGGCTTGATACCCACAGATGCGAAAGATACTCCTATTGTGAAGATTTTGAGGGTATCAAAGGATATCCTCTTTTTTTGGTATGTAGATAGCCTCTCAAAGCTCGTTTAGAAACCGGTTGGTAATCCCAGCCGGTTTTTTTTATTTCATCTCGTTTCTTCTACGGAGCTCCTCCAAAATAGTTTCAGCTTTTTTACATATTATTTCACTTTTTCCGCTTCCACATAAAACAACTCGGTCGCCACCCGAAATTCGGCTTCCGACAGTTGCTCCAGCACCGTTTCCTGCCAGCCTCCGGTTTTGGGCTGCACCGTTCGGTACGCGCCTTTTTTTCCAACCATCACCGGCATGTCAAAAGCAGCGACGTCCGCTTTCCACTGGTACCGGACCAGGAGGTCTTTTCCCTGCGGAACCAATTGGTATTGCAGGGTTGGAATGGAGGCGTGGTAGAGGTATTGTTCAAAAAACGGGGCGTAGTCGCGGGCGGTACACTGTTTCACGTAGTCCACAAATTCTTTGGTGGTAATGTTCGACATCGCATAACGCCGGTAAAAGCCTTTCAGCAGGTCGAACCACTTCGCATCGTCGTTGATGGCGTGGCGCAGGGTGTGCAAAATCCAGGCGCCTTTGTAGTAGTGGTCGCTGCCTTCCCAGTTTTCCCAGTTCACGTTGGGCGGCCCGACGATGGGTTCGCGGTTATAAATATAGGGTTTCTGGCTGGTCAGGTAGCGGACAGCGTCTTCGTAGTTGTAGGCGCATTCCACGTACAAAGCTTCCATGTAGGTCGTAAAAGATTCGTGGATCCACATTTCGGACAAATCCTGGCAACTGATGCTGTTGCCGAAGTACTCGTGGCCGGCTTCGTGTACGATGATGTAATCCCAGTCCATGTCGCGCGGGATCATGCCGCCGAGGTAGCCGCGCATGTATTTGTTGCCGTACGCGATGGCGCCCTGGTGTTCCATGCCCAGATATGGCGTTTCCACCAAAGCGAAGCCGTCGCGCCAGAATGGATATTTGTCAAAAAACCGCTCATAGCAAGCCAGC
>JALHRK010000558.1 GCA_022841505.1 Saprospiraceae bacterium | reverse complement strand
CATTGATAAATGCCCGGCTACGAGCCGTTGCCGCAGTGGTGGGTGGCGCGGTCAGGGTTTCCAACAAGGCAGAAGGGTCCGTTTTTACGACCGGTTGAGCGATGGAAGGCACTGCTGCCAACAATAAAAAGAAGGATGAATAAATGACAGTCAGGGATTTCATGGAAATGATTTTAGGAAATGGTGATTTAAATTTTTAGGACTGAAACCTATAAGGTTTTTAGAAACCTTATAGGTTTTCGGCACTACACCTCGCGGCGCAATTTCAGCGCGCTGATCAAGGTGCGCATGCCCGCTATGCTGGCGGCCGTTGCCGCCAGCAGGAGCATCCATTCGAATGGGTTCATGTGGGATAGGTTTTAGGTGTTAAAGAATTACAAACCTTTTGGCTGGGGCACCACATTTTTCATAGGGGTGACTGTCTTCAGGTAGTTGAAGATTGCCCGCAAATCTTCGTCAGTCAATTTTGCAAGGACTGGCCAGGGCATTGGGGGCAGCAGGGGGCGGGCTCCGTCTAAGCCTTTGCTTTTGCCTTCGCGGATTGCTTTGAAAAACTGCGCTTCCGTCCAGGCGCCGATTCCGGTATCATCGGGGGAAATGTTGGCGGCAAAGGAAACGCCCCACGGGCCTGCTGCGGCGGTCATACCGGGACTGAATACCGCTACGTGTTGCGTTTCGATCAAGTTTTTTTTGTCGGCAGATTCAAATGGCTCGTTTGCCGGGTGGCCCATAAAGCGTCGCGTCAGGTCGGGTGCAGGGCCTTGTGGCGTCATGGTTTTTGGCGTGTGACAGTCGTCGCAGCCCATCGCATTGACCAAATATTCACCCCGGCTTACGGAGGCTCTTTTCAACGCTTCTGCAGTAGCTGCCGGGGTTTCTGTTTCAGCTGTTTCCTGCCGGTTGCAATTGGTGAATAAAATAGCCGCAAAAAGCAGGCTTATCGCAATCAGGTGATTCGTTTTCATGACAATAAAATAATTAATTAGATGAAATAAGGGGCAAATTTGAAAGGGGCAAATTGGCAAGTAGGCAAGTGATCCGCCAATTTTCAAATCTTCAAATTATTGCCCCTTGTCAATTTGCCTACTTGCCCCTTGCTTATTATTCCTTTTCAGCGACCAGTTCCAAATCCTGGCCATCCAGAATGCCGGTCAGTTCCAGTTCGTCGCCATCGAGGTCGAATTCCAGTTCGAGGGTATTGCCGCCGGTTGGGTGCAGTTCGATCACTTTGTCGTTTTCGTCCACTTCGTATTCGCCGCGGATGGTTTCGCTGTCGCCATCGCTGTAAGAGATGAACCATTTAAAGTCGGCGTCGCCGTCTTTTTCGGCTTTAAATTCGATTTGCGATTCTACGACGACCGTGCCTTTGTAGTCTACACCGTCGAGCATGAAGGTTTCAATTTCCCATTCGCCGACCAGGCTTTTGGTCACGGTTGGTTTGTCTTTGTCTTTTTCACAGCTGGTGAATACAGGCGACAAAGCCAAAGCAAATAATAAAACAATCGGGCTGATTTTTGAAAATGCGAAATTCATGGTTTGAAATGTTTTAATAACAGTTTAGGTGAAAAATAGAGTCAGGTGTTTCAATACGAGTGCGTGTGTGTCGGGTTTCAGATGATTGATCATCATGCGTTAAGAGGTATACAGCATAGTTTCGCGGACTTCAGTCCGCCTTTAATTGCATAGGGATGGCTATACCCTCGACAACAGTAGCGTCAAATCGAGTAATTCATGGATGTACCGCCAAACTCCAGTTCGGCGAAAATTGTGTTCTGAAAACAGTAAGGAACTTGTCGTATAAAACAGTCCGCCCCAATCGCTTCAGTCAACATAAGCGAATCGCCGGGCTGCCCTTTCGACGGGACAGACTGCTGGCCTGGCCTGAACCTTACGGCTCAGTCCTTTTGAAAAAATGAAAATGCTTTGGGTGTTTTTAGGACAATCAGTTACTTAATGCAAGCGGCATTCTTGGCTGATGGTCATATCCGGAAATGAAGGAGGTCGGGTTATCGCCAGTAAACTCCCTGAATTCGCGGATGAAATGCGACTGATCGGCGTAGCCGAATTCGTGAGCGATTTCGGTTAGCTTTCGCTGAGGATTTTTATAAATGAATTCATAGACTTTGGTAAAACGGATGATGCGTCCGTAGGTTTTTAAACTAATGCCAAGGTTGTCCTGAAAAGCGCGCTGCAACTGGCGTTTCCCAACTAAAACCTGGTCGCAGATATCCTCCATCGTAGGAAGATCCGAGCTGGCTCGAATCTGCTCCAGTGCCTGGAAAAAGTAAGGTTGCCGGGCTTCCTGAACCGCCTGACGTTTTCTGAAATACTGCACAATAAGGTCTTTGCGCGATTCGTGATCGGGCGCCTGCCTGATCTGTGCAATCAAATCGCCCAGCAGGTCTCCAAAAAAAACCTCCGTTTCTGCAATCGTATCTGCGATGTCGCTTATAGAACGATTGAACAGGGTCATGAATGCTTCCGGTTTCAGGGTAATGCTCATGATCTGCGTGCCGGCTTCCATGCTCCAGTAAACCGGTTCGGACATTACCCCGACCACGTAGGCATGTGGGAACGTCATCAAGTTGCCGTGCAGTTCTCCAAAATGGCGATGCTGCGGGGTCAGGTTAATGATCAGTTCTGTCAGCCCGTTTGGCAGACAGCATTGCAGTGGAGAAATTTCTCCGGGTTGTCCCGCGGCGCTCACGCACCAGATCGCTTTGATGTAAGGTTTCAAGTCCTGGGGGACGTCGTACAGGTTGTCGGTGATTTCCATTTTCTTTTTCTTTCAAAATATTGGCACAAAAATGGGGGCTTTTCAGGTGTTCAGATTGAAAAAAAACGACAATATTTCCTTTTTTTTCTACCAGTACCGCTTGCTCGTAAATGCTGCCCCTCTTACGTTTTCGATTCAAAGAACAAGGCAAAGATGCGGGTTTTCGACAATCGAAAAATTGAAAAAAAGCGACATTCCCCTTCAAACCCGATGGATGGCGTTTTTCGGATGCTCAAACTTGTTTTTTGTTCGACGAAAAAAGGGTGAATCAAGGTTAAAGTAAAAAGGTTAGAGGTTAAAGTGAGCTTTCGTTTCCCTTGAAGTTTTCACTTTCCTACTTTATCCTTTCTACTTTAACCTTTATCCTTTTTTAGACTTTAACCTTTGTGTACTCAATCGCCCGCATCAACTGAACCGCATGCCGTTGCTCGTGCGCAATCAGGAAAGCAAAGGTGTCGCCGAGTTTCAGGCGAATCCAGGGCGCGATGGAAATGGGCACGCGCAACCGACCGATGTTGACAGTTGCCGCCTGGTCGAGCAGTTTCAGCAAGGTTTCCTGGTGGTCAATGAATTCAGCAAGCACGGCACGAGGGTCGGGCGCTTCAGAAGGCACCGCATTTTTCGGGGCCTGCATTTTCGATTTCAGCGCGCCGTTGGCTTGTGGCAACATCAGCTTTGTGAAATAAGCGCCGAGCCAGCCGGCCTGAAAAGTTGCGGAAGGACGCGTGCCTTTCCCTGCTGCAATCGCTTTTTCGATCGCGGGCAGGTAATAGCGGCTATAATAATTAAGGTGTTCGAGGCACTGGGCGGCGCTCCACTGGTCGGGCACAGGTTGCTTTGCCAACACAGCGGGCGGCAACATTTGCCATTCACGGATTGCCTGTTGGAGTAAGGCTTCGGTTTGCTGCTGTAAAT
>JALHRK010000557.1 GCA_022841505.1 Saprospiraceae bacterium | reverse complement strand
GGCGTCGTTGTTTTTTACAAACAACAACACCGACCACCACGCGAACGCCATCATCATGTATGCGATGACGCCGTAGGAAAGAAGCCGGAGTTGGATGTTTTGCTTCACGGAGTGGTTAATGGTTATTGGTGTATTGGTTAATGGTTATTGGTGTATTGGTTATTGGTGAGAATTCGTTGTAAGTTGTTCGTTGTAAGTTGTTCGTTAGGTTTTGTAATGTTCGGAGCGAATAAAACACGATCATGTTTTGGCACTTTCAACGATAGGAATTTTCAATTTTTTCTGAACCAAAACCTAACGAACAACGATCAACCGACAACGATCAACGAATTTCGTACAACGAACAACTCAACCAAAAACCACATCCATCGCCGCATTCACTTCAGCAGCAGCGGCTTCCAGATCCGCCGTCGAATGCGCCGCCGAAACAAACCCGACCTCGTAGCCGGAGGGACCGAAATAAATGCCCCTTTTCAACAGCTCCAAATGCAGCACCTTGAATTTTTCCATACTTTTCGGGTCAATTTGATCGGCAGTGATGATGCGTTCCCGGCTGAAAGCGATCCAGAAGATGGACGCAATTTGGGGAATACGGACTTCGTAGCCTTTCGCATCGCAGTGGCTTTGCACGGCTTGCACAAAATACTGCGTTTTGCGCTCCAGCGCCTCATAAAATCCGGGCGCCAGCAATTGTTCCAGCGCCGCCAGACCTGCCGCCATCGCAACGGGGTTCGCCGAAAGCGTGCCGGCCTGATAAACCGGACCATCGGGTGCAATATGCCCCATCAATTCGTGGCTGGCCCCGTACGCGCCCACCGGCATGCCCCCCCCGATGATTTTACCATAAGTCAAAATATCCGGCTGGATGCCGTAATGCCCTGCCGCGCCTTCAAAGCCGACCCGGAAACCCGAAATCACCTCGTCAAAGATCAGCAGCGCGCCATATGCTGTGCATTTTTCCCGCAGCAATTCTAAAAATGCGCGATCCTGCAGCAATAGTCCGTTGTTGGCGGGCACGGGTTCGATGATGATGCAAGCCACGTCGTGGCCGTGTTCCGCCAGCGTTTTTTCTAAGAGTTCGGGGTCATTCAGCGGCAAAACGAGGGTTTCTTTGGCAAAAGCCTCCGGAATGCCCGCCGAAGTGCTGACCCCAAAAGTGACCAAACCCGAGCCGGCCTTCACCAGCAGCGAATCGAGGTGGCCGTGGTAGCAGCCTTCAAATTTAATGATTTTACTCCTGCCTGTGGCCCCCCGTGCTAAGCGGATGGCCGACATGACCGCTTCTGTTCCCGAACTGACGAAGCGCATTTTTTCGATGTAGCGGTTGTTGTCCAAAAGCAATTTGCCGAGGCGGTTGCCCCACTGCGTTGGCGCGCCGAACGACAGGCCATTGGCTGCCGCTTCCATCACCCGCTCCAGAATGGCGGCATTGTTGTGTCCCAAAATCAACGGGCCCCAGGATGCGCAAAAATCAATGTACTCGTTGTCGTCTTCATCCCAAAGGCGGCTGCCGTTGCCTTTTTTGATAAAAATCGGCGGCCCCGTCACCGAACGGAAAGCCCGCACCGGCGAGTTAACCCCGCCCGGAAAGTACTGTTTGGCTGCTTCGTATAATTTGCCTGAGCGCTCG
Organism: Saprospiraceae bacterium; assembly: GCA_022841505.1. Taxonomy (GTDB): domain Bacteria; phylum Bacteroidota; class Bacteroidia; order Chitinophagales; family Saprospiraceae; genus JABWAJ01. The sequence goes on along the minus strand of JALHRK010000557.1, from coordinate 2,066 downwards.
CGCGAATAGTTTGGATTCATGATGGTGTGGTGCTTGAAACTTTATAAGAACAACAAAGCTAAGGAACAGTTGGAGGATTTGGTGCAGTCTCCTGTCAGGACTTGGTAAAACTATACTTTGCACCATACTACTGGCCGTTTTCGCTTAAGGAGACCTTACAGGTTTTAATAACTATAAGGTCTGAAGCGCCGAAATGAAAATGTCCTTCGCACTTGCCAATACGTGAAAATGAACAGGTTCTAAAAAAAACCGTACCTTAGCCCAATAAAGTTTTGTTTGGCTATGGATATAGACGTTGGCGCATGCCTTTCAGCATTGCTTTACGAACAGGATACGGTCAGCATTCCCGGCTTGGGTTCGCTGGTCGGCCAATACAAACCCGCCGCGATTGAGCACGTGCAGGGCAAGATCAGCCCGCCATCCAAAGAATGGACGTTCAATGCCAACCTTGCGGTCAATGACGGGCTTTTGATCAACAGCCTGATGCAGAAGCGCCAGCTTTCCTATGCTGAAGCCGAAAAATTGGTGGAAGATTATGTGACGCAGGTAAAAAGTGCGCTCGATCGCCGGGAGATTTTCATCATTCCCGAAGTCGGAAGGCTCTACCGGGATTTCGAACAGCAACTTCGGTTCCTGCCCGACAATACCAATTTTAATCCCGATTCGTTTGGCTTGCCAACGGTGCAGTTCTATCCGGTGCTGCGCTCACAAAGAACACAGGAACCCCCGGCGCCGGAATTGCAACCCTCCCGAAATTTAAAAAGATCAGCCCAAAACTGGTTCCGGCAGTATGCAAAAATTGCGGCGGCTATTGGCAGCATTGCGTTGCTTACGAGCTTGTACCTGCTGTTGCGCCCCGGTGCCGAAGTGCCTGAATCCCCGATTGCAGAAGCTTTGCCGCCTTCCCGGGTCAATGTCAGCCCGTCTTCCGAAGCCGAAACGATTGATGCGCCCGCCGAACTTCCCGAAGCGCTTGGCCAGGACGAAGACAACGATCCGGATGAAACGGGAACGAACACCGAAAATGATACGGAAAGCATTACCATGGCGCCCGAACAAAAGTATGCGACCATCGTGATCGGCGCTTTTTCCAACGCAGACAATGTCAAGCGGCTCATTGCCCGCCTGTATGAATCGGGCTATGAACCCTTCACCGATAAAAAAGGCCGGCTCACCCAGGTCAGCGTGCAAATGGCGTATGAAAACGAATCGGAACTCCGGGATGCTTTGCAGAAAATACGCAATAAGTTCAACAAGGACGCCAAGATTACCCGGAAAGGCAAGCGTTAAAAATGACCAATTCGGGGTTCACTGCTCCCTTAACGACCCGATTCCCTGATTTTTGTCCGGATTCAGCCAACACGCTGAAAAAGAAAGTATTTGATAAAAGCAGGATGCATTTTATTTTGTCCGGTTTGTTAATTTTTTGTTAACGTCTTAAAAAACCGGACAAAAAATGACCTCTATTAAAATTGCATCTATATCTTTGGGCAGTATTCAATAACAAACTTCTTTTTTTCACCAAAACATAACTGTTATCGATTGTAACGCTTACACTAAATAATTTGGTAATCCCATCACTCTTTAAAGTTATTTAGTTATGCAAGTTACAATGCTTAACGATCAGCAGTTAATCGCCTGCTATCTGGAAGGAAATGAGCGCGCTTTCGAAGAGCTGCTCAATCGGCACCAGCAAAAAATTTATACTTCAATTTATCTCTTTGTCAAGGAACAAAGCCTTGCAGAAGATATATTCCAGGAAGTATTCATTAAAATTGTAGATACACTCCGAAAGGGTAAATACAACCACGAGGGCAAATTCCTTCAGTGGGCCATGCGTATCTCCTACAACATGTGTGTGGATTATTTCCGCCGCACAAAACGCCGCCCTCAGGTAGCGCCAACCGATACGTTCGACATCTTCGATGTCCTTCATTCATCCGACGATAACGCGGAGCAGCACATCATCCGCAGCCAGACGCACGACAAAGTGCGCCACCTGATTGATATGCTCCCGCCGGAACAACGCGAAGTGGTCATCCTGCGTCATTATGCAGACATGAGCT
>JALHRK010000556.1 GCA_022841505.1 Saprospiraceae bacterium | reverse complement strand
TGACCGGCGCGACCTGGACCTGCGCGGCATCGGGCGGTTCCGCCTGCCCGGCCAGCGGCGCGGGCGACATCAGCGCGACGGTCGACCTGTTGAGCGGCGGCACCGCGACCTTCACGGTCACCGCGACGGCCACCGGTAGCGGCACCATCACGAACACCGCGACCATCACGGCCCCGGTGGGCGTGAACGATCCGGCTGGCAACAACTCCGCCACCGACAACAACACCGCGATCGCACCAACGGCGGATCTTGGAATCACGAAGGCAGATGGTGTGACGTCCGTGAACCAGGGCGGCACGATCACCTACACGATCGTCGCGTCGAACGCGGGCCCGTCCGCCGTCACCGCTGCGACGGTCACCGACGTGTTCCCGGCCAACGTCAGCGCCGCCACGTGGACTTGCGCCGCCAGCGGCGGTTCGAGCTGCCCGGCGAGCGGTAGTGGCAATATCTCGGCGAGCGTGAACCTCCTCTCCGGCGGCAGCGCGACCTTCACGGTCACCGCCACCGCGAGCGGCTCGGGTACCATCACCAACACCGCGACCATCACCGCGCCGGTCGGCACCAACGACCCCGCGGGCAACAACAGCGCGACCGACAACAACACGGTCATCACACCGACCGCCGATCTGAGCATCACCAAGGCGCTCAGCTCGGGCGTGCCGGTGCCGGGCGCCACTGCGACCTATAGCATCGCGGTGAGCAACGCCGGCCCGAGCGCGGTCACCGGTGCGACGGTCGTCGACAACTTCCCCGCGATCTTCACCGGTGTCTCGTGGACCTGCTCCGCCACGGCGGGCTCGTCCTGCGGCGCCGCGAGCGGCGCCGGCAACATCAGTAGTACGGTGAACCTGCTGAGCGGTGGCACGGCGACGTACACCGCCACCGGCACCATCGACGCGAACGCCACCGGCAGCCTCGCCAACACGGCGACGGTCACCGCGCCGGTCGGTGTGAACGATCCGGCCGGCAACAACAGCGCAACGGCCACCGACGCGCTCACGCCCCGGGCCGACGTCGCCGTCACGGCGAGCGGCCCGGCCACGGTGGTGCCGGGCAACAACGTCTCGTACACGATCACCATCACGAACAACGGCCCGTCGGACGCGCTCAACGTGAGCGTCGCCAATCTGACGCCGAGTGGGTTGACGTTCGTGAGCACCACGGGCGATTGCACGACGGCGTTCCCCTGCGTACTCGGCACGCTGGCGCCTGGGGCCACGCGCACGATCGTGGTCACGTACTCGGTGCCGGGCGCGTACACGACGCCGGACCCGATCGTGAACACGTCCACGGTGAGCAGCACCACCACCGATCCGGCGCCGGCCAACAACACGGCGACGGCGCAGACCTCGGTGGGTTCGCCGATCGCCGATCTCTCGATCACCAAGACCGACGGCGCCGCGAGCTCGGTGCCGGGCACGGGCATCACGTACACCATCGTCGCCACGAACGCGGGCCCGAGCACGGCGCTCGCGTCCACGGTGACCGACAACTTCCCTGCGACGATCACCGGCGTGACGTGGACCTGCGTCGCGGCGGGTGGTGCGGCCTGCCCGGCGAGCGGCTCGGGCAACATCAGCGCGAGTGTCGATCTCCCCGCGGGCGGCACGGTCACCTTCACGGCGACCGGCACCGTCGATCCCGCGGCGACGGGCACCTTGGTGAACACCGCGACGATCGTCCCGCCGGTCGGCGTGACCGATCCGACGGCGGCGAGCGCGACCGACGTGAACACGCTGGCGCCGAGTGCGGACCTGGCGCTGTCGAAGACCGGCCCACCCACCGCGGTGCCGGGCAGCAGCGTGGTCTATACGATCACGGTGAGCAATGCGGGTCCGTCCAATGCAGCGAGTGTGTCGGTCGCCGATCCGACGCCGAGCGGCCTGACGTTCGTGAGCACCACGGGCGATTGCACCACCGCCTTCCCCTGTGCGCTTGGCACCGTGCCGCCGGGTGCGACGCGGACGATCACGGCGACCTATGCGGTGCCGTCGACGTACACGACGCCGGACCCGATCGCGAACACCGCGACCGTGTCGAGTGCGACGGCAGATGCCGTGGCGGGGAACAACAGCGCGACGACGAACACGCCGCTGGCGATCACCGCCGACCTGAGCATCACCAAGACCGACGGCCTCACGGCCGTGAACCAGGGTGGCACGGTCACCTACACGATCGTCGCGGCCAACGCTGGCCCGAGTGCCGTGACGGGCGCGACCGTGGCGGATGTGATCCCCGCGCAGTTGAGCGGTGCGACGTGGACGTGTACGGCGAGCGCGGGCTCGGTGTGTCCGGCGAGTGGTGCGGGCGACATCAATGCGACGGTCGCGTTGCTGAGCGGTGGCACGGCGACGTTCACGGTGACGGCGACGGCGACCGGGGCGGGGACGATCACGAACACCGCGACCATCACGGCGCCGGTGGGGGTGACCGACGCGCCGGGCAACAACAGCGCGACCGACAACAACACGGCGATCACGCCGACAGCGGATCTGAGCATCACCAAGACCGACGGCATCACGTCGGTGAATCAGAACGGCACGGTGACGTACACGATCGTCGCGACGAACGCGGGGCCGAGTGCGGTCACGGGCGCGACGGTCAGCGATGTGTTCCCGGCGAACGTGACGGGCGCGACCTGGACCTGCGCGGCGAGCGGTGGCTCGGTGTGCCCGGCGAGCGGCGCGGGCAACATCGCGGCGACGGTCGATCTGTTGAGTGGCGGGACGGCGACGTTCACCGTGACGGCGACAGCGAGCGGCTCGGGAACGATCACCAACACCGCGACGATCACGGCGCCGGTGGGCGTGAACGATCCGGCCGGCAACAACTCGGCCACCGACAACAACACGGTCATCACGCCGACGGCGGATCTGTCGATCACCAAGACCGACGGCACCACCGCGGTGAATCAGAACGGCACGGTGACGTACACGATCGTCGCGACGAACGCGGGCCCGAGTGCAGTGACAGGCGCGACGGTCACCGACGTGTTCCCGGCGAACGTGAGCGGTGCGACGTGGACCTGCGCGGCGTCCGGCGGTTCGGCGTGCCCGGCGAGCGGTGCAGGAAACATCGCAGCGACGGTCGATCTGTTGAGCGGCGGCACCGCGACCTTCACCGTCACGGCGACGGCATCGGGCGCCGGTACCATCACGAACACCGCGACCGTCACGGCGCCGGTGGGCGTGAACGATCCGGCGGGCAACAACAGCGCGACCGACAACAACACCGTCATCACGCCGACGGCCGATCTGTCGATCACCAAGACCGACGGCCTCACGGCAGTCAATCAGGGCGGCACGGTCACCTATACGATCGTCGCCACGAACAACGGTCCCAGTGCCGTGGTCGGCGCGACGGTGGCCGACGTGTTCCCGGCGCAGTTGACCGCTGCGACGTGGACCTGCGCGGCCTCGGGCGGCTCGGCCTGCCCGGCCAGCGGTGCGGGCGACATCTCGGCGAGCGTCAGTCTCTTGAGCGGTGGGACGGCGACGTTCACCGTCACGGCGACGGCGTCGGGTGCCGGCACCATCTCGAACACCGCCACGATCACGGCCCCGGTGGGCGTGAACGATCCGGCCGGCAACAACAGCGCGACCGACAACAACACCGCGATCGCGCCGACCGCTGACCTGAGCATCACCAAGACCGACGGCATCACCGCGGTCATTCAGGGCGGTACGGTCACCTATACCATCGTTGCG
>JALHRK010000555.1 GCA_022841505.1 Saprospiraceae bacterium | reverse complement strand
CGAGGGTCATGCCTTTGGATTTGCTGATGACGCCTTCCTTGATGGAAAATTTGCCGATGCCCTTCATGGCAATCGTGTGTTCCAGGGGCTGCCCGCCGGGTGTTTGGGTTTTGAAGGTGTAAGGCGCTGCATAATTGGTTTGACTTTGGTAAGTATAGCGGATTTGCTGCCCCTGTAGGTTTCTGGCTTCCATGCCGCTGCCCTGAAACGTGACGCCGCCTGCCATTTCAATGGGCACGGAGTTTTGGACGGAATCGCCCTGCGAAAAAGAGGCATAGGCTTTCAATTCCTGCTCGGGCGCTAAGTAGCGCACAAAAAAATCGCCGTGCAGGTCCGATTTTATTTTTTCGGGTTCGTTGTTGCGGCAGGAAAAGGTGGTTGCGGCCAGGCCGGCAAGGATTGCGAGCGTAAATTTTCTGTTCATTATTGCGGTGTGGGTGTTTATTGGGGCAAAGGTAAGAAAGGAATAAATAGCTTAAGGAGGTAAGTTGGCAAATTTGCAAGGGGCAAGTTTGCAGGCTTGCCAACTTGCCCCTTGCCAACTTGCCTCTTACAAATTATTCCGGATCCATCAACTTCCCAAAAAACAGAATACTCCCCGTTTTATTCTCGCGGATGGCGAACAGGAAAGGCCGGTCGGCATAAAAAATCGGAATAGAAGGCATGGAAGTTTCCACAATACCGATGGAGGTGACCGCCGCCGCTTCGGTGCCTTCTTCGTTCACTTCGATGAACGACTTGTGGATGGCTTCATCAATGTAAAGGCCGCCCGTGCCGTTGATGCCCGAAAAATCAGCACCCGGGCCGAACGCGATGCCCATCCCCAACTGGGTTAGCGAGCGGTTGAGTTTTTCTTTGTACTCCATTTTGAATTTGGGCATCGAGAAAAACATTTCCTGGGGCTGGAAGCTGTCGAGCCAGGTATTCCAGTTATTCTGGCTCAGGGTGTTGGCCAGCTCGTTAACCGAAACGCCGACTTTGGGCAGGAAAATGCTCATGGAAAAAATGGAATCGGCATAAGCCAAATCAACCGCCTCGAAGGTGGATGTCGTGAAATAGGGCAGGGTTGTCTGGCCATGCGTCATCATTTTTATCGGTTGCTGCGAACCGTTTTCGAGGTAAAATGTCGCGTCAGTGGTGTATTGCGGGTCGAATTCTTTTCTCCAGGCGCCTTTGAAATAAATGGCGTTGATGAGGTACATCACAGCATTGGCGGGAATTTCATCGAGGATGGTTTCGATGAGGCCGTTCGTTTTTTGGTCTACCCAGCCGTTGATGGTGGTCAGTGCGGATGGATCGCCAAAATTCAGCGCGGCGACTTCGCTGTCATAGTTTTGGGTGTTGGCGTCTAAAAATTCCGGGCGAACCGTAAAGCCCTGCCTGTACCAGATGGAGTTGGCAATGTTGACGTCCACGTCTTCATCCAACTGCGGCAATACTTCCAGCAGGCAGCTCCAGGCGCTGTTCAGTTGCTGGATTTCCCAATCGCTCAGTTGCATGGTCTGCTGCATGTCCGTTTTGGTGTCGCCGGCAGCGCCGTTGAGGGTCATGGACAAAGCTGCGGCAATGCTCAGCGGCGAAATGAAGAGGTTGCCATCCGGATCGTTGGACTGGAGTTTTTTTAGCATTTCAAACCCAAAAGTATTGTTGTCGCGGCTCAGTTGCGGCACTTGCTGCTCGCTGATGCAGGTCAGGTCTACCGGCGTTGGCGCCACGTCGTCTTTGCAGGCGAAGACGAGGAACAACGCGAACGTTCCAAATAAAAAAAACAGCTTGTTCATGGTCAATTGTTGTTTGGTATAACATTAAAGACAGCTGAAAACCGGGAAAGGGTTGGAGATGGGGTCGTTGAAATGGTTAAATTTGTTGAAGTTGTAAACGTCAACATGGCATTAGATGCCGGGTATTTTAAAGACAGATATTTTTTAAACCCTGCCTTACAATCCCAGTCCAACCTCAAAAATACGGTTATGTTGCAACGAAAATACGCCTTTCTCTTGTTTGCCTTGTTCTGCCAGGCAATGACGCTTTCAGCCCAATACGACGACCCGAATTTCCCAAAACCCCAATCCGGTTATGGAGCCGATGGCCCTTATCCGGTCGAGGTCACGAGCTTTCCAAGCCCCGATTTTCCGGGAGAAACCATAGAAATATTCCATCCGGGCGGGGTGACCGGCGCGGTTCCGACCCTGTTTTTTTCGCATGGCTTTGGCGGCACGTTTTCAGGCTATGTGCAGGGCATGCTGGAATTCATTGCCCGAAAAGGCTACGCCGCAGTGTTCGCCCCTTACCCGACGACAGGGGCAAGCATCGTCGAGCGCTACGACATCCTGCTGGATGGTTTCCGGCTGGCGGCGCGCACTTATCCCAACCTCATTGACACCACACAGGTCGGGTTCATGGGGCATTCCTTCGGAGGCGGGGCCCTGTTTGGCGTATCGCACCGCTGCTTCACCGAAAACAACTGGGGCTCAAACGGGCGCTTCCTCTTTTCCTTAGCGCCCTGGTATGCCTACGAAATCACGCAGGCACAACTCCAGGCTTTCCCGCCAGACACCAAACTGATCATGCAGGTGTACGACGACGACATGGTCAACGACCACAGGATGGCGATTGACCTGTTCAACACCATCAATATTTCCACTGAAGAAAAAGACTTCATTCTGGTAAAATCGGACACACTACAAGGCCAGATTTACGCGGCTGACCATGCCGTTCCAGGCACGTACCAGATTTTTAATGCTTTGGATTATTACGCTTTTTACCGCCTGCTGGATGCCCTTTGCGATTATACCTTCAACGGCAACTTAGCCGGGAAAGCGGTGGCGTTGGGCAATGGGAGCGCCCTGCAGGTCGCCATGCCCGCAGGTCTAAGTCCCTTGTTACAAACCGATACCCCTGCGCCGCTCTATCCGGAAGACCGGTACGGTTTCCCGTGCAGCGGCATCCTGAATCCCCGCAAAAACTATTGTCCGATGCTGACCGGCACCGCCGAAACCGCTCCCGAGGCGCACGTTTTGGCCATCGCGCCAAACCCAACCAGCACACAAATTCAGGTAACCATTCCCGCCGATGCCCGGGCGCGGCAAATCCGGGTTTTCAGCTTGTCGGGCCAGCAGGTTTTGGTGGAACGGATTAGCGGAGCTTCGGAAATTACACTTGATCTGGAAGGGCTGCCTTCGGGGGAATATGTGGTGGTGGTGGGGAGGTATCGCGGGCGGGTGAGTCGGGTGAAGTAAGCGCTTGTTGGAATTTCCCAAAGCTTATTTCCCAACAAAGTTAATGTAAAAGACTGTCTCTGCCAAAAATCATACTTGGACAACAAAAACCGCCTGTCCCTTCACACGAAGAAACAGGCGGCTTTAATTATTTAGGGGGTGTCTGCTCTTTAGCGTCCGAGAGCAAGGCATGCGAAGGGCCAAAAGTGGGAGTCCCGCCCGTCGGACGGGATGACCAATTTTGGCCCTTCGCATAACGCAGCTATCGGACGCTAAAGACGGACACTACTTCACTTCCTCCAGCAACTCCGCAGCTCGGGCCAAACCCTGATCAGCAGCGGCTTTCCAGTCGCGCAGGTAGCCGCTTTGGCCGCCCTGGCGCAGAGCCAACCCGCGGTGGAGCAGCAGTTCTGCGTCGGCGACATCGCCATCGTGACGGGCTGTTTCCAGTGCGCTGTTGAAGGCTTTTTGCGCTTCTCCAAATTCGTTCAGCGCC
>JALHRK010000554.1 GCA_022841505.1 Saprospiraceae bacterium | reverse complement strand
CAGAAACGAAGGAGCCCAGATGTGACAAATTTTAAAAATTTGTCACATCTCTTAAAATATCTCACACTTACAAATCATTCACTTACAATAATTTAACCCAAAAACCGTCTCCATTCCCCTCCTTTTTCCAAAAAAAATTCCTCCCGCCTCTTGACTTTACTAAACACTGTTCAGTATATTTGCATCGTTAACCGAATGAACGTTGTTTTAAATCCTAAACGATCAACCATCAACGAACAACTTCCCCAACCCAGTAACTAATAACCAATACACTAATAACCACTACCCAACATGGGCGTTGCAGAAAGGAAATTAAGGGCAAAAGAAGAAATGCGGCATCTGATTTTAGAAACCGCGCGAAAGCTGTTTTTGGAAAAAGGATTTGAGCACACCAGTCTCCGCAACATTGCGGAAACCATTGAATACAGCCCCGCCACCATTTATTTGTATTTCAAAGATAAAAACGAGCTTTTCCATGCCCTGCACATCGAGGGTTTCCAGATGATGCTCGAATACATGCAACCGTTGGTGGCCATTCCCGACCCGTTCGAGCGCCTGGTGCAGTTGTCCCATACCTATATTCGTTTTGCGCGGGAGAACCCGGAATTTTACGACCTGATGTTCATTATGAATGCCCCGATGGACGCGTTGGATAGTGAAGAAAAATGGGCAATGGGCGACCAGACTTTCGGGTTTGTGGTCAACCTGATCGAAGAATGCCAGAAAATTGGGCGTTTTCAGGGCAAAGATGCCTACCAATTGGCCTTTCATTGTTGGGCAAGCGTTCACGGGTTGGTTTCTTTGGAAATCCGTCAACGCACGCGGGTTTGCCACGATGAAAAAATGAGGGCCTGTCTGGTGGAAGATAGTTTGGCTTATTTCATTGAAGCGATGTCGAAGCTATAGTTCAAGGGGCAAGAGGCAAAACGCAAAGAGCACACTTATCGTGCTTTTTTTTGCCCTGTTACTAAACACTGTTCACAAAATATACAATCATAACAATATTTCTTATGATCACCTTACTGAAATCCAAACCCGTCCTGTTTTTGCTCCTGCTCCCCGGCGCAGCTTTGTTCGCACAACACCCTGTGATCGAGCGCTATGTACAGGAAGGTTTGAACAGCAACCTGTCGCTGAAGCAGGAGCAGGTCGCGCTCGAACAGAACAAAGCGTCGGTAGAAGCCGCCAAACGCCTCGGCTACCCAACCATTGCCTTGCAGGGTAATTACACCTTAGCTACGGGTGGTCGGGCCATTGACCTGCCCATCGGCGACCTGCTCAACCCGGTATACGCCACCCTGAACGAAATGACGCAAACCAACCAGTTCCCCATGGTGGAAAATGTACGCGAACAGTTGTCGCCCAATAATTTTGCAGATGTAAAAGTGCGGACTTCAATGCCGGTCATCAATCCCAACCTCCGCATCAGTCGCAACGGCGAACAGGAAAAAGCAGCCATCCAGGAGTTGCAAATCCTCCGGGCGCAACGCGATTTGACCTACCAGATCAAAACAGCGTATTTCAACTACCTGCAAGCGGGCGAAGCCGTCAAAATTTACGAAAGTGCGCTTGAATTGCTGAAAGAAAACCTGCGGGTGAACCAATCGCTGTTGAAAAACGACAAAATCAACAAAGCCCCGGTCCTGCGCATTGAAGCCGAAATCAGCAAAGTGAAGGCAGAAATGGTTCAGGCCCAAACAAAACAACACAATGCCGCCGCGTATTTTAATACCCTGCTGCACCGGCCTATGGACGCTGGAATCGAGTTGGCAAACATGCCTTCGCCCGACTCTTTCCTTTTGGTCAGTACGGTCTTGCAATTGCCCGATGTGCAGCGCCGGGAAGAAATCCAGCAATTGGACAAAGCCCTGCGTCTGAATCAGTTGTCTTTGGATGTAGAACAAAATTTCAACAAGCCACGGCTGAACGCTTTTGTAGACCTCGGCGCACAGGGCTTCCTTACCAACCTCGACAAAAACGTCCCTTACGCCATGGCGGGTCTGCAACTGGAATGGACCCTCTGGAACGGCAACCGCAACCGTTGGCAGGAGCGCCAGGTGGAACTGGAAACCCAGCAATTGAACCTGCGCAGGCAGGATGTGGTCAGCCAATTTCAACTCAAACAAAAAGTAGCCTTAGAAGAAGTGCGCGCTGCGTATGAAACCCTGAAAGCGACTACTCAGGAACTGGCTTCCGCCAACGAATATTTCCGGGTGGTGGAACGCAGCTACCGCGAAGACATGGCTTCTTACATCGAATATCTGGATGCACGCACCCAGTTGACCAATTCAAATTTACAAAAGAGCCTGAAAGCTTTTCAGCTATGGGGGCAGTTGGCGGCGTTGGAACGCGAGATTATTTATTAAAACATAAAAGTTGGCAGTTTAGCAGTGGGCAGTTGGCAGTCGCGAACAGCTCCTGAATATCAACTAAAAAATCACCTAATAACATGAAAAAGATACTCATCCTGCTCCCGATGGTCTGGCTGTTGGCGGCTTGCCAAAGCGAAAAAAATGCCGAAACCACGGAAACTCCTGAAGAACGCATCCCGGTGGAACTACGCCAGGTAAAAACGCAGACTGTGGCCGACCCGGTTTATTTATCGGGGCTCGTGTCCAATGAAAAAGAAGCCCGGCTTTCCTTCAAAACGGGCGGCGTCATCCAGCGGATCTATGTGGATGAAGGCGACCGGGTTGCCGCGGGGCAACTGTTGGCTACCCTTGACCTTACCGAAATTGGCGCGCAGGTGAGCCAGAGCCGCCAGGGCGTGGACAAAGCGCGCCGCGACTGGGAACGGGCGAAAAACCTGTACGCCGACAGCGTTGCCACAAAAGAACAGGTCCAAAATGCAAGCACCGCTTATGAAGTCGCCAAAGAAAACCAGCGCATCGCCGATTTTAACCAGAAATTTTCCGAAATCCGCGCGCCGCACGCCGGTCGCATTGTGCGCAAGCTCATGAATGAAGGCGAACTTGCCGGTCCCGGTACGCCCCTGTTTTTCATGGACGGCCAGGGCGACGCAGCCTGGGTTTTGCGCGCCGGCGTTCCGGATCGCGACTGGGCGCGCATTGCAGAAGGCGACAAAGCGGAAATCGTTTTCGACGCCTGGCCGGACGAAACCTTCACCGGCGTGGTCAGCAACAAAGCCATCGCTGCCGACCCGAAAAGCGGCTCTTTCGAAATCGAAATCAAGGTGCAGCCAAAAGGGAAAACACTGGCTTCCGGGTTGTTTGCAAAAGCCAAACTCACCCCAAATGCCCTTGGCCAGGTCAAATGCGTGCCAATTGAAGCGCTCCAGGAAGGCAATGGCAAAGACGCCTTTGTTTTTATTACCAAAGACAATCAAACGGTTCAAAAGCAAGCCATCCGCATTGCATTCATCAACAAGGATTGCGTGGCGGTGTCGGAGGGGCTTGAAAACGTGAACGAGGTCATCACTTCCGGTTCGCCGTTTCTGACCGAACGTTCGCTCATCAAGGTCATTCCAACGCATACAGACGCGCAGTAGCACTTTCTCGTAACTTTATGTAAATGTTGGTATTACGCTCTTCTTCTTATAGAGGATTGGGGCAACCATTTAGAGCATGTTAGGAATCTCCAACAAGCTCTCATAAAAATACAACCATGAAAATTTCGGAATTTTCCGTCAAAAACTACCAGTTCACCCTCATCATGTTCGTGATGGCCATCCTGGTAGGCATCAGCGCGCTGCTCAACATGCCGCGCAGCGAAGACCCCAATAT
>JALHRK010000553.1 GCA_022841505.1 Saprospiraceae bacterium | reverse complement strand
ATGAAGCTTCGCAGCGGTTTTACCGGGATTCTACCCTGATCCAGGGGCTTCCCAATCCGACAATTCCTTTGTTTGCCGCTGCTCGCGACCTAATCGGGAACCTGTGGCTTGTCTCTGACGACAGCAAACAATCGGGTGTGGCCCGACGCCAGTCAGAAGGCGTATATACCTGGGATCAAATCCCTTTTTTGCGCATCGCCAAAATGCAGGTTTTCAGCGTTTATCCGGATCCTTTATTGGAGCAGGTGACCTGGATAGGCGGCACCGACAGGGTAGCGCGCTACGATGGCAACGTGCCTTCCAACCACGCTGTGAATTATCCTACCCTGCTGCGCGAGGTGGTCGCCAACGGAGACTCCATCCTATATGCCGGCGCAGCTGTTAAGCCTGATTATCAAATTAAACTGGCTTTTGCCAACAACTCGCTCCGCTTCCGGTATTCCGCGCCCAGCTTTGACGAAGAATCGAAAAACGAATACCAGTACCTGCTCGAAGGTTATGACGAAGATTGGTCGAACTGGAACACCGAAACTTACAAGGACTATACCAACCTGCCGCCGGGCAAATACCGCTTTTTAGTGCGGGCGCGCAACATCTACGGACATATTGGTGAAACAGCGGTTTGCAACCTGCATATTTTGCCGCCGTTCTACCGAACCTGGTGGGCTTATTTGTTGTACCTGCTGCTGCTGGCGGGAGCAGGGTTCCGATTATGGCAGTTTGTGCTGAAACGCATGCGGCAGAAGCAACTTCAGGAATTGAAGCAATTAGAATTCAATAAGCTAAAAGAGTTGGACGAGTTGAAATCCCGCTTTTTTGCTAACATTACCCATGAATTCCGCACGCCACTGACCCTGCTGATCGGGCCCGCTGAAAACGCCCTGAAGCGTTTGCCAGATATGGGCGCCGGCGAACTCCACGGGGTTCTGGCCAACGTGCGGCGCAATGGTTATCGTTTGCTGAACCTGGTGAACCAACTGCTTGACCTGTCGCGGCTCGAAGCGGGCAAACTGCGGCTCGCTCCCGTTAATGGCGACTTCGTGGCCTTTTTGCGCTACCAGTTAGAATCCTGCCATTCCTATGCCGAAACCCGCCGGATAAAGATGGCGTTCAAGAGCGATATTCCCGAATTGGAAATGGCGTTCGATCCTGAAAAAATTCAAACCATCGTCGTCAATCTGCTTTCCAATGCCCTCAAATTTACACCCGAAGGCGGGCGCATTGAATTGACAATGACCGCAAATGGCTTGCCGCTGAGCGAATCCTCCAAAATCGTCTTTCAAATCAACGATACCGGAAGCGGTATTCCGGAAGAAGAATTGAACCGGGTATTCGATCGTTTTTATCAGGTGGAAAACTCAACCACCCGCCAGGGAGAAGGCGCCGGCATAGGCCTGGCAATGGTGCAGGAACTGGTGAAACTCATGCAGGGAACTGTAACCGTGACCAGTACAAGCGGCGTAGGAACCAGCTTCCAAATCACCTTGCCCTACACACCGCCACAACAGCAATTGCAAGCGCTCGACGCTAACTTAAGTACCGAAGAAAAATCCCTGATGGCTGCCCGGTTAGCAGCCTCCCTGCCACCCGGCGGGCAGTTTGCGGAGGACGCTGCTGCTTCCTCCGCCACGCATCTTTCGTCCCTGCCCCAACTGCTGATCATTGAAGACAACCCCGATGTGGTCGCTTACCTGAAAACCTGTCTGGAGGGTTCCTACCAGCTGGAGGTCGCATACAACGGGAAACACGGCATTGAAAAAGCGCTCAGCAACATTCCCGACCTCATCATCAGCGATGTAATGATGCCTGAAAAAGATGGTTATGAAGTGTGCGACACATTAAAAAACGACGAACGCACGAGCCATATTCCAATCGTTTTGCTTACCGCAAAAGCCGACAGCGCCTCCAAAATTGCAGGGCTGCGACGCGGGGCAGACGCCTATCTGCCCAAACCCTTTGACCTGGAAGAATTGCTCGTTCGTTTGGAAATGCTGCTGGAAAGGCAAAAACGGATGGCAGCCTATTTTGGAAAAAAAACCGAAATGGGAACGGAAGCCGAAACACCGGAATCCAAAGAAGTCTTTGAAATTGAGGACGCGTTTATCCGCAAGGTTCGGCAGGTCATCGAAGAAAACATGGCCGACTACGACTTTGCCATGCCCCAACTTTGCTTGATATTGAACATGAGCAGATCCCAACTGCTGCGAAAAATGAAAGCTTTAGTGGATACATCGCCTTCAGATTTCATCCGCCTGCATCGCTTACAAAAAGCAAAAACGATGCTCGAGACCGAGGACCTGACGGTGTCCGAAGTCGCCTACCTGGTCGGCTACAAAGACGTTTCGCATTTTTCAAGATCTTTTCGGGAGATGTTTGGGGTGCCGCCCAGCAAAAACGCCAGGTAGCAGCACACCAATGCTGCGAATATTCCAAAGTTTGCTGCGAATCGGCATGGCAGTTTTTGAAGACTCCTGCAATTTTGTGGCTAAGAATTTTCAGGAATCAATCCGATCCTGAATCAACTAAATCTCCGCTATGCTACACGACCGACCCGCTGTCGGGCGCTGCCTGTTAATGGCTGCCCTCGTACTATTCACTGCTGGTAATCTTCACGCGCAAGACGTGGAAGGCGTCGCCCAGTCCCTCAAAAACATTCGCCGGCAACCGCTCCAGATCAGCGGCGGATTAAACCTGTACAGCAATTTTTACCATTCGGATGGCATCGAAGCAAGGCGCGATGCTTTGCAATGGCGGGCTTTAGCGAATCTGAACCTAAATTACCTGGGCATAGACGCCCCATTTTCACTTGCTTTTTCCGACGCCAACCAGCAATTCAACCTGCCTGCCTACACCTTTGTGGGCATCAGTCCAGGTTACAAATGGGCCCGCCTGCACCTCGGCGACCGCAACCTGAATTTTTCCAAATACACCCTGAACAACGTCAACTTCAAAGGCGCGGGGTTTGAATTGCGCCCCGGTCGTTTGTACGTAGCGGGCATGTACGGGCAATTGCGGCGGGCAGTTGCAGAAGATTTCAACAGCCAGCAAATGCTCGACCCCACTTACCGCCGCACCGGACAAAGCCTGAAAGTGGGCTACAGTGGCGCCAAATCCGAATTCAACCTGATTTATTTTGCCGCAAAAGACGATCCCAACTCGATTATCCAACCGATTCAACGGGTGGTTCTGCCTTCAGAAAACATTGTCCTCAGTGCCAGCGGAAAGCAGCAATTGGGAAAAAAGGTGAACGTAGAAGCGGAAGTCGCCCGCAGTGGCCTCAACCGCGATGTTAGATCCGAACTCCTGCCCAACCCCAGCGGCGGGCAAAACTTCTTAGGCTTGTTCAACCCGACTTCTTCGCTGATCACCGGCACGGCCTACCGCGCAAAACTGAACTTTGTCATCAAAGGATTCAACCTGAATACGGGCTACGAACGCATCGAGCGGGGTTTCCAAACCTTAGGCGCCTTATTTTTCCTCAGCGATGCAGAATACCTGACCCTTGGTTTTTCGCGCTCATTTTTCAAAAACAGGCTGAGTCTGTTTGCAAATGGCGGTCAGGAACGCACCAATTTAGACGATTTTGAACGCAATGGCACCCGCCGCTTAGTGGGGTCGTTCAACGCGGCATACAACCCTGATAAAAAGTGGGGATTCAATGCTTCCTATTCTAATTTCCAGAATACCACCAAAATCCGGGCGTTCACAAATCCAGACGCCTTGGTGGACAGCATTATTTTGGCGCAAG
>JALHRK010000552.1 GCA_022841505.1 Saprospiraceae bacterium | reverse complement strand
AAGTCTTTGCTTACGACTAGTATCTTTAACATCTGCTAAACAACTTAATAAACTTTTCACCGAATTTAATTTTGCGCAAATGTATAAATTACTTTAATATGTCAAAGAACTTAACGGCCCTGCCCTCCAAAGGGGGATAGGCTCCGCGCTTGGCCTAAGAAATTAATTTTTGTCAAATAATTAGTTCATTATCAAGGTCTTGCCTTATCCTAAAGCCGAGCGCGGAGCTTATCCCCCTTTGGAGGGGGTGGCCGCAGGCCGGGGGAGGACAAGCACAGAACACAAGCCTTTATACTCCTCTAACGCACAATTCCAGACCTGAAAAATACAGCCCCAAACCACACGAGCCGCCAAGCGGGATGTCTCTCACCTCTCACTTCTCACTTCCCACTTCTGTTCCCCCGCCTCTTCGCCGGCATCCTGTCCGTCATCTGGATAATTAGCAGCATTTACCCGGTGCAACTCAGCACGGCGGGTTATCTCACTTCGGTCGGCACCTTGTTGGTACTGGCCATTTTTTTTTATTTCCGGCATACCGCTTATGCCCGGATACAGGGTTTAGCCGATCGTATCAGTCCTGCAGCGGTGATCCTGGCAGGGGCGGCGATTCGTATCGCAATGGTTGTTACGCACGACCTGGTACACAATGCCGACGGGGGCGATTTTGAAAGGGTCGCCCTGGAAATGCTGGATGGTCAATACCTGATGCCCCCCGGCAGGCCACCCGCGCCGTCCTGGCAAACGGCGGCGATGTATGCGCTGGGCGGTATGCACCGGTTGCTGCCACTTTTGCCGCAATTGGCCTGGGATATCCTGCATTTGTGGCTGGTGTACCGCCTCGGGGCATACTTTTTTGATCAAAACACCGGAAAAGTGGCGGCCCTGCTGCTGGCTCTTCATCCGGATCATATCCTGAATGCAACGGAAATCAATACCGAAAACGGTTATTTTTTACTGTTTTACCTGGGCATTTTCCTGCTGGTGTACCTTGAAAACAAAACTAGGGCGTCGAAGTGGGAATACGGCCTTTTTGCACTTTTCGCGGGTCTGTGCTGGGGTTTGGCGCACTATTTTCGCACCACTACCCCACTGGCCTTGTTCGCCTGGGCCGCGCTGGCGGTAACGGATCGCAGCGGAACCTTCCGGCGCAGTGCGCCCGGTTTGTTTGCCGGATTTTTGATAGCCATTTCGCCATTGATTGCCTACAATAAAACGACCTATAATATTTGGTCGGCCACTTCCTACCAGATGGGCGGCTGGAGCGTTTTTTTAAGCACCAACCCGCAGTATCTCGGCAACTGGAACAAGGAAGACGTTGTACTTTTTGAAACACGCGCCGCAGCCGAATCGCCGCCGAAAGACATGCACCCGGCGGTTTTTCGCGATCGGTTGGCCTTGCAGATGGCGCGCGAACGCTGGCAGCAATACCCCTGGCACTGGGTTTTCAGCGCGGTTGCGTTCAAGCCCTACTGCCTCTGGGGCGACAACGGCGGCGGCATCTGGACCGAGCGGCGTTTTGCCGATCAACCGGCCATCCGCTATGCCACCCAGGCTTATTTCATTGTATACCACAAATGGCTTTGTTTGCTGGCCGCACTGGGTTTGTGGCGCTTGTTGCGACAAACCGATCCGATGCCGCCTTACCTGCGTTTCTTTTTATGGCTGGCGCTGATCACTACTGCGGCACACACTTTTCTGGAAGTGCGCGCCATGTACCACCATCTCTTTTTCGGCTTTATGGTGTGGCTGGGGGCTTATGCGATTTGTTCGTCCAGGCATAACCCGCACATACCGCCAGAAAAGGAATAGCCGGCAATACTATCCGCGGCTCGGAGGCCATGCCGGGCGCGAGCAGCAACAACGCGGCGCTGCCTCCCCAAAACAGCGCATCCGTCCATTGTCTTCCGAGCAGCCATTTTACCCAGCCCATACCTGCGGCAACCAGGAAAAAAAACCAGAGACCGGCCATCGGAACGACGACCCACAACAAGTGGTAATGACCTGAAAAATAATGTTTTATGGCTGCAAATACACCTTGTTCCTGAAGCACGGAAAGGGTGTTGCTCCCGGACGATCGTGCTCCGGTATATTCCAGCAGCACCCCGAATGCCGGAATGAGTCCGTTCAAAGCGCCGCGCAGGTGCAGCAGGCTATACTGAACAGGTCGCTCGGCAACAATACTGTCACCCAGGCGCCGGTAAACAGGTATCCAGGCGTTGTTTTCCGAACAATAATCTGCTTTACCCGCTTCCAGTTCCGCCCGCCTGCGCAGGTTTTCCCGCACTTCCAATACAGGTTGGTTCCCGGTGCCGGCCACCAAACCCGCAGCGTCATAATGCAGGCGATTGACGGCTACAACGGAGGAAAGTACGTAATGTCCGCTTGCCAGGCCATTGCGCAGGGTCCAGATCGCAACCGGCAGCAGCCCTGCCGCTATCACCAGTGCAAAGGATAAGGTGTTGTTCTTTTTTTTCAACAGCCACCAGCCGAAAAAGGGCGCCGTAACCAGGACGACTGGTTTGCACAGCACCGCCAAAGCCCAAAATAATGCAGTGAACAGGTTCCGGTCTATACGTTTTATCCGGCTGATCCGGGCCGGGCGTACTTGAAAAAACGGTGCGCCGGACAAACTAAAAAGGCTGCACGCCATCAAAAAAACGCAGAGGGTTTCCGAAAGCACTTTGAGGTTAAACATCGCGCTGCTCAGGGAAACGGCAAATAGGATTCCGGCCCACAGACCGGCCTTTATGCCGTATAAAGCGCGACCGGTGTGGAAGATCAAAACACCGGACATCACATCCAACACTATTTGCATGACTGCTACGGCGATCCAGTTTTGTCCCCAGATCGCCATTATCGCGCTCAAAAAAAGCGGGTAAACAGGCGTGCGACAGATGTCAGGCCAATACGGCGGCGTTAAACAGGAGGAATAACCGTGGCCTGCCAGTACATTGACAGCAATACTCGTATAGGATTCGGTGTCGAGGCTCATGCAGCGCTCCGGGTGATTCCAGACAAGCAGCAGCAGCGCAAAACGCAGGGTGACTGCAAGCGCAGCGACGTAGTATACGTATCGCTTTGCCGGGTCTTGTGTACTTTTGCGTTTTGTCATGCGGGTGGGTGGAATAGGGAGCAAGGTAGAGAAATTCGTGGTTATGGCCTCACCCCCCGGCCCCCTCTCCAATAGAGAGGGGGTGACGTCCCCTTTGGCTTATTTTGAAAATGGATGTCAATAACTCATTCGCCTTTGGCTTATTTTGAGAATGAATAACAAGAATTTTCGCTTAGTAACGCTTAAAAAACAAGTTCACGATTTGAATAACCCCCGCGCTTTAGCCGGGGGATTCGAAGCAATCAAACCTAACGGGGTTTTAACCCCAGAACACTCATTTTGGGTTAAAACCCATCTATGTTTGTCCCGTTCATTGCCCCCGGCTAAAGCGCGGGGGTTAGTCAAATCGTGAACTTGTTTTTTAAGCGTTTCTTATTTAATTTGCTTTACAAATAACTAATACCAAGAGGGAAGTCACCCCCTCTCTATTGGAGAGGGGGCCGGGGGTGAGGCCTTCACCGCGATTAGAATTCACCGTACCCCTTGATTCGCATAACCACTTACAACCTACTTTAATCAAAAAAAATCCTGTTCCATCTTTACACCATGAAAAAAGCACTCATAACCGGCATCACCGGCCAGGACGGCGCCTACCTCGCCGAATTACTCCTGAAAAAAGGATACGAAGTCCACGGCATCAAACGCCGCAGTTCGATGTTCAAT
>JALHRK010000551.1 GCA_022841505.1 Saprospiraceae bacterium | reverse complement strand
CCGCAAAATGGTCGTCCAAAAATTCGTAATCAAAGGGCCGGTCAATGATGTGATGCGACCAGACAGCGCCAAGTTTTGGCAGTACTTCGGATAAATCGGAAACCGCTAATTTTACTTCTAGGATTTGGTTGACTTGTGCAGCCTGGATGCAGATTGGCTCAATAGCAGATCGCAACGAACTTTGATGGAAATCTTTGACCACGCCTACGACTTTCCCGATCTCGCTTTTCGGCAGGCCGGCGCGCATAATTCCCTGCCCGACAGCGTTGTCTTTCCATCCCATTTTTTTGACAAACGATTCATTCACAACGTATTCTCGTCCCGTTTCCGCCCCCTTCAAAGAAGGCGCTCTGCCATGTACAAAGGACATCTCGTGCAACTCAAAAAAATTCCGGTCGGCAAAAATGAGGTTCATCGGGAAGTTTTCCCAGGCGCGGGTTTCAGGGTTCTGAACCAACAGCCCCATCATGCTTTGGATATCCCCCAATTCATGGCTACTCCCGCTCACGGCTTCCACGCCGGGAATTTTCAGCAAATCCTCCTTCAGGGTTGGATATTTGAGCAGATTGCCCGGTCCAAGGTCCATTTTGACAACCTGGGAAGACTGGAAACCCAAGTCTTTGTTGCGCAGAAACCAAAGTTGCCGGTAACAAACGACCATGCCGATAATGAGAACCACGGACAAAGAAAATTGCAGCACGACTAAGCTGCTGATAAAGGGTTGCCTGGTAGAACTGGCCGTCGCATTTTGCTGAAAAGCACGGGCTGCCGAAAAATTAGATAGCCGCAGCGCCGGAATCAGTCCGCCGACCACGCCTGCCAATGCAGCCAGGCCCATCATCCCGGCAACAAAAGACGGATGGGTCTCCAAATCCAGTGCACGTCCCATCAATTCCCGAAACGGGTCTTTCAGGAGCCCAATCGCACCAATGGCTGCCACACCCGCCAAGGAAGCAAGCAACAGCGATTCGCCGAGAAATTGCCGGATGACATCGCCCTTTGAAGCGCCAATGGATTTGCGCACCGCCACTTCTTTCATCCGCCGGTTGGCCAGCACCGAGTAGAGGTTGGTGAAATTGATGCTGCCGATCAACAGGATGAACAGGGCCACAAAACCAAGCACGTACACATATTTGCGATCTGAGCGTTGGAAATTATTCAGGTCGTACTCTAATTTCATCGAACCCAGGTGGACCTCCGACAAGGGTTGCAAACTGAGGCCGATCATTTGGGAATTCGGCATTTCTTTGGGCAGCAATTTTTCAAAATTCGCAGCGCTTTTTTCGGTTTTGCCGGGACGCAGGCGCAGGTAAGTATTGGTAACTATGCTGTGCCAGCTGTTGTTAACATCCCATTGGTATGCTTTTTCATCCAACGGAAAAACCGCGTCAAACTGCAAATGGGAATGCAGTGGAAGCGTTTCAAAAACGCCGGTTATCGGGTAGCGCTCTGTCGTGTCGCGCCCCGGGACGATGGTATAACTAAAGTCAATGATTTTTCCGATGGGATGCTCCTGCCCGAACAACCGCTCGCTAACCGCCCGACTGATCACGATGCCGCCGGGTTCTTTCAAAGCTTCCTCCGGATTGCCATAGCGCAGGGGAAAGTTGAAAAATGAGAAGAAAGCTGGGTCGGCCAACATGCTTTTTTTGATCGTTGTTTGATTGTTGTTGGCGCGGACGAGAAAATCTTCGCTGCCGGAAACAATGCGCAGGTAGTCTTCCACCGCCCCGCTTTCGCGCTGCAAAAACGGCCCCATCATAATGGAAGCCATGGCAGTGGGCCTTTCCGGCGAATTAGGGTATTTAAAAGTCGTGTTCAACCGGTAAATCCGTTCGGCGTTCGGATGGAACCGGTCGAAGTGGGATTCGTGCTGCAAAAACAGCGCAATAAACCCACAAACGGTTAATCCGATAGCAAGTCCGGCCCAATTGATAAGGGAAACGCCAGGGTATTTTACGATGCTTTTAAGGGTGTTCTTGAGACGCAGCCGATTCATACGATGGGTGTTTGGTGTGTGGAATAATCTGACCCCAAAGGGAGGGCAATTGCTGTGCCAGTGATTTAACTATTTGATTTTCATTAAATTGATTTTAATTAAAATGGAATCCTTGTTCGTTTTCGGACAGGTGGGTGTGCGGAGGCGTACGTGGTTGTCAGCTTTAGGAGGCCTTCTTCTTCACGAAGAAGCTCCTGCTCTTGCTCTGAGTACTTCCAAAAAAGTGGTGTTTTTTAGTTTGCTTTCCACCCAAATAGAAATTTCTTCATAGCCCTGGATTTTGTCGGGTTCAAAGGCGCTTAATTCTTCCTGAAATTTTGTAAAACTTTTTCGCCGGTCCTCTCTGCGACTTGCAATTTGTTTTAAGTTAGCGGTAACGATCCCCTCAAAATCGTGTCGCTTGTCTTCTTTTTTGAGATGATACTCAAAAGCTTTAAAGGCGTTATCAATATGAAGGTGTTCGCCTTTTTCCGTGAAAATAATGAGTTGCAGCAGTCGGGCGAAAAGCTGAAGGTCTTTTCGTTGATCCGTTTTGGTTGTTTGTTGGATTTTGACAAGCCATTCCATTGCCTCGTTGTACTCCCCCAAAGCGAAAAACATAACCGCAGTATTGTGGTAAAAGGACAGTTGCCGGGATTTAACGATGCGGGGAGCATATTTTACAAGCCCATTTTGAATCTCCTTAACTAATTTTTTTGCTTCGCTCGGCAGGTCGCCTTTGATGTCGAACAATTGCCTGTTCATGAAATACAATTGTCGCAAATACCAGATATTCTGAAAAGCCTCTGCTTTTTCGTCATAGTTGCGCAAAGGCACTTTTTCAAGGTCGTCCAGTAAAGCCGGAAAAAGGCTGTAATCTCTGACCAAATGGCAGCAAACAAGATAGTTGGACGAATAAATAATATAATTGGAAGGATATTCTTCTTTAAAATGCGGGTATCCGGTCCATACTGCCTGCAAATCTTTGTAATGTGAAATGGCTTGGTGCCGATCCCCTGTAACCTGCGAAAGCGTAGCTTTTATGAAGTGAAAAGAGACTTTTGAGAGAAAGGTTGCGGGTCGGGATTCCGGATGGAGCAGCGGTTCGGTTTCCAGGATATGAAGTTTCTCTTTACTCGCAGTGTCCCGGGCCCAGGTGCCATTTCTATACAAAGCAGTTGCTTTGTTTTGTAGAGATTTATACCTGATTTCCAAAGTTTGCAATTCAAGTGATTTGAAAATGGCTTCATACAAGATAGAAACTTCTGCTTCCACATCCTGAGTTTTATGCCTTGCACAAAGGATGGTTTCGAAATACAACAACTCTAACAGCGCACTGTATTTTTCAAATTTCAAGGCCAGACTTTTTGCCGTAGTCAACTTTTTGGTCACTTGTTCGTACAATCCTTTTTGTTCCAGGATTTTTACTTCTGAAAGCAGAACGGCGAGCTTCATTTCGGTGGTCGCTTCTTCATAAAGGCTGCGCAGGGATTTCAAAATTTGTGCGTAGAGATAGTTTTTGGTGACGTGCAACTGAGTAGTACTGATCTTACCCCCCAGTTTTTTCTTCAGCAGCCGTTCATCGTAAGGGCTGCTTGTTCCATTTTCTGATGGGGTCCAGGGCAATGCGTCCATGGCATCGAAAAGTTTAAGGTAGTCTTTGTCTCCTTTCTGAAGCCCTGCCTGAAGCTTGAAATGCCGCTTTTCTGCTTTGTCCAGGTGCTTGATGAGAAAAAAAAGGTCGTCCGAAGTTTGCATTTTTACTGGGTGTTTGTCTCTGAAAACGGTTGCAAAATAAGGAGTT
>JALHRK010000550.1 GCA_022841505.1 Saprospiraceae bacterium | reverse complement strand
TTAACTCCGCGAAATTAAATGACACGGAGTTTCACGGAGTAAACACAGCGTTTCGCTGAGTTAGGCATAAAAACTCCGTGAAACTCCTTTAACTCTGCGAAATTAAATGACACGGAGTTTCACGGAGTAAACACAGAGTTTCGCTGAGTTAGACATAAAAACTCCGTGAAACTCGTGTGTCTACTCTGCGAGACGCTGCGTAATCTTAATCACTGCGCGGCAAAAAACACCGCGTTGCTAAACAAAACCTTCCCGTTTTCCCAAAACCCGCGGAACAACGGGTTGTCCATCAGGTAGATTACGCCACCAGCGCCTTTGTCCTGAACCGCATAAACCGAAGTGTTTTTCAGGCCCTGTTTTGCCTGAGAACCGACAAAACCCACGATCATCGGATCGGCGCCAAGCGTGCCCACATTCCAGGCGTTTTTAAGGTAGGGATAAGCCAATCCATTGGTTTTTAAAGAAAAATAATGCTCCTGAAGTCCAAAAGCCAACGGGTGCGAAGTATCCATTTTCACTTTAAAAACAGCCCCCGGCAGGGAAAATGAAGCCCAGCGGCGCGATTGACCTTCGTAGACGTGCAGGCGACTGTCGAGCACCGCCTTTTCGCGGGCTTTTTCCGCCTGGGCTTTGTCGTCGGACGTCGCGTATTTGGTCAGGGAAAAGCCTTTTTTATCTTCTAAAGCGGCAACCGCATAACCAATAGCAATCAGCCTGCCACCGCCCGACATCCAACGGTTCAGCTTTTCGGTCGTGGCGTCGTCGAAATTATAACTCCCCTCGGGCAGGATGAGCAGGTTGAAGTCGTCTAAGTTGAGTTGCCCCAACTCGCCGGCCATAAAAATGCTGAGGGGGTAGTGCAGGTCTTCCTCAAAATAATGCCAAATCTGCCCAAATTCGTTGTCCGAAACATCTTCCCCGCCCAGCACGGCCACGCGTGGCGCCTCTACAAGGCGGTAGCTGTCGGAGCCAAAATCGCTGCCTGCTTCCGCAAAGCCGCTGTTCGCCGGGTAAATTTCCTGCTGGTGTTGCAGGGCTGCGGTTTTAACGATGGCGTCGAAATCCGGGTTTTTCCGGTTATCGCCGCGGGTGATCACAAGCGTTCCCGGTGCGTAATCCACGCCGCCCAGTTTGAACGCCGATGTTGCATAGCGCACCACCACTCCTTTTTGCAGGATCTGCCCAAGGAAACGCGCGTTTTGCACCGTGTGCCAGCGGGCAAGGTAGGCGTAAGGCGAGCCGGCATTGGCTAAGGTATTTGCGTAAGCGCCAAAATCATAGCCTTGCTTCACCTCCACACGCTGCGTACTGGCATACGCTTCTAATCCATGAGCATAAGGCAACGACCAGGCAGTAATGTCGTAGGTCAGCGAATCCGAAACTTTGGTCTGCGGGTCGAGCAGCACCTGCGTCATGACGGCCAGTGGCTGGTAGGCGCTGATGACTAAGTCGTTGCTTTCAATCCGGGTGGTCGTTTCTTTTCCCGTCTGATAATCAAACGCTTTCAGTCCGGCCACTGCCGACGCTTTCCCGTAACGAATATTGTTTTTGTCCAACAATGCGCAAAAGGCTTTGAGCTTGCCTTTGTTGTTGGTGCCTTTAATAATATAGGTTTTGAAAGGCCCCGGCGGGTTGGCGCTGCTTTTTTCGTAATAATTTTTAAAATTCTCCAACAGGCGCTGCGCATTTTGGGAAGACACCTCCACCGTGGAAAGCGCCGTCGTTTTGTGGTGCAGCACCCGATCGTAAAGGGTCAGCGTGTCGGCATTCGGGATCAGGATTGCCCGACCGCCGCGGCTGTGTCCGCCCTGTTCGTAAGTCATACCGATGGAGCCGAGGTAGGTCGGATAGGTATCGCCGTAGCTCGGATACAACAGGTCGAAAACCTCTTTGGTGAAATACAGCCAGCCGTTGGCATCGAAATATTTGGCGTGGTTTTTTCCGATTTCTACCTGGAAATCCGACTGCCACCTGGTGATGTACTCGTGGTAAGGCGGGGCTGCCGGCGCGAAGTAGTAAGGCGCATCGTGGTATTGCTCGTGGACGTCGGCATGCACGTGCGGCAACCATTGGTGATAAACCTTGGCACGTTGCTGCGACTCCACCTGCGTTTGCCAGGCCCAGTCGCGGTTCAGGTCGAAATAGTAGTGGTTGACGCGTCCGCCCGGCCAGGGTTCGCGGTGTTCGCGCGCGGCCGGGGTGGGGTCGGGGATGCGGTTGGCCACGCCCCGAAACCAGTGGGTGTAACGCGAGTAGCCGTCGGGGTTGAGGGCAGGGTCAATGATGACGATGGTATTTTTAAGCCAGGCTTTTGTGAGCGGATTGGCCGGATTGACCAAATCGTACAGCACCGCCATGGAAGCTTCGGATCCGGTTGCCTCGTTGCCATGCACACTGAAACTCAGCCACACAATGGCGCGGTCGAGGGTTGCATCCGGGGTGCCGGGCGCTGTGCCCGCGCGACGCAGGTTGTTGAGCCGGATGTCTTCGATGCGCGCCAGGTTTTCCGGCGAAGAAACAACCGCAATCATCAAGGGGCGCGCTTCGTTGGTGCGGCCATAGGGCACGAGTTTGACGTGGTTGCTGTTGGCGGCCACGTGCTGCACGTATTCCACCAGCAGGTGGTGGGGAGTGAAGTTTTCGCCCCAACGGTGCGGGAGAAACTCATCAGGGGATTTTAGTTGGGCAAAAGCCGTTGTGGCGCACCAGGTGAGCAGCGCCATCCAAAGCAAGTGTTTTTTCTGCATGCGGGTATTGTTTAGACGATAGATTTCAGACAATAGATTTTAGACAAAGTGAGCATACACCGGCAATATTAGTGATTGTTTCGTGAAAATTTGAGCTGCGCAGGATTTGCACACAAAATCACCCCATTTGCCAAATGTTGCTACTGTGCCGGGGATGCGTCCCGATTTTTTTGACACAAGTGCTTTTCTGATGAAAAAACTTTTGAACGCGGCTTCCGGTTGCACCTGTTTTCGATGCAGCCTGAAATGTTTCCTGAAATTTAAATTTTTGGAATATAATTTCGTCAACGTTCGATATAATCGTTGATTGTTTTTAAAGCACGCCAGATAATGGGTTAAAACTGAATGATTAATTGGTTTCAGGGATAAAATAGCATCACAATTGGCTAAACCAATGGTAGTTCTCCCCCTTTCTATCCCCCTACCTTTGTCTTCGTAATCACACGAACAATATTCCGACACAATCACTCAAAAAAAAACAAGTTATTATGAAGGCTTTTCAAAAATTCGCGCTCAACGTACTGTTCCTGTTTGCTTTTGCAAACCTTGCCATTGCCGGCGGCATGCCGCGCATCGAGATCCGGGAATCAGCCAGCGCAAAAAAAGTAAGCGTTGAACTGGAAAAACTCAACGCACCGGCAACCATTACCCTCGAAGATGCAGCGGGCAACCGGCTCATCGAAGAAAAAGTGAACGGCAAATCTTTTGCCAAAACGTTCAACCTGAGCAAATTGGAAAATGGCGATTACAGCCTGGTCATCAACACCGGCCTGATCGAAACCCTCCAGCCGCTGACGCTGACGGATGCCGTGCTGGTACTCGACGCAAAAAAACGTCAGGAAGTCTACGCACCGATCATCAATGTAGGCGACAACTACGTGGACCTGTCTTTCCTGAACAAGCGCTTAAGCAACGTCTTTGTGGTGATCTTAGACGCAGAGGACGATGTCGTTTATCAGGAAAACATCACCAACGCACTGAAAGTGGAAAAACGCTACAACCTGTCGCGCCTCCCGAAAGGCGATTACAGCGTAA
>JALHRK010000549.1 GCA_022841505.1 Saprospiraceae bacterium | reverse complement strand
CCCCGTCCTGCCGGCCCCGCGCGGCGGAGAAATCATCATCCGGAAGTTTTTTGAACCCCTCGGATACGAAGTTGAATTAACGAGGCACGAACTTGACCCCGTGTTCCCGGAATGGGGTTCCAGCAAATATTATGCGTTGAAACTCCGGCATACCATCACCACCAAAGCACTGTTGACGCATTTGTACGTGCTGATTCCGGCCCTCGACAACGATAAGCATTATTTTGTCAGTCGTTCCGAGATAGACAAGCTCCTGGAAAAAGGCGAGGGCTGGTTAAAAGACCATCCGGAGCGGGAGCAAATCATCCGGAGGTACCTCATCAACCTGAATTCGCTTTCGCGCCAGGCCCTTGAAACCCTCAGCGAAGGTGAACCCATTGAGTCCATAGAAGAAGTTGTGGATGGCTCCGAAACAAATGCCAAAAAGGGGACCCTCCACGACAAAAGGATAAAATTAGCGGCTGAGAAAATAGCGGAATCGGGCGCAGCGCGGGTGCTGGATTTGGGCTGCGGTGAAGGCAAATTGATCCGGCAGTTGCTCAAAAACAAGCAGTTCACCGAAATTGCGGGCATGGACGTTGCTTACAACGAATTGCTCAAAGCCAAAGAACGCCTGCATTTTGAGGAAATGGCGCCCAAACAAAAGGAAAGGATCAAATTGTTCCAGGGGTCGCTGACCTACCGCGATCAACGGTTGGAAGGCTACGACGCTGCCGCCGTTATCGAAGTGATTGAGCATTTGGATCTGAACCGGCTGAACGCGTTCGAGCGGGTGCTTTTTGAGTTTGCAAAACCCAAAACAATCGTGCTGACAACCCCGAACAAAGAATACAATGTGGTGTGGGAAAAAATGGACGCTGAAGCCATGCGACACGACGACCACCGCTTTGAATGGACGCGCCCGGAGTTTACAAGCTGGGCCGAAAGCATTGGAAAAAAATACAATTACACCGTGGAAATGTTGCCCGTTGGAGACGAAGTTGAAAACGTAGGCGCCCCTTCCCAAATGGCAATTTTTACTTATGGAAATTAAAATCCCCGAATTTTCCCTCGTCGTTTTGATTGGCGCTTCTGGTTCTGGCAAGAGTAGTTTCGCCAAAAAGCATTTTAAAAGAACGGAAATCCTTTCTTCCGACGAATGCAGGGCATTGGTTTCGGACGACGAGAACAACCAGGCTGCAACCGACGACGCCTTCGAGTTGCTGTTTTACCTTGCCGGGAAACGGTTGAAAAATGGGCTGCTCACCGTCATTGACGCAACCAATACCCAGAAACCGTCCCGCAACGCGCTGATTCAATTAGCCAAAACCTACCATTGTTTGCCCGTTGCGATTGTGCTCGATTTACCCGAAGACATTTGCGAAGCCCGAAACAAGCTGAGGCCTGACCGGAAGTTCAAAGGCCACGTGATCCGGCAGCAACAGCAACAGCTGAGAAAGGCTTTGCGCGGATTAAAAAAAGAAGGCTTCCGAAGTGTTGCGGTGCTCAACACCCCGGAGGAAGTGGACGCTGTGACTGCCTTCACGCGTGAAAAGCTGTACAACGACAAAAGGGATGAATCGGGGCCGTTCGATATCATTGGCGATGTCCACGGATGTTTTGAAGAGCTGTGCGAACTGCTTACTGCGCTGGGTTACGGAATCAACAAGGTGGAAGCGGATGACCGCAATTTCGGTTTCAACGTGATACCTCCCCAGGGTAGAAAAGCCATTTTTGTGGGGGATTTGATAGACCGGGGGCCGGATTCCCCCGGCGTCTTGCGCCTGGTGATGAGCATGGTACATTCCGGCGCTGCGTACTGCGTTCCCGGCAACCACGATTTGAAATTAGAAAAATACCTCAGCGGAAAAGATGTCCAGCTCAAACACGGGCTGGAGGTGACCGTACAACAATTGGAACACGAATCTGCCGAATTCAGGGGGTTGGTCAGAACCTTCCTCTACAGCCTCATCAGCCACTACGTTTTTGACAGGGGGCGTTTGGCCGTTGCGCACGCAGGGATCAAAGAAGAGATGCAGGGAAGGGGCTCAGCCGCCGTCAGAAACTTCTGTTTGTATGGCGAAACCTCCGGAGAAACGGACGAATTCGGCCTGCCGGTACGATACAATTGGGCCAAAGACTACCGGGGTAAAGCGAAGGTCGTTTATGGTCATACGCCGGTTCCGGAGCCAGAGTGGCTAAACCGCACCATAGACATTGACACGGGCTGCGTATATGGCGGGAAATTGACGGCCCTGCGCTACCCGGAAGAGGAATTGGTGGCGGTGAAAGCGAAACAGGTCTATTGCGAACCGAAAAGGCCGATCGGCTACCACAGCGATCTTGCAAAAATGAGTTCGCAACAGGAATACGACGATTTGCTGGATATCGAAGACGTCACCGGCAAAAGAATCGTTCAGACCAGACTGCGGAGCAACATCACCATCCAGGAAGAGAATTCGATTGCTGCACTGGAAGTCATGAGCCGCTTCGCCATCAACCCCAAGTGGCTGATTTATTTGCCGCCAACGATGTCGCCCTGCGCCACGAGCGAGCTGCCAGAGTATTTGGAACACCCCGTTCAGGCGCTGAATTATTACAAAAAACGGGGCGTTGAAAAAGTCATTTGCGAAGAAAAGCACATGGGCTCACGGGCCATTTTGGTCTTGTGCAGGGATGAAGCAACCGCCGTTAAACGCTTTGGCATTGCGAACGAAGGAGCGGGCGTTTGTTACACCCGGACCGGCAGAAATTTTTTCAATGACGCTGCACTTGAGCAGGAGTTTCTTGCCCGGGTGATCAGCGCCCTGACGACAAGTGGTTTTTGGGACACCTTCCAAACTGATTGGGTCTGTTTGGATGCGGAGTTGATGCCGTGGTCGGCCAAAGCTCAGGCGTTGCTGAAAGACCAGTACGCCGCCGTTGGCGCAGCAGCGCGGGCAGCCCTCCCCGAAGTTGAACAAGCCCTCAAACGGGCCCTGGATCGGGGCATTGAAGATGCAAAGCCTGCCCTTCAGCATTTCAGCAGGAAAAATGAATCCATTTCAAAATACATCCAAGCCTACCAGCACTATTGCTGGCCGGTGAACAGCGTTGACGATTACAAGCTTGCGCCTTTCCACATTTTGGCAACTGAAGGTCAGGTGTACACCAACAAAAACCACGAATGGCACATGGAAAACATCGCGGCGATTTGCCGGTGCGACCCCAAACTACTCCTGCCGACGCCCTATAAAATTGTGGATTTTCAGGACGAAACAAGTTATGCTGAAGCCGTACACTGGTGGGAGCAACTCACCGAAAAAGGCGGGGAAGGCATGGTGGTGAAACCGTATGATTTTATTGTGCACGGAAAGGATGGCTTGCTGCAACCCGCCGTAAAATGCAGGGGCAGCGAATACCTGCGGATTATTTACGGCCCCGAATACGACCTGCCTGGAAACCTGGAACGGCTCAAAAACAGAAGCCTTTCGCGAAAGCAATCATTGGCCTTGCGGGAGTTTGCATTGGGTGTGGAAGGGCTGGAACGGTTTGTGCGGAAAGAGCCGCTGAGGCGCATCCACGAAAGCATTTTTGGCGTATTGGCGCTGGAAAGCGAGGACGTTGATCCACGCCTGTAGTTATACCCGTCGAGCGGACACCCAGAGCTGTTAGCTTTCAAAAAGCTAACAGCTCTAAACCAGCCCTTGCTGGCGCGAGGCGGCAACTGAGCTGGTGGCAGAGCGACTTGTACTGAGCGAAGTCGAAGTAAGTCGAAGCCAGTCGAAGTCCGGCCTCGTGTCTGTAATATTGTTCTTGCTGGCGCGAGGCTCCGGCCT
>JALHRK010000548.1 GCA_022841505.1 Saprospiraceae bacterium | reverse complement strand
TTGCGTCTGATGCTTATAATGGCACCAACTTTTTCCAAACACAGCTTGATACCTTCCTACACAGCAACGAAGGTACGAGGTGGTTAGCGGGTATACCAGATGTGGTTCGACCGGAGCAAGACTTCGGCGATTACACTGCTGTCAACGGATCCGCCGGTTTTCTGGGTGGAGCGTTTATTTTTGATGATTATGGCAACGCGTATATTAGATTCGATAACAGCTTGCTGGGTAGCAGTGGATATGGTGCTAGCCGTGGAGATATCCTGCTATATCAGGGGCAAGGAAAATGGACTGATATCGACCAATTAGGTTTATCACGCAATGATAAAGCTGCACTTGCACCTGATATATTAGTTGGTTCTTCGCGAGGAGGTAGCATTGGAATTAAGTATTTAGCAGCGGGAGTCGCATATAATTTAGTAGGACTACCACATATGACTGTAGAAGCAGGCGTTTCTAACTCAGAAGTAACTTTGTCTTATTCCCAAGCCTCATATACCATACAGATCTATCCAAGGCTTAGATATAGATAAGTGATATAGTAACGTCACCAACATCGGCTTGCAAAATCGGCCGCTTGACCAACTGCATGCGGTTTTCCGAAACTTGATTGTAGTTGGTCAAGTGTAAACATTAGATAATATTCAGAATAACTTTTAACCACAACATGTAGTATTTAGTGTCAGCTTGAATATACTGCATATAGTGTATTTTTCTTATTCTGAATATTATCTATTATGTTTCCAGTAGATCTATTACATCTGCACTAGATATGTTAAGAAGGTAGCAATTTATGTCAGACACTGAGCTAGTCATCTTTTTTTGTATGCATTTTATCTTATCCTGTTTTGGTATGTATATAGCTTGGTTTAGATCTGACCTCTTTCGGCAGTTTCTAAATTGGAACAGCCGCATCTTTAGCATAACAGAGCAAGGAAGAGCCTGGATGTCTTCATCGTTTAATTTTTGGGCAATGCGTCTTGTGATAACATTTCTATTTATCATGTCTATAATCGGCTTGGTAGGGCTTCTAATCGAAATATTTTGAGCACTTTCAAGTTAGGTGTGCGCGTTAAGAAGACGAGCAATGGCAGCGCCACCTACTACCCGAACCAATTCTATGAGCAGTATGGCGGCACCAACATTGACAAGTACTATTACTTCAGCGGGCAGCCTATAGCCCTCCGTCGTATGGCACCCTCTACTACATGCACCAAGACCAGATTGGCAATCTGGCGCTGGTTACCAACAATGGTGTGCAGATCGATGCGCAAGGCTTCTATGCTTATGGCCGGTTGCGCAGCGGCGGCATTGGCGTCGAACGGAGTTTCACCGGCCAGCAAAAGGACTTTGGCACTGGGCTAATCTACTTCAAGGCGCGGTATTACGACCCGGAGTTGGGCATCTTTATCTCGCCGGATACGATCGTGCCGGATGCCGGGAATTTGTTTGATTACAATCGGTATATGTATGTCCGGGGGAATCCGCTCAAGTATAATGACCCGTCAGGCCACTGCGCGACGCTAGATGGTGGCGCGCCAGATCTTGAAGGTGATGGCGGCTGTTGGGATGCGGCCAATGAGTGGTTCGCCACCTTTGGGCAAAGAGGCTACGATAACGCCGATGATTGGCACAAGTACTTCGCGTCGAGTCCATCAATTACTGAAGATATTCTGCGCACAACTTTGCATTCATATTGGGCTCCTCAGTACCAAGCAATGGGGGTTTACCACCAGCGCTATAATCCCTCGCCACAGATGCACCCGGCACCGGAATATGCTCCGGTCAACATTCCCAATCCCTGCAACTTCTGGGACTGCCCAGCCATTTTGATGGGTACGACATCTTTGGGCGTATCCATTGCGCAAACGGGGGCCGCTGCTTGTACTGCAACAGGAGTTGGGGCACCACTTTGCGGTCCTGCTGCGACATACCTTACCTATGTAGATATTGGATTGAACACTGCCTCCATTGTTTACGAAGGAAACAAGTTCATTCAAGGGAATTCAACAACAATGGATTTATCAGTCACGCTAGCCGATAGTGCAGTCAAACCAGTTGCTGAAGCCTTTGGCGCAGGAGCAAGTGCTACACCAGGGATTGGTGTGGCCTACGATGCTGTCATGTTAGGGTACGACATTTTCATTGATCCATTTGTTCGTACGCCCGGTCAACCTAGAATTGCAAAATAGGTGTGCTATGCTACTGTTATTGATCGTTTGTTTCGTCAGCGTTAATCTTGCTTTAGCCTACATCTACCGACAAGATATGATTGGGGATCATACACTCATGATTATCACTAGTTTAACCGCTAGCGTGTGCGTCTATATTGGCATGGTTGCGTTAGGTGTTCCGTATAATCTATGGCAACCGATGAGCATCTTTGTCATCGCTGGTTTGTTTCTCGGCTTGCAAGGGGCAAGAGTAGCGATCCGGCTTAGACGTGCGGAAAAGTCGAATGCACAATCACGTCCAGATGATTCTACGTAAGCTTTAGTCCTGATTATCATCGTCTAATATGGGTAAGAGCAAGCCAAGGCGCCGTTCCGTCTGCCTTGGCTTGCTCTTTTTGCAGCATAGTACTGATCCCTAACAGTAGCGGTACCTTAGCAGGGCAGTCATGAACTGGGCACCGAAAACCGCTTCACCGGCCAAAAACTCGACGGTGCCGGCTTGATGTACTTCAACACCCGCTACTATGACCCCGAACTGTGCTAGTTCCTCTCGCTGGATACGCTGGTGCCAGATCCAACAAACCTCTTTGCCTACAATCGCTACATGTATGTGGCTGGGAATCCCCTGCGCCTGACCGACAGCAGTGGCCATGTGTGGGAAACGGTGGTGGATGCGGTCTCGGTGGGTTATGGCATTGATCACATCTACCAAAATGGGCTAAACTGGGAAAATGGCACTTCGCCGGCCGTGGATGTGGTGAGCACGGCGGTGCCCTTTGTGCCGGCCCCCGGCGCTTGTGTCCGCTGGTGTGATGATGCGGTCCAATACAGTGATGACGCCTGGCAGTGGGGCAAGAACAAAGCCGATGATGCCTGGCAGTGGGCCACCGGCAAGGG
Source organism: Saprospiraceae bacterium (assembly GCA_022841505.1). Taxonomy (GTDB): domain Bacteria; phylum Bacteroidota; class Bacteroidia; order Chitinophagales; family Saprospiraceae; genus JABWAJ01. Next base: position 740 of record JALHRK010000548.1, on the reverse strand, counting down.
CGATGAGGTTGCCGACGGTGCGAAATCGGTTGATAATATTCCTTGTGCCAACAGCTTCAGTGCTGACACGCTGGTCATGACTGCGGGCGGTGCCAAACCGATTGCCGAGTTGGTGGAAGGGGACATTGTCCTCGCCTACAACGAAGCGACCGGCAAAGTGGGACCCTATCCGATTGTCGACACGATTTCGCATGTTGACCCAACGATTGTCCTGTTGACGATTGACGGCGAACTGATTGAGACGACAGCGGAGCATCCATTCTATGAGCTGGAAAGTGCGCCGTGGTTGGCGGTGGGTCAAACCGAAGGGCGCTGGACAGATGCACTTGATCTACAAGCCGGCGATCTAGTTTGGCAAGCGGATGGCACGACCGGTGTGGTGCAATCGCGTGAGATTGTCGCCCGCGAGCAGCGGATGTACAATCTGACGGTGGCTGAGGCACACACGTTTTTTGTTGGGCAGCAGCAGTGGCTGGTACATAACGCCGGCCCCTGTGGTGTCACACTTCAATCTAAAGCTGGTGTGGTTGCAGACGCGCATTTGAAGGGCTACCATATCAATATCACAAATCTCAGAAAAGGCGGCGTTGAATTGAGCCTACAGCCTGGTGCGAATAATACTATACTGGCGAGCGTAATTAAGTAACATTTTTGAAGGTCTGAAAGTTGAGAGCGAATAAGGTTTGTAAGGGTTGTTTGTAAGTCGTCTGGGACTGGTCGAGACAGGCTTGAATGGCGGC
>JALHRK010000547.1 GCA_022841505.1 Saprospiraceae bacterium | reverse complement strand
GTCGGCAACGGCTCTGCCAATTTTACCTTCTACCTGGACGATATCGAACAGTTCAATGGCGGCAACGGCCTTGCTCAGGTTAATCTGCCCATCACTTTTGAAGACACAGCGACCGTAGATTACAAGTTAACGGATTTCGGCGGCAACGCTTCCTCCATCGTTCAGGACCCCACCGACCCGAACAACCTCGTTGGCAAGGCCATCAAAACAGGTGCAGCAGAACTCTGGGCGGGCACCACCAATGGTGGCAACGGCTTGGCCAGCCCGATACCTTTGACTGCAGCGAATACCAAGATGACCGTGCGGGTCTGGTCGCCCGATGCAAATACGCCCATTCGCCTGAAAGTCGAAAATGCAGGCGACCCAACCGTTAGTGTCGAAACGGAAGTGAACACGACCTCGGCAGGCCAGTGGGAGACATTGGAGTTTAATTTCAGCAACCAGGCCCCGGGCACCGCTGCATTGAATCCGGCGAATACTTACAACAAAATCTCCATCTTTTTCAACTTCGGTACCCCCGGATCTGCGGCAGGCGAAAAGACCTACTACTGGGACGACGTGGAGTTCGATGGCGGCGGCCTCAGTCAGGTTGACCTGCCCATTACTTTTGAAGATACAGCTACTGTGAACTACGCCCTCGTTGATTTCGGCGGCAACGCTTCCTCCATCGTCCAGGATCCTACCGATCCAAACAACCTCGTTGGCAAAGCCATCAAATTAGCCGTAGCAGAACTTTGGGCAGGCACCACCAATGGCGGCAACGGCTTGGCCAGCCCGATACCATTTACCGCAGCCAGCACCAGGATGACCGTGCGCGTATGGTCGCCCGATGCAGGGACACCCATCCTGTTGAAAGCCGAAAATGCAGGCAACCCAGGCATTAGTGTCGAAACATTAACGAATACCACCGCGGCAGGCGCATGGGAAACGCTGGAATTTGATTTCAGCAACCAGGCTCCGGGCACCGCCGCATTGAATCCGGCGAATACCTACAACAAAATCTCCATCTTTTTCAACTTCGGCACTACCGGAGCTGCGGCGGGCGAAAAGACCTACTACTGGGACGATGTGGCGTTCGATGGCGGCGGCCTCAGTCAGGTTGACCTGCCCATTACTTTCGAAGAGATGGCTACTGTGGATTATGCCCTCGTTGACTTCGGCGGCAATGCTTCCTCCATCGTTCAGGATCCTACTAACCCAAACAACATCATTGGCAAGGCCATCAAAACGGCCGGGGCAGAACTTTGGGCCGGCACCACCAACGGCGGCAACGGCTTGGCTAATCCTATACCATTTACCGCAACCGAAACCAAAATGAACGTGCGCGTATGGTCGCCCGATGCAGGGACGCCTATCCTGTTGAAAGTCGAAGATGCAGGCGACCCAGGCATCAGTGTCGAAACATTAACGAGCACCACCGTGGCAGGCCAGTGGGAAACACTGGAGTTTGATTTCAGCAACCAGGCTCCGGGCACGGCTGCTTTGAATCCGGCGAATACTTACGACAAAATTTCCATCTTCTTCAACTTCGGCACTACCGGAGCTGCGGCGGGCGAAAAGACCTACTACTGGGACGATGTAGCGTTTGGCGGCGGCAGTGGCGTCCTCGATCAGGTTGACCTGCCCATCACTTTCGAAAATACAGCTACGGTGAATTACGCCCTCGTTGACTTCGGCGGCAATGCTTCCTCCATCATTCAGGATCCTACCAACCCGAACAATACCGTTGGCAGGGCCATCAAACCGGCTGGAGCAGAACTTTGGGCAGGTACCACCAACGGCGGCAGCGGCTTGGCTAATCCGATACCATTTACCGCAGCGAAAACCAAAATGAACGTGCGGGTATGGTCACCCGATGCTGGGACGCCTATCCTGTTGAAAGTCGAAAATGCAGGCGACCCAGGCATCAGCGTTGAAACATTAACGAGCACCACCGTGGCGGGCCAGTGGGAAATACTGGAGTTTGATTTCAGCAACCAGGCGCCGGGCACGGCTGCATTGAACCTGGCGAATACTTACGACAAAGTCTCCATCTTCTTCAACTTCGGTACCCCCGGATCTGTGGCGGGCGACAAGACCTACTACTGGGACAATGTAGCGTTTGGTGCCGGCAGTGGCGGCCTCGCTCAGGTTGACCTGCCCATTACTTTCGAAAACGCGGCTACGGTGAACTATGCCCTCGTTGACTTCGGCGGCAATGCTTCCTCCATCGTTCTGGATCCTACCAACCCGAACAATACCGTTGGCAAGGTCATCAAACCGGTCGGAGCAGAACTTTGGGCAGGCACCACCAACGGCGGCAGCGGCTTGGCTAATCCGATACCATTTACCGCAGCCAACACCAAAATGAACGTGCGCGTATGGTCGCCCGATGCAGGAACGCCTATCCTCTTGAAAGTCGAAGATGCAGGCGACCCAACCATCAGCGTCGAAACATTAACGAACACGACCACGGCCGGCGCCTGGGAAACGCTGGAGTTTGATTTCAGCAACCAGGCTCCGGGCACGGCTGCTTTGAACCTGGCGAATACCTACGACAAAATTTCCATCTTCTTCAACTTCGGTACCCCCGGATCTGCGGCGGGCGAAAAGACCTACTACTGGGACGACGTTAAATTTGGCGTCGTGGTGGATGTTGAAAATTTGGAAGCTTCAGCAGGGGGCATTCGTATCTATCCGAATCCTGCTGCTGATTTTTGTACGGTAGCATTTTCCGAGTTTTCAAATGGTCCGGCTCACTTGTCTGTGTTTGATGCAAGCGGCAAACTCGTCAAGACTTTTACAATTGCACAGCAAAATTCAGTATTGGATTTGCAGGCGTTCAATGCCGGGATGTATTACTTGAAAATCAGAAAGGATGCGATGACTTACCACCAAAAGTTGGTCATTGTTAGGTAATAAGTTTACGCTGGGCGCATAAAAGGAGTTTTTATGGCTAACTCAGCAAGACTCTGTGAGACTCCGCGTTATTTATTTTCGCGGAGTCTCGCAGAGTTAAAAGAAATTTCACAGAGTTCGAGTGGCGGAGTAGGGAATTACGCTTCCAAACCCAATGTAGCAACATATTCTGAAAATGGGACAGTTATTGGTGTCTCATTACCATTTTCAAATCTATGGATTAAGGTATTTCCGGATTCTATGGACCAGTGGCTTAATAGAAAAAGTTGGTTAATGAAACTATTACGAAATATTGTATGACCATCGCTTATTTTGAAGCTTCCATTATAATCACCATTTAGCATAATACCAACTGATCCTCTGAAGTTATCAGCATAAAGTCTAATTTGTTTGTGCTCGTATTGGATATTTCTTCCTTTTTCAACCAGATATGCATTTAACATCTTCAATATTGTTTCTTCGTAATAATTGACGTCTACTACCTGATTCAAAGTGAGCGTACTACCAACTTCATCCCATTTAAACCTTTTTCCCTTTACGGTTTTGTGCAGGAAGTCAATTTCATCAAGGTGGATAGGAAATCCTTCATTCCACGCAAGTTTCATATCTTGTATTTTTCCAGATACGATTCCCATAGGATTCTTATGAAAGATATGCTTCCCGGATAATTTTCCAAGCAATTTAATTGTTTGGAAAAAATCAGTGTCAATATGCCCGAATTTCGGGTCTATTTTTAGCGAAAATGTGTGGTTATTAAACATGAAATTTACTTCGTCAACCTCATTCGATTTGGTTTCCAGAGCATTAACAAAGGTATATGCTTCTCCTTTAAAGAGACTATTCATCATATTCTGGACGAAATAATGCAAGTCTTCTTTTGAATTGACGGAGCAGGGCTCGGCCTCGAAAAAACCAAATCCATATTTTTTGCTTAGTTC
>JALHRK010000546.1 GCA_022841505.1 Saprospiraceae bacterium | reverse complement strand
GCCGTCATTGCCCAAAACTTCTCCGTCACTTACGGCGTCCGTGCCGATGCGGTGGAAGCCATCCTCTGGATCTACGAGGCAGAAGGCTACGATGTGAACCGGCGCAAAAGAGCCACCGAACAGATACTCCGGGAGTACGCCCAATCCCCTGAAAAGCAGCAAAAAGCCGGCGAGCTCTCGGAGGCTACCCGCCGGAAAATGGGCTTAGCCGATGCGCCCAAAGTGGCGAATGCCTTAGAATGGGATTTGTTTGCCCGAAATCACTACCTGTCTACCACAGGTTATAACAGCCCTGCCGTCGTAGCAAAAGGGGATGTGAACATCTGGTACGGGATTCCGCCAAAAGCGCTGCGTGCGTTGGCAGCGCAATTGGAAAAGCATGAATCCGATGTTGCAAATTTTGAAACGAAACTGGCGGATCAGGTAAAAAAATACGAAGAACTGAAAACCGAACTAGAAACCTACGGCAGCAAGGAGGAAATCTACCGGCAAGCCGAGGCCCTGCTCGAAGAAGGTAAACTGGAAGAAGCCGAGCGGCTCATTGAATCCGACTTTGATGGGTCTATGAAACGGCAGGCATATAAAGGGTATATTTATGGAAAAACAAAAGAACTGCTCCTGAAATACGAGGAGGCGGCCAAGGGCTTTAAAAATGCCGTTAACAATGACGAGGGCAATTCCACCTACCACCTGTATTACGCTTTCAACGAAGAAATCCTTGCCCATTATGACGAAGCGATCAAGTATTATGCAATTGCCCTCGGCATAGATACCCTGAAAAGCGGAAACGAGGAAAGGATAGCTACTTTACTCAACAACCTCGGCGGTGCATGGACTTCAAAAGGGGAATACGACAAAGCCATTGAATATCATGAAAAAGCGCTGCAAATAGAATTGAAGGCTTTCGACAACAATCATCCAAACGTTGCAACGGGGTACAATAACCTCGGCTCGGCGTGGACTTCAAAAGGGGACTACGACAAAGCGATTGAGTATTATGAAAAAGCGCTGCAAATCAACTTGAAGACTTTTGGCGAAAACGATCCAGATGTTGCCACGCAATACAACAACCTCGGCTCGGGATGGAGCGCAAAAGGGGAATATGACAAAGCAATTGATTATTTTGAAAAAGCGCTGCAAATCTTCTTGAAGGCTTTTGGCGACAACCATCCCAATGTTGCAAGAGGACACAACAACCTTGGCGCGGTATGGAGTGCAAAAGGGGAATACGACAAAGCAATTGATTATTTTGAAAAAGCGCTGCAAATCTTCTTAAAGAATTTTGGCGACAACCATCCGAATATTGCAACAGGATACAACAACCTCGGCGATGCATGGAATTTAAAAGGGGAATACGACAAAGCAATTGATTATTTTGAAAAAGCACTGCAAATCTTCTTGAAGACTTTGGGCGACAACCATCCGAATATTGCAGCTGGCTATAACAACCTCGGCGCGGTATGGAGTGCAAAAGGGGACTACGACAAAGCGATTGAGTATTCTGAAAAAGCGATGCAAATAGACTTGAAGGCTTTTGACGATAACCATCCAAATGTTGCAAGAGAGTATAACAACATCGGCTTAATGTGGCATTCAAAAGGGGAATACGACAAAGCCATTGAATATTATGAAAAAGCGCTGCGAATAGACTTGGATGCTTTTGGCAACGACCACACGAATGTTGCAAGAGAACACAACAATCTCGGCGCTGCATGGAGTGCAAAAGGGGAATACGACAAAGCGATTGAGTATTATGAAAAAGCGCTGCAAATAGACTTGAAGGCTTTTGGCGATAACCATCCAAACGTTGCAAGAGAACACAACAACCTCGGCGATGCATGGAGACAAAAAAGGGAATATGACAAAGCGATTGATTATTTTGAAAAAGCGCTGCAAATCAACTTGAAGGCTTTTGGAGAAAACCATTCGGATATTGCCTCTCAATACAACAACCTCGGCTTGGCATGGGCTTCAAAAGGAAAATACGACAAAGCAATTGACTATTATGCAAAAGCGATGCAAATCTTCTTGAAGACTTTGGGCGAAGACCATCCAAACGTGGCCAATGGATACAACAACTTCGGCTTGCTGCTGCATTCAAAAGGGGAATACGACAAAGCGATTGAGTATTTTGAAAAAGCGCTACAAATTAACTTGAAGGCTTTTGGCGACAACCATCCGAATATTGCGACAGGATACAACAACCTCGGCGATGCATGGAGTGCAAAAGGGGAATACGACAAAGCCATTGAATATTATGAAAAAGCGATGCAAATCTTCTTGAAGACTTTGGGCGAAGACCATCCAACCTTGGCCACTGGATACAACAACTTCGGCTCGGCATGGTATTCAAAGGGGGAGTACGATAAAGCGATTGAGTATTTTGAAAAAGCGCTGCAAATCGACTTGGAGACTTTGGGCGACAACAATCCTAACGTTGCAACGGGATATAACAACCTCGGCTTGGCATGGGATTCAAAAGGGGAATACGACAAAGCGATTGAGTATTATGAAAAAGCGATGCAAATCTTCTTGAAGACTTTGGGCGAAGACCATCCAACCGTTGCAACGGGATACAACAACCTCGGCTTGGTATGGAATTCAAAAGGGGAATACGACACAGCAATTGCTTATTATGAAAATGCGCTGCAAATCTACTTGAAGGCTTTTAGCGACACCCATCCCAACGTTGCAACGGGATACGACAACCTCGGCTTGGCATGGGATTCAAAAGGGGAATACGACAAAGCGATTGAGTATTATGAAAAATCGTTGCAAATCTTAGTGAAGGCTTTTGGCGACAACCATCCAGACGTTGCAAGGGAATACAACAACCTCGGCGCGGCATGGAGTGCCAAAGGGGAATACGACAAAGCGATTGAGTATTATGAAAAAGCGCTACAAATCTACTTGAAGGCTTTTGGCGATAACCATCCAGACGTTGCAAGGGAATACAACAACCTCGGCGCGGCATGGAGTGCAAAAGGGGAATACGACAAAGCGATTGAGTATTATGAAAAAGCGTTGCAAATAGACTTGAAGGCTTTTGGCGAAAACCATCCAAACGTTGCAACTCGATACAACAACCTCGGCGAGGCATGGAAAGCAAAAGGGGAATACGATAAAGCAATTGATTATTATGAAAAATGCCAGGCTATATTGGACCGTTTTTTTGAACCTATCCATCTAAAACAAAAAATAGTAGCAAAGAACCTATCACGTGCTGCCAATAGCAGGGGGATGCAATTATTCAGCGAAAAAAAATACCAGGAAGCCCTCGGGGATTTTCAAAAAGCCCTCAATAATGCCCAAAAGGCCAGGGATGATGCTTTTTCGCTTACCTGCCTGTATAATATAGGCTACCTACAGAAACACCAGCAAAAACATGAAGAAGGGCTGCAAAGCTTCGATGCGGGGCTTAAAAAAGCAGTCGAACTAAAAGACCTCCCCCTCATCCGCCAAATGCAGTACCACAAAATCGGCTGCCTCAAAGGGCTGAACAGAAACAAAGAAGCCGATGCCCTCGCCAAGGAACTGTGGCAGGACGGGATAGAAGCCAAGGACACTCGCTTGCTGGAGGATTTGAGAAAGGAAGGGTATGATTTTGGGGGGAATTAATTTTGTCACTAAAAGATTCAACCACCAACAAATAACTGATGCAAATGAAATTCCCAATCACCATCTTGCTTGCCCTGCTGTTCGCAATCCCTGGTTTTGCCCAGGATGTAACCACCTCCGGCGACAACAGCCCCGCCGTCATTGCCCAAAACTTCTCCGTCACTTACGGCGTCCGTGCCGATGCGGTGGAAGCCATCCTCTGGATCTACGAGGCAGAAGGCTAC
>JALHRK010000545.1 GCA_022841505.1 Saprospiraceae bacterium | reverse complement strand
ACCGGAACCTCGTCTTTTAAAGTAGGGGGTTATTCCTCCAACTTCGGCCTCGCTTCCGGCTCCCGGATGGATGAGTTTCGCCTGTACAACCGGGCGCTGAGTGCCACAGAAGTTGAGGCGCTTGCCGGGAACATTTGCTTTTGCTATGTTGATGCCGACGGCGACGGCTACGGCGATGCAGGGGATCCCGGTACCGAAAGTGAACAAGCCGAATGCCCGATGGGGACCGTGGACAACAATTCAGATTGCAACGACAGCAACAACGCCATTAACCCGGAAGCGACTGAAATTTGCGACAATATTGATAATGACTGCAGCGGGGTAGCGGATGACGGCGACGATCTGGACGGTGATGGCTACACCATTGCTCAGGGCGACTGCGACGACTGCAATGATGCTGTAAACCCAGGCGAGGCAGAATTGTGCGGCAATGATATAGACGACAACTGCAATGGTCAGGTGGATGAACCGTTGACCGTTGATCCCTTGGAATGCGGCATTTTTTATGGATTCTCTCCTTTCCAGGATTCGGTCTGGACCGTTGATACCGCAAACAACTACACCATCATAGAAAGACGGGCGCCAACGCTGCCCGGCTTTACCGTCACGGGTGTCAACGGCGCCGCCAAAAACCCGGTCACCGGCGTAATTTATGCAATTGTCAAAGTCAGTGGCGTGAGTGGACGGGTGCTCTGCATCTTCAATCCGGCAGATGCCACGATGACGCAGGTGGGCAACCTGGGGGATAATTTTTCCTCCATTACCTTCTCTCCTTCCGGACAATTGTTCGGTGTGACGGGCAACGGCGCAACGGTGCCGGAGACGCTCTATGATATTAACCCTACAAATGGAGCCGTAACCCTGCTGACGCCTTTAGGCAATGGGGCCGACGGGGAAGTCATCTGCTACAACCCGGACGACAACATGATTTACCACTGGTCGGGCAATGGCACGGTTGTTTATGAAAAAATACTGCCGGTATCACCTTATACCATAACGGATATTCCCATCATTGGGACGACCAACGGGGAAACTTTCGGCGCGGCATATGTCGGAGGCGGTAAATTCCTGATCAGCAATATTTCTTCCTCGTTCAACATCATCACGACCGGTGGCGTATGGGGTGCTCAGTTTGGCTCTACTCCTGATGACCTGAGGGGGTTGCCTTTTGCCACCTGCGACGTAACCTGTTACGCGGATAACGATGGCGACGGCTATGGCGATCCAAACGCGCCGCAGGTTTTCCAGGGGGAATGCGGCGTTGGTTATGTTCAAAACAACCAGGATTGCAATGACGACAACGATAATATCTACCCTTGTGCGGATGAGCTTTGCGACGGTTTGGACAACGATTGCAACGGCCAGGTTGACGACGGCGTCGTTGGCGGGATCGTTTGGACGAACAACAATGTAGGCAACGCCAATGGCAGTGCAACTTTCCCGATCTGCGAAGAGAAACCGGAAGACGTTTTCACCGTTAGTGCAACCGGCTTCTCGACTTCTTCCAGCGATGTACTGCACTTCGTTCACCAGCAACTTTGCGGCAACGGAGAAATCATTGCCCGCGTAGCCAGCGTAAGCGGCGGCGGATGGGGCGGCGTCATGCTGCGCGAAACCCTGGCTCAAGGCTCAAAAAAGGTGACGCTGAAAACCCAGGCAAACGGCAATATCCGCCGCGAAATCCGGGCCACTACCAATGGCGCCACCAGCAACCTCAATTACTTCCGTCCGGGACATTCCTGGTTGCGTTTAGTGCGCAGCGGCAGCAATTTCACAGGCTATACTTCGACAAACGGAACCACCTGGACTTTTGCCTTTACGGCAACAGTCAGCATGACGGGCTGTATCTATGCAGGCGTTTTTTCGGAAAGCATCAATGCCAATGTAACCACAACGGCGGTTTTCGACAACGTTTTTGTCACCAACCCGGTCATCCCGCTGATAGCCCCAGGCACGAATCTGGTGGAAACAGCTGCGCCTGACCTCGAGGTCTATCCGAACCCGACAACCGGCGAAGTGACGGTCAATTTCAGCGCTTACCAAGACCGCATCGTGCGCCTGACTGTATACGACGCTCAAGGCAAAGCGCAAAAAACACAGGAATTGAATCCGGCAGAAATGGCAACCTTCCGCCTCGATCTATCCGAATATCCGAACGGCATCTACCTCATCCGGGCAAGCTCGGAAGGCGTGCCGGATGTGGCGAAACGGGTGGTGCTGAGTGGGGCTGAACGGCCATAAAGTCTTGTAAATAATCTGAAAAGGGAAAGTGGTCCTGCGGCATAGACGCTGTAGGGCCACTTTTTTTTTCGGGCATGCATTGGGAAATTCTTATTTTTGGTTCAAAGAACCAACCATTATGGTTCAAAATTCGTTCTGTTGTTAAATAAACGTGAGATCGGGAAGAAGAAATAGATTTTTGAATGATGTAAAACACTTCTCTGGAGTCCTTGCTAGTGATTGTTTCCCGCAAAGGTCGCAAAGGTTCCGCAGAGGACGCTAAGCCAGAGCCGTCACGCTTTGCGGACTTGGCGGAACCTTTGCGACCTTTGCGGGAAATTTTAGACACAAGGGAGCAAAGATCCAATACATGGATTCAAAAACATTCGTTTTCAGTCAATTAAGACCTGATCTAACGTTAAAATAGCTGCCTCTATGAAGTCCTTGACCATCCACAACATCGAAACTGAAATTGCAGCCGCGATTGAAAAAATGGCGCATACCACAGGTTTGAGCCAGAATAAAGTCGTCAAAAAACTGCTCCGGAAAGCGCTGGAATTAGAAGAACCAACACCCGAAAAACCCAAAAGGGATGTATCGGCTTTCGCCGGCGTGTGGACGCAAGAAGAGGCGGTTGCATTTGAGCAATCACAAGCGATTTTTGAAAAGGTAGACGAAGCTCTATGGTCATGAAAAAAATAGTCCTGGACACCAACGCCTATACTGCGCTGATGCAAGGGCAACTTGCCGTACAACAAGCCATAGAAAACGCCGAACAGGTTTTTGTCCCGGTCTTTGTCCTGGCAGAGTTGTTATTTGGTTTCAAAAATGGCGCGCGGGAACAAGCCAATAACGCCTTATTACAGGAGTTTTTGAAACTACAGGGCGTCAGCATTCAGCACACCACCAACGAAACCGCTCAGATTTTTTCAGAGTTGCAACTGGATTTGAAACAAAAGGGAACCCCTATTCCGACCCACGATATCTGGATTGCGGCCATCGCCATCGAAACGGGGAGTGTCGTCGTCACTTATGACCGGCATTTTTTGAATGTTGTGAAGGCAAGGGTTTGGGGGGAGTTGAAATGAAAAGTGTTCAAAATGGCGAGCCCGTGGTCGCCACCTTCAGGTGGCAGACCGTCAACAAATCCTTTTCTAATTTTTAGGCGAAGCATTCGTAAATCGAACCAGGATGACACCTGCTGCCCCCCACGCACAGGCCTGCCCTTCGCAGCGAGATGTCACCCTGGCTGTGTGATGTAAAAATTTTCCCTACATTTGAATCCAACCTAACATCCACACCATGCAACAGAAAAAGACGAGTACGAGAAGAAACTTTCTTAAGACCGGCGCCATTGTCGCCGGCGGATTTTTTATTGTGCCGCGGCACGTGCTGGGCCGGGGCTACACCGCGCCAAGCGATAAACTTAACGTGGCGGCCATCGGCGCTGGCGGCAAAGGCACCAGCGACATCGCCAACGCCTGGAACAACGGCGCCAACAACGTCGTCGCACTTTGCGATGTAGACCGGGCGCAATGCAAAGACAGTCTAAAAAAATTCCCCAACGCAAAATTTTACACCGATTTCCGGGTCATGCTGGAAGAAATGAAAGGAACCATTGAT
>JALHRK010000544.1 GCA_022841505.1 Saprospiraceae bacterium | reverse complement strand
TGTCGAAAAAAAGTTTCGGCAACTATCTATTGAGGATATGTTCATGGGATTATAATTTGTTAGTAGTGGGTCGCCCGAAGCTTTTGGGCGACTTACTATCTTTGAAAACAAAATGATCCCTGCAAAGATATAGCAACAAACAAAAAAGGCCAGCTCTGCAAAGCTGGCCCCGATCACGTTCATGGGATTAATGAAAGCACTAAAGTCTGTTGCAAAGTTACGAAATAATCGTTTTCATGCAAGTGTTGAAAGCGATTATTTCTTGACCCTTCCTGGGTCACATTGATTTGGATATGTTCATGGGATTATAATTATTGTACCAGGTCGCGTCTTTTCAGGCGCGACTTTTTTTTGCCTTATTCTTTTCTATAAACTATAAATCACATATAACTAACATGATACAATACCTGATCCATGCGCTTGACCATGTAGACGCAGGGGCGTTTGAACGCCGTATGGCCGCGCGGCCAGCCCATTTTGAAGGCGCTAAAAAGTTGAAAGCAAATGGAAATTTTATTATCGGAAGCGCGATTTTAGACCAGGAAGGTAAGATGATCGGCTCCAATATGATCGTTCAGTTTGAAACCGAAGAAGCTTTTCAGGAATACTTCAAGTCTGAACCTTACGTATCAGAAGGCGTTTGGGGTGATATCAAGGTCTACAAAACTAAGGTAGCTCAGGTGCCGTAGTGCAAATTAGTGTCTTTCCATTTAGCCAAGTGGCTGAGCGGAGTCGAAGTCATCGGACTCTAAAGACAACCACTATTTAGTCTTCGTTTTCCAACAGATCTGGGCGCCGCTCCATCGTACGCCGCAAAGCCTGCTCGTAGCGCCATTCCTCGATGGCACTAAAATTGCCTGACGTCAGCACTTCCGGCGCTTGCCATCCCCTGAATTCTGCCGGGCGCGTATACACCGGGGGCGCCAGCAAATTATCCTGGAAAGAATCGAAGAGGGCAGAGGTTTCATCGCCAAGAACCCCTGGCAACAGTCTTCCAATCGCATCCACGAGCACCGCAGCCGGCAATTCTCCACCGGAAAGCACATAATCGCCAATCGAAATTTCCATCGTTATAAAATGCTCGCGGATGCGTTCGTCCACACCTTTATAGTGCCCGCAGAGAATCAGCAGGTTTTTTTTCATAGACAACCGGTTGCAGATGGGTTGATTCAGGCGTTCGCCATCGGGCGTCATGAAGATGATCTCGTCGTACTGGCGTTGGCTTGTAAAATGTTCGATGGCATTCACCACAGGTTCCAGCATCATCACCATGCCTGCCCCCCCTCCAAACTGGTAGTCGTCCAGTTGTTTGTGCTTACCCAGCCCGAAATCACGCAGACTATGTACATGCACTTCAAAAAGCCCTTTTTCCTGCGCGCGTTTCAGGATAGAATGCTGGAAAGGGCCCTCCAACAACTCGGGCATCACACTTAAAATATCAATCCGCATAGTCTGTGGTGCTTTTTAGTGGTCCTCGACCTGGGGCCGTAGGACGGATCTTCAAGGTTGAGTTTATTCGTCCTACGACTTTGAGTCGTAGGACCAATACCCACAAAAATAGGAGAAATCATTTGTTAAAAATGCCTTAAAGCCGATCCTTCTTTTCGGAAATAGCGCAGGAATGCCTAATTTGGATCCAGAAATCACAAAATCGTTCTGATTAAGTTAAAGGAACGATGGATGGACAGGAGTTAGTGCCGTAACAATCAGTGCCTTCTGCCCGTCGCACACAAATCACCAGGCCACCAGGCCATTAAATTCATCCGACTGATGAAACAAACAATTTCCAGCGCGCAGCCGTGGATTATTTCCGCGTTGTGCTTGCTGCTCGGTCTCAGTATCGGGCAAATCCAGCGCCAGCACAGGCGTATCCATGATCTGGAACACGCCCACTTCTCAACCGCCATTATGGCGCCGCCTCCACCACCGCACCACTACGACATTGCCAGGGAATTAGTCCGTGAACGCGAAAAAATGCTCTTAGAAAAAGACAAGATGCTCGATGAATTGCATCGAGAAATCGAACGAGTTCGCGAAGAAGCGCAACAATAGCTGGAGTTCCTTACCTTTGGCGCGACCAATCAAAATTGCATGAAGCGAATGGTATTGAAGCCAGGTAAGGATGCGCCTTTGCGCCGTTTTCATCCCTGGGTGTTTTCCGGGGCTGTAGCGTCTAAAGAAGAGAGCATTGTTGACGGCGACACGATTGAAGTGTACAGCAGGGAAGGAAATTACCTGGCAACCGGGCATTATCAGGATAGCAATATTTGCGTGCGGCTTTTTTCATTCCGCCAAACGGATGCCGATCTGGCCTTTTGGGTGGAAAAACTGCGCAATGCCTACCAATACAGACAGGTAGCCGGGATTACCAGCGCTGCCTCGACGAACTGCTACCGCCTCGTGCATGCGGAAGGGGATGGTCTGCCCGGACTCATCATTGACGTATACGGAAAAACTGCTGTGATCCAGTGTCATTCCATTGGCATGCACCGGGCCAGCGCGCTCATTGCCCAAGCGTTGCAAACGGTGTACGGCGATCGTATTGAAGCCATTTACGATAAAAGTATGGAGACCTTGCCCGATCAATACGCTCAGGGCCTGGAGAACGCCTATTTATTCGGAGAAAAAGGAGAACAGGTCGTTGAAGAAAATGGACATTTTTTCCAGGTAGACTGGGAAACCGGCCAAAAAACCGGTTTTTTCCTCGATCAACGGGATAACCGCCGTTTAGTCGCGACCTATGCCCCGGGAAAAACGATGCTGAATGCCTTCTGTTACAGCGGTGGCTTCAGTGTGTATGCCCTGAAAGCGGGTGCAGCCAGGGTAGATTCAGTTGATTCTTCTAAAAAAGCAATGGAATTGACCGACCGGAATGTTGCATTGAACGGATTTTCCGGGAATGTTCACGAAAGCGTCACCGACGATGTCATGCATTTTCTGAGGCAACCCGGAGATGGGTACGACATCGCAATCATTGACCCTCCTGCGTTTGCAAAAAATATCTCCAAACGCCACCAGGCAGTACAGGGCTACAAGCGCCTGAATGCACTGGCTTTGCAAAAAGTTAAGCCGGGCGGTATCCTTTTTACTTTCTCTTGCTCTCAGGTGGTAGATAAACCGTTGTTTTACAATACAATCGTCGCTGCCGCGCTTGAAGCGGGCCGCCAGGTCAGGCTTATGCACGACCTCGGGCAACCAACCGATCATCCGGTAAGTTTATACCACCCGGAAAGTTCTTATTTGAAGGGGCTTGCCCTTTATGTTGAATAATGTTCAAAATAATTGATAAATGATTGCTGCTGTTAATATTACGGTGATAGATCGGGAAGGGGAGGAGCACATCCTGGAAGCTCCAACCGACATCAGTATGAACCTGATGGAGCTCTGCAAAGCTTATGAGTTACCCGTTCAAGGTACTTGTGGTGGCATGGCCTTGTGTTCTACCTGCCATGTTTATGTATTGAGTGACACCGAGTTGCCAGAGATTCAGCTCGCCGAAGAAGAAATGCTCGATCAGGCGTTTTTTGTGGAAAAAAATTCCAGGCTGGGTTGCCAGATTAAGCTTTCTGATGCCTTGGAAGGTTTGGTGGTGAAATTGGCGCCGGAAGCGGCGGAGTAGTACATCCGAACACCGTTCGGATGAATTTTGAATCCGAACAGAGTTCGGATGTACTACAACGTTCGGATGTACCTAAAGAAAGCGCCGGATATCCACCTGCGGGTCAATTTCCGATTGACCAAGCAGGTAATTCGCCATGTGCTGCGCCCAAAACGGACCCAGCGAAGTGCCTTTGGTGCCTAAGCCATTGAACAGGTGCAACTGCTGGAAACCCGGATGGGTACC
>JALHRK010000543.1 GCA_022841505.1 Saprospiraceae bacterium | reverse complement strand
GGGTAAAGACACCATTCAATTTCCCTATGATGAACCTTTACCCAAAGATTTGATCGAAAAAATAGCAGGGTACCGATACAAGGATGTTATGGAAAATGACGCGAAATGGATGTATTAAAGCCCCCCACAGCCGTTAGCAGCAATGACAGGAGAGCTTTTGCGTCTTTTCTGGATCTTTGCAGTCATACAGTAAGACAAAATCTACAACAGGAATGGCAACAGAAATAACATCAATCTGGGAAAATTTTCACAAGGAACTGAAAGCGTTTATCCAGCATAAAACCAGAAATGATGCGGACACAGATGATATTTTGCAGGATGCATTCATCCGGATTATCCGCAATTGGGATAAAGTGAATCAAGCCGAAAACATCCGGCTTTATTTGTATGGCATCGTCAGAAATGCAATATACGACCACTTCAAGCAGCTAAAACCGGTTACTGGCACTACCGACGAGGTGAAAGAAGTGTTTACCGAGGAAGAAGCCCAAAATTTAAACGCGACCGTTGCCGAATGCTGCATCCAGCCCTTGATCAACAAATTGCCTGAGCACTACCGCGAAGCGCTGTTGATTACAGAATTTCAGCATATTTCTCAAAAAGACCTTGCCGAAAAACTGGGCATTTCTTATTCAGGTGCAAAATCCAGGGTGCAACGGGGAAAAGAAAAACTAAAAGAACTGATCCTGGCGTGTTGCCCTTACCAAAGCGATGCTTACGGGAATATCATCAGTAATGAAAAAAGTAGCTGCGGTTGCGCTTAGGTTTCCTTGCGTCTTTTTTATTCATTGCCTGTCATACAATAAACACAAGGCAATGAATAACAAAATGAATTTACCCGTAGCAATAATCGGTGCAGGCCCGACAGGTATGGCAGCAGCGGCACATCTGGTTAAACGGAATATTCCATTCCTGCTTTTTGAAGCAGGAAATGAAGTAGGAAGCAGCGTGGCCTCATGGGCGCATATCAAAGTGTTTTCTCCGTGGAAATACAATATTGATAAGGCCGCAAAAGCATTATTGGAACAAAGCAACTGGAAGCAACCCAATGAAGATTTGGTGCATACCGGCCGTGAGTTGATTGATCTTTATTTAAAACCGCTTTCCGAACTGCCGGCGCTTCAAAAATCCATATACACCAACAGCAAGGTCATTGCCATTGGCAAAAAAGGAATGGATAAAATGAAAGATGCCAACCGGGCATCAGCGCCATTTGTAGTGCGGGTGCAACAAGGAGACAGCATTCGAAATTTTGAAGCCCGTGCTGTTATTGACGCTTCCGGCACCTGGCTTTCGCCCAATCCGGTTGGTTCCGGTGGGATGTTTGCCATTGGCGAATTAGCGCACAGCGACCACATTTTCTATGGTATCCCCGATGTGCTTTTCAAACACAAAATGCGGTATGCCGGTAAAAGCATAGCCGTGATCGGTGGCGGGCATTCTGCCATCAATACCATATTGGAACTGGAAAAAATAAAACAGGAATTTCCGGAAACAGAAATTAACTGGATATTGAGGAAACAAAATATCACCGAAGTGTATGGCGGACAAGCGGATGACGCCCTGGAAGCCCGGGGGGCATTGGGCATTAAAATTGAGAGCCTGGTAAATGAAGATAAAATAAACATTTATACGCCATTTCAAATTTTCGAAATAAAAAGGTTAAATAATAAATTGTCGCTAATTGGCGAGCAATATGGCAAAAAAGCCCAACTGCCTGGCATTGACGAAATTATTGCCAACACAGGTTCCCGCCCCGATTTTTCTTTCCTCCCGGAAATAAGGTTAAGCATAAGCCCCTCTGTGGAATCGGTTGACGCATTAGCAGCATTAATTGACCCAAACATTCACAGTTGCGGCACCGTAAGGGCGCATGGGGAACTGGAACTGCGACACCCGGAAAAAGATTTTTACATCGTGGGCAGTAAAAGTTATGGAAGAGCGCCTACCTTTTTAATGGCTACCGGCTATGAACAGGTCAGGTCAATAGCCGCCGCATTAGCTGGAGATTTGGAAGCGGCAAGAAAAGTAGAATTGGACTTACCTGAAACCGGTGTGTGCAGCAGCGGCATTCAAGGCGGTGCTTGCTGTGGCGTAGAGCCCACGCCGCAAGGGCAAAAAGCAGCCGCTTGTTGTGGATAAGTCTTCATCGTCATTAAAAGATGCTTGCCTGTCTGCCGTGATCCTTGCCCTTGCCAATATGGGCGATGCTTTTTTGTATGCCTACCTGCCTGCAAACTACCAGCAGATCGGTATTTCTTCCTTCTGGGTGGGCGTGATCTTATCTGTAAACCGGTTTACCCGATTGTTTCTGAACGGTCGGGTGGCCTGGTTTTTAAGCAGCAAGGGCGTAAAAACCGTTGTCGTTGGTAGTGTTCTGCTGGCCTCATTGACAACGGTTGCTTATGGATGGATGAATGCCATTCCCTTATGGGTTTTGGCAAGGGTACTTTGGGGAATTAGTTTTTCTACGCTCAGACTTGGCAATACCTTGTATGCGCTGGAGCATCCACGAAAAGGACTGGCATTAGGTTTGAGCCGGGCTTTGATAGAATTGGGGCCTGTTTTTGCGCTTTTTGCCGGCCCATTTCTGCTGCATCATGCAGGTCGTGGTTTCACCTTTTCAGCATTTGGACTCATCAGTATTTCAGGCATTTTGCTTGTGCTGCCATTGAGTAATTTAAAAACAGCACGGGTAACAAAAAAGGAGTTAGCGCTCTCTTATCCTTCCTCTTTCAATGTTTTGGTGCTGATCAATGCTTTCATTACAGAAGGGGTTTTAGTCGTCTTGGCCGGCAAATTAATACAGCAGGAACAAACACTAAATTTAGCCAATGAGCTGGCAATAGTAGGTTTATTGTTGGGTTACAGACGATTGTCGTTCGTGGTATTTTCGCCTTTGTCGGGCTGGTTAGGAGACCAGTGGGGGTTCCACAAAGTATTTATTTACACCAATCTTTTTTCAGTCGCCGCATCGTTGTTGGTGCTATCCGGAGCAACGGTTGCAGGTATTCTGGCAGCATTTACCTTCAGCGCAATGAATGCATCGGCTGCAACAGGCGGAGCAATCATTTCAGGCAATTCATCCTTCATCAAAGAGGCGTCGGACAATGCCACCTGGCGGGACGTAGGTACAGCTACAGGGGCATTTACCGGAGCATTGCTGCTCTCTGTTGCCGATCTGCGGGTAGTGATTGCAGGACTTGTAATTATATATGCAATGGGTTTGCTTTATCATCGGGCACGACATGAAAGAAAAGAATAAATAGCCCCGAGTGACGCCACAAAAGCCCGTCCCATCGGGACGCAATGCCGGTAACTAAATAAAATTGCGTCTTTTTTAAAAAAGCAGGGTCATAAAGACGAACAAAAAAAATAATCATGGAAATCGAAACAATTGAAGTGTTGGCAAAAACACAAATCAGAAAAGAAGTAAAAAACGAGGCTGCGGCATCAGGTTGCTGTGGTGGTGAGCCCGTAAGCAATCAAGATGCTTGCTGCAAATTGGACGAAGAAAAAAAAGCAGAAGGCGAAAGTGGATGTGGTTGCAATGCCACTGCAAACAAAAAAAGCGGTTCGGGCTGTTGTTGAGGATTTTCCGAACAAGGTCTAACTGCGGTTTTGCGTCAAGCGGGGCGAAGTGCTTCGTTTGACGCTTTTTGCGTATATTTACGGCGCTTCGCATTTAGAGCATGTTCAAAATTCCATCAATCGGCTGCAAGCGGGAAATTTTATTTTATACTTCGTTAGATTTTTTCAACGTAGCTGCCGGCTATGTCTGCAAAATCTGCCTCGTCTAAAACAAAATTTCCTCGCTCTCGCTCGATCATGGAAATTTGAACATGCTCT
>JALHRK010000542.1 GCA_022841505.1 Saprospiraceae bacterium | reverse complement strand
CCTGATTCTCCCACAACCGGGTAGCCCCTGGCGGTTTTTTGTCTTCACGCCCAACAGTTTCGACAACTTAGCTTCAGGAAACGGACTGAGTTATTCCATTGTGGACATGAAACTGAACGGGAGCCTTGGGGATGTAGAACCCGGCCAAAAAAACATCGAGCTGTTGCCGCAAAACCAGTTTACCGAAAAAATTACTGCTACCCGGCATTGCAATGGAACCGACTGGTGGATATTGGTCAAAGAGCGCAACAACAACAATTTCAGGGCTTATCCGCTCACTGCAACCGGGCTGGGCGCTCCGGTGATTTCAAGCGTTGGCACACCTGGAACTGCTGCCGCCCAGAATGTCGCAAGCTGCCTAAAATTTAGTCCAAATGGCAAAAAAGTAGTCAATGCCCTCTTTCAAACAGGTGGATTTGATCTGTTCGATTTTGACAACAGTACGGGTTTGCTCAGCAATGCTCTTACTGTTACCTCGCCTTTGATGAGCGGCGTTTACGGCGTTGAGTTTTCGGCAGATGGCAGCCTGCTCTACATCTCAAATTTATTGCCGCCTTCTCACATCTGGCAATTTGACCCCAATGCCGGAGATGCGGCCGCAATTTTGCAATCGGGGGTCGTGTTGGCGGAATTCCCGGATCAATACCGATTCGGGCAATTGCAGCGGGCACAAAACGGGAAAATTTACGTCACCAACACGTTTCCCTTGCAGTTTACGAACAGCTTAGGCATTATACACCTGCCCGAAGTGCCTGGTCTCGGATGCCTTTATCAGGAGCAAGGGATCAACATTACCCCGGGGGGCGCTAACCTCGGGCTGCCTTCTTTCCCACAGGATTTCCTGCCCAAACGCCTTTTTGTCGCCATTGAAGGCCCCGATTCCCTGTGCCAGGCGCCAGCTACTCAGACTTTCAGCCTGGACATCAGCGACCGTTGTGCATTGGATTCTGTGCACTGGACGCTGATGGGCGTTGGCAATATTTTGTCTGAATCCGATCAAGGCATCACCGTCAATTTTTCCCAACCCGGAATGGCAGTCCTCATCGCTACGGCTTTTTCTGCATGCGCTGTGGGAACTGATACTTTGCGGGTTGACATTTTTCAGAATAATACACCGGTGCTGGACCTCGGGCCGGATGTTCAGGTCTGCGACAACGGGGTGCAGGTGCTGGATGCAGGGCCCGGATTCCAACAATACCGCTGGAACGATGGGAGTACCGAATCTACCCTGACTGCCTTTTTCCCCGGCGCCTATTGGGTGGATGTTTGGGATATTTGCGGCAATCAGCAAAGTGATACGATCTCTATTTCTGTACTGCCTTCTACGATACTCGACCTGGGAGATGACCGGAATCTTTGTTCCAATGCCGCTTTGACCTATACCCTCCCGGCCAACTTCGCTTCCTGGAACTGGTCTCCGGCGACCGGATTGGATTGCAGCGATTGCAATACGGTAACTATCGCTGCCGGTGACACCATTACTTATATTGTTGTGGCCTCAACGGGAGAAAATTGCCTTTCGGCAGATACCCTGACCATTTTTTATGTACCCGACACGATTTTCGCCAGTCTCGATACCGTGGTTTGTTCTAATGAAACCCTGCTGCTTTTTGGCCAGGAATTTCCAGCCGACACGGTGGTGCAGTTCTACGGCGTGAGCGCTGGCGGTTGCGATTCTGTGCTAACGGTTACCATTCTTGGGCTTGATCCTGTTCAGACATTGGTTCAGGAAACCCTTTGCCCCGGCGATACCCTGCTCATCAACGGCGCAACGGTGACCGGGGATACCACAATGCAATTTTTATTGGTTGGCGAAAATGGCTGCGATTCTTTGGTAATTTTGGAGGTTGAACTGCTGGAGTCGCCGGTCAGAAGCTTGACCCTGGAAGCGTGTCCTGGAAGTTTTGCCATTTACAACGGCGTGCAAATCCCTCCGGGAACAACGCAGGACTTCTATGTACCGGGCATGTCGGGCGCCTGCGATTCCATCGTCACCGTCACAGTAATGCCTTCTCCGGCGCCGATTCTCCAGCTCCCTGCCACGGATACCCTGGAAGCCGGGAATGCCATTCAATTGACGCCTTTTGTGTTTGGAAACGGGCCTTTCCTTTGGCAATGGGCTCCCGCCCCGCCGCCCGAATGGCTGAGTTGCTACGATTGCCCGGATCCGATAGCAAATCCATTAGAAACGACCCTGTTCAGCGTAACCGTTACGGATGTTAATGGCTGCGAAGGCATGGATTCCATTGCCCTCGTTGTATTACCCTGCAAGGAACCCTATATTCCGAATGTGTTTTCGCCCAACGGCGACGGCATCAACGACTGGTTCTACCTGCAGTCGTCGGAATGCCCGGTTCACATTCGCTATTTGCGCATTTTTGACCGCTGGGGCGAATTGGTGTTCCAACGCACCGATTTTTCGCCCAACATACCCGCTTTGGGTTGGGACGGGCGGTTCAGAGGCCAAACGATGACGTCCAATGTTTTTGTCTGGGTTGCGGAAATTGAATTCCCCGGTGGGGCAATCCTTTTGAAACAAGGGGACGTGACGTTATTACGGTAGGGGCAGAAAATTTTCTGCCCCCACCGAAAAAAAAGCGCCAATTGTTTGTGAATGAATATTTATTCATTATCTTTGACCCGTCATGCGAAACATAGATACAGACAAAGAACAGGCGATTTTCCAGGCAGCCCTTCGGCTCATCCAGCAGGAGGGCTTTGCGGGGCTGAAGATGTCTATTCTTGCGAAAGAAGCACAAATGGCCGCCGGAACCATCTATCTGTATTTCAAAAGCAAAGAAGACCTCATCAACCGGCTTTACATCACGCTCAAGCGGCGCAGCGCGAAGTCTTTCCTGAAAGGATACGATCCCAAAGCGCCATTTATGGAAGGTTTTGAGCTGATCTGGCAAAATTTTTTAGATACCAATCTTGCCAACCCTGAAGAATCGGCATTTTTGGAGCAATACTACCGATCCCCTTATTTGGATAAGACCGTCCAGGACGAAGCAGACCAGCTCGTGGCGCCGGTTTTCGAGTTGCTGGAACGCGGCAAGCGCGAGCGACTGGTGAAAGAAGCGCCCACAGAAATGCTGGTGGCGCAGCTCACCGGGTTTGTAGCCGCACTGACTCAGTTGCACGCATCGGGGGGACTCACGATGACTGCCGCATTCAAAAATGCCGCCCTGGCAATGGCTTGGGACGGCGTAAAACGATAGTGGAGTGACCGGGTTGTGTAATAAAGTGCAAAGGGCAAGAAGCAAGGGGCAAAAGGCAATAATTTCGTAAAATGAAAGGATTTCGTAAAATCAAGCTGATTGCTTACGAAAACATCAAGCTTTACGAAACAAAATTGCCCCTTGCCTTTTGCCTCTTTACTCAATCCCGGCCACTTTCAAGCTCTTAGGAGCTATTTTTTTGCATTAACACTGAATAAATATTCATTTTACATGAAAAACAACAAAAAAACGGTTCTGGTAACCGGCGCTTCTTCAGGCATTGGCCTGGCAACTGCACTTTATTTTCAGCAACAAGGCTGGAATGTAGCCGCCACCATGCGCTCGCCGGAAAAAGACAAAACCCTGGGGCAGTTGGCCAACCTGAAACTGTATCGATTGGATGTGACGGACGAAGCCAGCATTGCGGAAGCCATCCGGCAGGCCATCGGCGATTTCGGCGGCATTGACGCCGTGGTGAACAACGCCGGCTATGGCGCGGTGGGCATTTTTGAAGCCGCCACCAATGAACAAATCCAACGTCAGTTTGACACCAACGTCTTTGGCGTAATGAACGTGATTCGCGCCATCCTCCCATACTTCCGTGAGCGCCGCGATGGCACGATTATCAACGTGACTTCGATG
>JALHRK010000541.1 GCA_022841505.1 Saprospiraceae bacterium | reverse complement strand
TCATCAAAGACCAGCGCCTGAAACGGGATACTTCCGGCGGCAACAAACTCTACCGCAACGACGGGGAGCGCTTCAGCGATGTAAGCGAACAAGCCGGGATTTACGGCAGCGCCATCGGGTTTGGGTTGGGCGTCACCATCGGCGATGTCAACCGCGATGGCTGGTCCGACATCTATGTGTCGAACGACTTTTTTGAACGCGATTACCTGTATTTTAACAACCAGGACGGCACGTTTACAGAAGCCCTGGAATCTCACCTGCGGGAAATCAGCATGGGCTCGATGGGCGCCGATATGGCCGACCTGAACAACGACGGCTACCCGGAGATTTTCGTCACCGAAATGTTGCCGGAAGACGACGCCCGCATGAAAACCAAAACAGTGTTTGAAAACTGGGACAAATACCAGATCAACGTCCAAAACGGGTATTACCACCAGTTTCCACGAAACGTGCTGCAACTGAATCGAGGCAACGGCCAGTTCAGCGAAATTGGCCGTATGGCCGGCGTTCATGCCACCGACTGGAGTTGGGGCGCCTTGATCGCAGATTTTGACAACGACGGTTATAAAGACATTTTCATTGCCAACGGCATCTTCAAAGACCTCACCGATCAGGACTATGTCAATTTTTATTCCGATCCCAATACCATCCGGAATATCCTGCGCCGGGAAAATGCGGTCATCAAACAAATGATAGACACCATTCCTTCGCAAGCCATCCCCAATTATCTATTTGTAAACAAAGGAGAAACAGCCGGAGACCCAACCGCGACGGGGCTCACTTTTGAAAACAAAGCCGCCGCCTGGGGCCTGGGAACACCGGGCTTTTCCAATGGTTCGGCCTACGCCGATTTAGACAACGACGGCGACCTCGATCTGGTGGTCAATAATGTCAATATGCCCCCTTTTGTCTACCGCAATGAAACGAAACAGAAAAAAAGTGAACAGCATTTTTTGAATATAACGCTCAACGGCGAAGGCAAAAACCGGTTTGCCGTAGGCGCACAAGTCAGCATCTATGCCGGCGGGCAAAACCTTTATCAGGAAATTGCGCCCATGCGCGGATTCCAATCCTGCGTAGATTATCGCCTGCATTTTGGAATGGGCGCAGCCACAAAGGCGGATTCTTTGGTCGTTTTGTGGCCGGATGGCCGCCTGACCCAACTGTCGAATGTGCCCGCTGACCAGTTTTTAACGCTTAAACAAGCAGAGGCTACCGCAGCGGTTCTTACCAAATCCAAAAACACAAAACCTCTTTTTTCAGAAGTCGGCGCAACCTTGGGCATCGGCTGGCAGCACCAGGAAAATTCGTTTGTTGATTTCGATCGGGATCGGCTGATTTTCCATATGTTGTCGTCGGAAGGGCCCAAAATTTGTGTGGGCGACGTGAACGGCGACAAGCGGGAAGATTATTTCATCGGCGGCGCGAAAGATCAGGCTGGCGCCCTGTTTGTTCAGTTGCCGAACGGCCAATTCCGGCAAACCAACCAGCGGGTGTTTGAAGCAGACCAAATTTCAGAAGATACCGATTGCCTCTTTTTCGATGCGGATGGCGATGGCGACCTCGATTTGTACGTAGCCAGCGGCGGGAATGAATTCCCCTCCAGCTCCGACGCCCTTTTGGACCGCCTTTACCTGAACGATGGCCGCGGCAATTTCAAACGCCTGACGCCAGCTCCCGGTATTTCCAGATTTGAAAGTACTTCCTGCGTAAAAGCTGCTGATTTTGATGGGGACGGCGACCTCGATTTGTTTGTTGGCGCACGCTTGAGGCCCTTTCTGTACGGCGTTCCGGTCAACGGCTATTTGTTGCAGAACGACGGCAAAGGGAATTTTGCAGATGTGACCCGGCAATTGGCGCCGGCCTTGTTGCAGTGCGGTATGATCACCGATGCGGTCTGGTCGGATACAGACGGCGACGGCGACCCCGACCTCACGGTGGTGGGGGAATGGATGCCGGTGAAAATGTTCAGGAATGACCTGAAACAAGGCGGAGGCTTCAGCGAGGTCTCCGAAGCTGCTGGTTTGGCCGGCAGCAATGGATTCTGGCATTGTGTGGAAGCAGCCGATGTTGACGGCGATGGCGATCTGGATTTGCTTTTGGGCAACCACGGCTTGAATAGCCGGATCAAAGCTTCGGCTGCGCGCCCGGCAACGATGTACGTCAACGATTTTGACGGCAATGGCACGGCCGAACACATCCTGTGTACCTACAACGGCGAACGCTCTTATCCATTGGTTTTGCGCCAGGATATTGTGGCTCAAATCCCTTCCCTGAAGAAAAAATACCTGAAACATACCGCGTACAAAGAGCAAACCATCGAAGATATTTTTACCCCTCAACAGTTGGAGCGAGCCCTTCGGTTGAGTGTTTACCGGTTGGAAAGCGGCTGTCTGATCAACAACGGCAAAGGCCGGTTTGAATGGCGGCCTTTTCTTTTACAAGCCCAGATCGCGCCGGTCTATGCCATTTCCCTGCAGGATTTTGACGGCGACAATAAGCCTGATCTGCTGCTGGGCGGGAATTTTTGCCGGTCAAAACCGGAAACCGGGATTTATGATTCGAGCTATGGTTTGGCGCTGCGGGGCAACGGTGATGGCGCGTTTTTACCCCTGCTGCCTGGTGCTTCGGGGTTCTTTGTCAAAGGAGAAATCCGCGACCTTCAAAACCTGCGCGTTGGAAAACGCAAGCTGGTTTTAGTTGCTAAGAACAACGACAAGATGACCGCGTTTGAGCGGAATTGACCTTTTACCTTTGTATATTCGCACCCTAAATTTTAATAACTGTGCCATGAAATACCTGATTTATAGTGCTGTTTTTTTAATGCTGACCACCATTTTTTCCTGTAGCCAGGCCTCCGAATACAAGCGGATGGAGGCGCGGGAATTAGCCAGCGGTGAGCGGCATGACTCGATGTTTCTCGGAATTTATCTGGGGATGAAGAGTAAAGACTTCTATGCCCATTGTTGGGAAATGAACAAAAAAGGACTCATCAAGGAGGGCATGAACAACTCGAGTGTCCAGTACATTCCAAGGGAATTGAAACACCCGGGCAAGATGTATTTTTACCCCAAGGTTTGGGAAGAAAAAATCTATGAAATGCCCATTATTTTTACCTACGATGCCTGGGCGCCCTGGAACAAAGAGCTGTTTGCCGACAGCCTGCAATTGGATGTGCGCCAACTATTTGAAACCTGGTTTGGCGAAGGGTTTATCGAAATCACACACCCCCAGCGCGGTTCTGCTTTCGTGAAAATGGATGGAAACCGCCGCATTACCATCTGGAAAGAAGACGATCAACACGTGAAAGCAAGTATTACGGATGTACCCACGGAGAAGCTGGTGGAAGCGGAAATTGCGAAGGGAGAGAAAGAGGGAGAGGGAGAGGGAGAGAAAGAGGGAGAGGGGGAGAAATAGGGAGAGAGGGAGGGTAGGCGACCCTCGCGGTCGTCCTGGTGTTTTGGATAAAAATGGAGGTTGTCAATTTAATAAAATGCAGATCAATTGATTGATAACCAGTATTTTGAAATGCAAATGTATGGATGATGTAAAAGGTTTCCTTTGCGACCTCTCGTTTTTGCGGGACAAGTTTTTCGTTTCCTTTGCCTATTTCCGTTGGCGCGGGATAGGCTTTGCCCCTTGCCCTCCCACTTGTGCAGGACAAGTTTTGCCTTTTGCCTTTTGCCTTTTGCCCCTTGCCCTTTGCCTTTTAGCAACCAGCTGCCAGCCGTCCGAAAAACCGGTTGGCGATACGCTGTTCACTACGATGCCTGCTGCTGCAACGGGCATTGATTTTGCCAATAACCTCGAATACAACAGCGCTTTCAACATTTATACCTACCGCAATTTTTACAATGGCGGCGGCGTAGCCATC
>JALHRK010000540.1 GCA_022841505.1 Saprospiraceae bacterium | reverse complement strand
TTATGTCCCGGCCCAATATGACCCGGCTAAACCTGCGGCATTGATGGTTTTCCAGGATGGGCATGCCTACGTGAAAGAAGACGGAAATTTTCGGGTTCCCATCGTCTTCGACAACCTGATCCACCAGGGGAAAATGCCCGTAACGATAGGCCTGTTTATAAACCCGGGGCACGACAAGCCTGAACTTCCTGAAAACCCATTCAGAAGCAGCAACCGCAGTTGGGAATACGATGAATTAAGCGATACTTATGCGCGTTTTTTGATAGAAGAAATGATCCCCGAATTGAGCAAAAACTATAACCTCGCCAACGACCCGAAAATGAGGGCCATTTGCGGGCTTTCTTCCGGCGGCATTTGTGCATTTACAGTTGCCTGGGAAAGGCCCGATTATTTCCACAAAGTATTGAGCCATATCGGCAGTTTTACGGACATCCGCGGCGGGCATGTATATCCTTCGTTGATCCGGAAATTGGCCAAAAGGGACATTAAAGTGTATTTACAGGATGGTTCGGGCGACCTCGACAACCGGTTTGGCAACTGGTGGCTGGCAAACCAGCAAATGGCTGCTGCACTTGAATTTCGCAAGTATGATTACCTGTTTGTGAAGGGTGACGGTGGGCATAATGGGAAGCATGGGGGGGCTGTGTTACCGGAAGCGTTGGTGTGGCTGTGGGGGAAATGATATTGGTTGCCTGGAGTGCAGACGGGGTTGTGGTTGAATGTTTTTGGGAATAGGCGCATAAACTATTCATGTAAATCAACAACATGTTACACAAAATGAAGTTACCAGACCACAAACAAATTCTGTTAGATAATATTTCAGAAGAACTAAAACTCATTGATGGAGTTAAGGCAATTGTTCTTGGAGGCTCATACGCGACAGGCTTGGCGACAGAGGGTTCAGACCTTGACATCGGCATTTACTATTCCGAACAGAACCCGTTTGACATTGAAAAAATAAGAAACATAGCTGGAAAATATGCTGACAACGACCAACCAACGGTTACAGGGTTTTACGAATGGGGGCCTTGGGTGAATGGAGGGGCGTGGATAAATACCGCAAATGGTGAGGTAGACTTTCTCTACAAAAATATTGACCAAATAACGAGAACTATTGAAAATGCAAAAGACGGTATTTGGGAAAACAACTTTGAACAACAGCCGCCCTACGGATTTTCGTCCATTATCTTTCTTGCAGAAACACAAAGCTGTCTTCCGCTCTATGACCCAGATGGTATCTTAAAAAAATTAAAAGAAAGCGTAAAACAATACCCGCAAAAGTTAAAGCAATCTGTCATTCAACAATCGCTCTGGTCAGCAGAGTTTACAATATGGCAAGCCGAAAAATTCGCTGCTAATCTTGATGTGTATAATACGGTTGGTTGTTTGGCAAGAGCTATGAAAAATATTGTTTCCGCCCTCTTTGCTATAAATGAAATCTACCCTATGGGGGATAAACGAGCCTTGAGTATACTTGAACAGGCAGCAATTAGACCTGTAAACCTAACGACTGAAATCAATGGTATTATGTGTTGCGAAAAGAACAGAATCGTTGATAATGTCGTACAATTGAAATACCTTTTTAATGAAACAGTTGGATTGGCAAAAGGAGCATATAAACCCTATTATAAATTATGACTAATCTACCGGCCGCGCTCGCCGGAAAAATCAAAACTGATGACAACTTACTTTTGTAGCCCACACCTCGCGATCGGCCATCTGCACCGAATTTTTTTCGTTTTATGCTTCGCTGTTTTTTCACTGAATTTGTTTGCGCAAAGCGATAAAGCGTTTCAGATAGAAGTGGGGGTAGAGCATTTTATCGCACCTAAATCACCATCCTATGCAGGTTCCTGTGACGTTTGGAATTCAGGCGGGGTTGGGGTTGAATATCTTTGGAAAGAAACAAACGAAAGTAGAGTGAGCTAGGCCCGATAAAAGTCCGGTAAGTAATTTGAAAAGTTGAATTTTCGGGATACATTTACATAGTTAAACAACAGGCTCTGAATCCTTAAAAAGTCATTCTAACAATAAGAGCAAGTTCTGCCAAATTCCGTACCTCATCCAAACAACCATGCTCGTTCCAAAAGCCGGCCTTAAATCCTTCCTGAACGAAACCGGAGAAACATTCCGGTTCGCACTGCGTTTTTTCCAACAAGGATTTCGCCCGCGTTATGAAGTGGAGGAGTTTGTGCGCCAGTGTTTTGTGATTGGTTACCAATCATTGCCCTTAGTCGCCCTCACCGCGTTTATCATTGGTTTGGTGCTTACGATGCAATTGCGTCCCTCGATGGTAAATTACGGCGTGGAGGTGCAGATTCCTGCCATGGTGGGCATCGCCATCGTTCGGGAAATCGGGCCTATTCTGACCGCCCTTATTTTTGCAGGAAAAATAGGCTCCAGCATCGGCGCGGAATTGGGTTCGATGAAAGTGACCGAACAAATAGACGCGATGGAGGTTTCGGGCACCAATCCATTCAAATATTTAGTCGTGACGCGTACCCTGGCAGCGACGATGATGTTGCCGATACTGGTCATCCTGGCAGATGCGATTTCATTGTTTGGCTCCTATTTGGCGGTAAACCTGTATGAGACGCTCACATTTGGCCTGTTTTTTAAAAAAGTATTTGACAACTTAGCTTACATAGATGTCATCCCCGCTTTTATCAAAACCTTCTTTTTTGGATTTGCAGTTGGCATAATTGGCTGTTACAAAGGTTATCATTCCAAAAAAGGAACAGAAGGCGTAGGGTTGTCGGCCAATTCCTCAGTGGTAGTGTCGTCTGTATTGATATTTATTATTGACCTTATTGCGGTTCAAATTGCGGAGCTGTTTCAGTAATCCAATTACTCATGACCGAATTTGTCATTAAAATAGAAGACCTTTGTAAATCGTTCGGCGACCACCATGTGCTGGATCATTTCGATCTTTCGCTTATCCGGGGCGAAAACTTAGTGGTGCTCGGCAAATCGGGCTCCGGAAAGTCGGTTTTGATCAAATGTATTATCGGACTTATCGAACCCGACCATGGAAAAATCCAGGTTTTGGGGCAGGATATTCTGACGCTCGACCAAACGGATTTGGACCATATCCGGGTGAAAGTGGCTTTCCTGTTCCAAAGCAATGCGCTCTACGATTCGATGACCGTGCGCGAAAACCTCGAATTTCCGCTTCGCCGCCATTCCTTTCAACTCAGCGCCGAAGAAGTAGATGACATGGTGATGGAAGCCCTTCAGAATGTGGGACTCGAACACACCGTAGATATGATGCCGGCTGAACTCTCCGGCGGGATGCGAAAACGAATTGCCTTGGCCCGGACGCTCATCCTCAAACCCGAAATTATCCTGTACGACGAGCCAACCACCGGGCTGGATCCCATCACAAGCGTCGAAATCATTACCCTGATCAATAAAATCCAGGAAAAATACAAGACCTCCTCCATGATAATCACCCATGACATGAAGTGCGTCAAAATGGTGGCGCAGCGAATTGCCATGTTAATTGACGGGAAATGTTACGCGATTGGCACTTACGATGAATTGAGTACCTCAACTGATGAAAAAATAAGCGCGTTCTTTGATTAGTGTCTGTCTTTATAGCCCGATAACTGCGTTATGTTTGGCTCCAAAATCGGTCATTTACGCCAGTAGACTCCCGTTTTTGGAGCCAAACATGCCTTGCTCTCGAACTCTAAAGCTCAGACACCCAACTAAATGGATGGGCACTAATTAATCAGATATGAAAAAGAAATCCATAAATGCCATCAAACTGGGCGTCTTCGTCTTAACAGGTTTGATTTTGCTCATTTTTTCGCTTTACCTGGTGGGCAAAAACAAAAGTATTTTCGGAACCCGGTTTGAATTGAAAGCACATTTTAAAGATG
>JALHRK010000539.1 GCA_022841505.1 Saprospiraceae bacterium | reverse complement strand
CAAGCACTCGGGGAAGTGAGTTACTGTCGTTTGGCCTATAGCGATTTCAAGGCAATGCTGTCGAATCATGCGGAATTGGCGTGGCATGTTTTTGAGGAGACATACGCCCGCAAGCAGAAAATCGAACGCAAACTCCGTACCATTCTGACGCAACCGGTCGAGATGCGTCTTGCAGCAACGCTATTGGAGTTGGCGGAGATGTTTGGAATCCGCTGCACGCATGGCTATGCCTTGGAAATTCACTTAACGCAGCAGGATGTGGCGGATTTGATCGGTGCCAGCCGTCCGGTTGTGAGCACCATTCTGAATGATTTCAGAAACCGCGGCATGCTCGACTATACGCGCGATCAGATTTGTATCAATGGCGCCGTGCTCAGTGATTTCTGTCACACCAAGTAATCTCTAGTTTGTTTTGTAGCTAACAGACATCGCGGCAGCGCTGTATTAATGTATGCAACATGGTAACCATTGGGGGAGCCACCCTTTAATACAGGAGCATTAACATGAAAGTGATTTCACCGCGTCTACACGGCTATCTTGATTTTCTGACCGTTATTCTATTTTTACTTGCCCCAACACTGTTAGATTTGAGCCAGACACCAGCGATGCTTGCGTATGGCCTGGCGGTAGTTCATCTGATCGTTACATTGGCTTCCGATTTTCCGTTCGGCATCATCAAGATTATTCCATTTCCCATCCATGGCTGGATTGAACGCATCGTTGGCCCTTCGCTGATTGCACTGCCTTTTATTTTCGGTTTTGCCAATGAAGAGATCGCACGGAATTTTTATATTGCCGTTGGTCTGGTCATTATCGCAGTAGGTGTGTTGACGGATTACCAAAGTAAAGCAAAAGAGTGAAAGGGTTAATTCATAGAATCAACTAATGATCACCGGGGTTACTCGCAACGATAGACATTCCCGATAAATATGATTTCCTTATCAACCCCGGGAATATCATATTTTCCGGTGTTATTGGAATAGATGATATGCACATTATTGCCGCCCAGTTTCTGCGCTTCACTTCTTAAGTCATTTCTGGCCCTTATTAACCGGTCGACATAGGGAGTATTGTCTTCTTCGGCTTCGCTCTCTTTTGATGAGCCTTTCACCCTACCGAGTAATTCGCATCCATCAGGGCCTTGTTCGCCGAGTATCATCGTTACTGATTTGGCTTCTTCCGGCTGCGCTAAAGCTTCTGTGCAGCCAAGGATGAGTAACACCAACACTATTTTTTGGATTAACTTGCTTGCTTCTTTTGAAACACTCATGGGTGACTCCTGATACGTGATTGTATTTTTCTTAAGCCGGGGTAGCATAGATAAGCGCAGTGTCATTCGTCAATAGCATTTGCGCCAGCAGTGCAAGGTTACTATGCAATGAAAGGAAATAAAGCCACTAGTTGCTCCTTTTTAAGCCATTTCCTGGATTCTTGCTCAGGTATATTGCGTCAATGTAATTTACTGGAGGTATGCATTGGATATCATCATCTATATTTCCCTGGCAGGGATAGCCATCGTTCTCATTTACGGAGTCATGCTGTATAACAGCTTGGTTGATATTAAGCATAGCGTGTCACAGGCGTGGTCGAATATTGATATTCTGTTGAAGCAGCGCCACGATGAACTTCCCAAACTAGTTGAAACCTGCAAGCAGTATATGGGTTTTGAACAAGAAACGCTCAAACAAGTGATCGCGGCGCGTTCGCAAGTTTCATCCGCACGAGAGGCCGGAAATATCGGCGCATTAGGCTCTGCGGAAAATATGCTGCGGGTCGGGTTGGGTAATTTGTTCGCAGTGGCGGAAGACTATCCGGAGTTGAAAGCCAGTGAGAAATTCCAACATTTACAGGCGCGAATTTCCGGATTGGAAAATAGCATCGCGGATCGTCGTGAGTACTACAATGAGGCGGTCAGAATTAACAATGTGCGGATTGAGCAGTTTCCCGATGTCATTATCGCCAATTGGTTTAAATTCAAGCCACGCGATTTACTCGAGTTTAGCGATGCCGACAAACAGGATGTGAATATCGGCAGATTGTTTGGCTAACGCGCGGTTTCCACATGAATATCCTGCTAGCAGCGCTTTCACCGGAGGAATATCAATTTGTTGTGGGGGCATTGTTACTGACCGCCTTGATCAGTTTTTACTTGTTCGTTCGAAATTGGAAGCGACTACGCATCATTGAGGATACACCTACTGCAAAACTGCGTTCTGCGCACCAAGGTTATATTGAATTGGAAGGAAAAGGGCAATTTGTTGATGACCGTCCGATTTACGCGCCGCTTTCGAATCACCCATGTCTCTGGTATCGCAGTCTAATCGAGCAACAGGAGTCGTTTACTAAGAATGGCCGCACGCAAACACGCTGGAATATTGTATACAAAAATAACAGTGATCACCGGTTTAAGCTGGCAGATGGTGTAAGCAGTTGCTTTGTGGATCCGGATGGCGCGGAAGTCAACGGCAACGAAAAACTAGTATGGTACGGCAATACCGAATGGCCAACCCGGACGCAGATACTGGAAAGCCAATCGATAGTGAGCGCGATGGCAAACAACTACCGCTACAGTGAATGGTTGATACTTCCGGGTCAGCCGCTGTATATCTTAGGGCAATTCAGCACCTGGTCTGCGACGGCGCAGCAATCAGCCAAGGATGTGATGATTAATCTGATTAACGATTGGAAACAAGATCAGCAGGCATTGCGAGACCGGTTTGATACCAATAAGGACGGCAAGATCGATCAGGAAGAATGGGAATCCGCTCGCCAAATGGCGCAGTCAGAAGCGCAGAAAATTCATGATCAACTGGTTCTGGAGCCGGATTCTAATATCATTGCAAAATCGGGAAACGCAGCGCAGCCATTTATTATCTCGGTACATCCGCAAGCCTTATTGACGCAGAAATATCGTCGCAACGCGTTCATGGCACTGGCAACGTGCATTACATTAATCTGCATTTTTGCTTGGTTAATGCATTCGCGCGGGTGATGATGTCGAGAGAAGGAAATATACCGGGAAAATAAATCGATGGAACGAACCCAGCTCAACTGCGGTTTGAGGAGAAATATAAAACAGCGGAATTGAGCGCTGGATAGTTGGCCCAATTCCCGCCACATAAAACAAAAAAAGAATCGTTATTAAGAATTTTTCCTGCGCCAGACAAACAGACCTAACAAACCACTGCTGAGTAACAGAATCATCGAGGGTTCAGGGACCGCAGAGATTGCCAGGGGTTCGCCATAGATGAAATCGTCCATTGCGACCGAATCATCAATGCCGAATGGATTTAAATCCAGATCGTAACCGCCATTGGTAATATGAACACGATACACACTGGCGGTATCAAACGAAACACCTAAAAAAGAGAAAGAGTCGAAGGAATCTGCGCCTGAATAAACAAAATGCGGCGCGACTCCGGCATGGAGTAAATTATTATTGATGTCATAGAAGTCGAGCTTGGTGGAGTTAGCGGCTTCCACATCAGTAAATATCACGCCAAATCCTTTCACGGTTGCTTGTGTCCCAGGTGAACCTGGCACGTTAAAAAACACATCCATTTCATTGGTACCGACTAAGCCAAAAATTCGTTGTGCGCTAAAAGCTGCAAAATCATCGGCATTGTCGGGACTATGATTGCCAAAAAGCGGTGCAACTGGCCCAGGATTACTGTCATTATCTGAATCGCTATCAGCGCTGACTTCGAAAGCGCCGGTTGTAGAGAACTCCACACCCCTTACACGGCCAGCCGGGTCTCCTGCAACACCATTAAAAAAGTTTCCTGGAAAAGGATTGGTTCCGCCCGATGAAAAACTATCCGGCACAGCATCCCAATTAATTTCCCGCCTGCCTTCTCCAGGCAGACAAGCACCTGTACATGGTCCCAAGCCGTTATTGATAC
>JALHRK010000538.1 GCA_022841505.1 Saprospiraceae bacterium | reverse complement strand
AGCCAACAGCACCGCCATGGCTGAAATGGCCAGCGATTCGCTCAAAAACTGCCCGATCAAAGCCGATCTGGCGCCTCCGAGCACTTTGCGCATCCCCACTTCTTTGGCCCGCCCCGCTGAGCGCGCCGTGGCCAAGTTCATAAAATTGATGCAGGCAATGAGCAGGATGAACGCTGCAATGGCACTGAAAATCCAGACGTAGCGAATGCTTCCATTCGGTTCAAGCTCAGCAGTAAGGTCGGAATGCAGGTGGATGTCCGACATGTTTTGAAGGTGAAAACGGGCATACTGGCCCGATTTTGCCATGTCCTCTACCGTCGTACCCAATACCTGTTGCACCGTAATCGCGACTTTTTCGGCAGACAATTGATCAACTTTCCGGCTAAACGCAGCGAGGTCGGTTCCTTTCCGGAGTAAAAGGTAAGTATGGAAATTATTATTGGTGGCCCAAAACGGCGGGTCGTTTTTGATTTCTTCATTGCCATTCATGGCCAGTAGCAAATCTGCCTTGAAATGGGAGTTCCCGGGCATATCTTCATACACGGCGGTCACTTGCCAGCGCTCCTCATTTTCCAGCACCAAAGTCTGCCCCATCGCCATCTGCGGCGAAGCAAAATATTTTTCAGCGCGGCTCCGCGAAATGGCCACGGTTTTTGGCTGCGCCAGACATCGGGCCGGATCGCCTTCTATAATTTTCAACGGGAACAATTCAAAAAAACTGCTGTCCACCGTCAGCACAGCTTCTTCCCGAAAGTTCTGCTGGACTGCGCCGTCGCGTTTCACCAAATAAGATCCGTATTCCCGGAAGCGGCACCAGGCTTGAATTTCCGGCAATTCCCTTGCAGCTTCCGGGCCGAGGATGGAACCGGCGACCGCTAATTGGTAGTGGTTGCCGCCAAACTGAATGTCGGCCACGGGGCGCACGATCCGATCGGCCTGGGGGTTCCAGCGGTCGTAACTCAATTCATGCGCTACATACAGCACAATGAGCAGGCAGGCTGCCACGCCAATGGCAAGGCCGGCAATATTTAGCCCGGTATACAACGGTTTTTTACGCAGTTGGCGAAAGGCGATGGTGATGTAGTTTTTTATCATGGTCGGGTGTTGTTTGAGTTGAGTATTTGAGGAGTTGAGGAGTTGAGGTGGTCGAATCCTCAAATACTCAGATCTTCAAATCCTCCTGTTCTATCTGCTGGCGCGAGGCTCCGGCCTCGTGTCTACTATTCATGAGGCTCTGCCTCATTCATTCACTTCGCAAATTTTTTGCCGGATTTGCCGCAGCTGCCCGCATTGTTTGCAATCCTACTGTTAGCAAGCCAAGCGCAACTAATGCTCCAGTGCATCCCAAAAGCAATCCGGCGCCAACCTCCGTTCGATAAGCAAAACTCTGCAACATCAGGTTGGCCGCGAAATACGCAATTGGCAACGCAATAACAATCGAGATACTCAGCAAAATGAAAAAATTACGGGACAACAACAGCGTCAGGTCAGCAGGCGACGCGCCGATCACTTTACGGACGCTAATTTCCTTAGACCGGGTCTCCACCGTAAAGGTTACAATACCCAACAAACCAAGGCAGGCGACGGAGATGGAGATGATCGCAAAAAACAGCAACAACCCAGTCGTTTGGCGCATTGCCGTATAACAATCACTCAGTTTTTGATCCACAAAACTGTAAAGCATCGGGTGACTGGAGTCAAATTTTTTCCAAATGCCCTCCATCGAAGCAATGGCGCCGGAAGGGTCGCCAGGAACCAACCGAACATCGAGTTGGCTGAAATATTCGGGCGAATACAGCAACACCAAAGGGTCAATGACATTGGTTAAAGGTCGAAAATGATAATCTTTGACCACGCCCTTAATGGCGATTTCCGTTGAATCGTTCAGCCAAAGGGTTTCCCCCAGTGCTTCCTGCGGGGTGCCAAGCCCGAAAAACCCAAGCGCTTTTTCATTTAACAAGGCATATTGCTGGCGCTCCGGATTGGCATTAGCCGGGATATTTTCCCCCGCCAGTAACGTGAGTCCGTGATTTGGCACGTAATTTTG
Organism: Saprospiraceae bacterium; assembly: GCA_022841505.1. Lineage (GTDB taxonomy): Bacteria > Bacteroidota > Bacteroidia > Chitinophagales > Saprospiraceae > JABWAJ01. The sequence continues at coordinate 1,889 of JALHRK010000538.1, read as the reverse complement.
GTCTACATAAAAACAGCGCATCGGTACCGGATCACTGTCGCGTTTTTTCTGGATATCCACTGAAAAATCTTCCCACGTGCCAAGTGTATGCGAAGAGGCAGAGATCCGCACCACCCGGGAATCGCGGCCAAATTCGTCCGCTAAAGCCTGGTGATCCACAGCTCTTAAGCGGATATTAAGGATATTTTCTTTATCGAAACCATAATTTGCTTTGGTCACAAAATTCAATTGTTTCCACATCGCCGCAACGACGATGAGGAAAATAAGCGACAAAGAAAATTGCATTACAATCATCGCTTTGCGCAAATTAACCCTTGAAAAAAGGCGGATACCCGACAAGTCGCGCAGCGCAGCATCAGGCCGGAAACGAGCTAAATACGTAGCCGGCAACCACCCGGAAGCTACTCCTACCAACAAAGTAAAGCCGCCGAACAAGAGATATGTTTTCCAGTCTTCTAAAAAAGGATCGTACAAATCCGAATTGCTGTTGGACACCAATCCTTCCATCAAGAGGATGAGCGGTAAGCGCAGAAACCAAGCCAATACAGTAGCCACCGAAGCAATCAATACCGCCTCCGTGAGAAACTGCCGCACCAATTCGTGTCGCTTGGCGCCCATGACTTTGCGAATCCCCACCTCTTTGGCGCGAACAAGTGACCTGGCAATCGTGAGGTTAGCATAATTCAGACAGGGAAAAAGCATCAGCAAAAACACAAATCCCATCAACCCCCAGATTACAAACATCGGCATGGTGCTTTCCATAGTTTGGCTCAGATTTTCGCTGGGAGGCGTAATTGCTGCAAGGTTTTGCGGTTGAAAACGGTATCCTGCATCCCGACTTTCCAAAACTAGTCCCCGATAACGGGTAGTGGCAAGCTCGTTCAAAACGACACTAAGATCTTTTGCCGTTTTGCCCGGACGCAAGAGGGCATAAGTGTACGTATTGTAGTAATTCTGCCAGTTAGTAGTTACCACATATTCGGCTTGTTCTGGTGTTAATTCCTTCTCCAATGAAAACATAGTGACGGCAGACGCCAGTCCTTCAAACCGCAGATGCGTTTTCTGATCTATTTTTTTCAAAACTCCGGTTATAGTAAATTTCCCATAGCCATTCACATCCAGGATTTTATTCATGGCTTGATCTGTGCTACCAAAAAATTTAACCGCAGCTTCCTGAGTCAGAATCATGGAAAAAGGCTCGTTCAGCGCGCTTGCTTCGTCACCGGCCTCCAGCTCAAATCCGAATACTTTGAAAAATGCAGGATCAGCATATAGCCCGTTCATCACCAACGTATTGTCACCTGCTTTTGCATCCCCGGAAGGGCCAAAACAAAGGCGGGTAACTGCTTCAGTAACCGCATAATCGTCGCGCAGGGAAGTTCCCACTGGGAAAGGCGTGGAAGCATATTTTTCAGAACCGCCCTCTTTTCTGATGGCTTCGGTTAGAATCCGGTAAGTCCGTTCCGGCGCAGGATGAAATTCATCGTAGCCAAACTGATTGCGGATCACCGTAATGATGAGCAGCGCCGCACTCATGCTCAACGCCAGCCCAACAACATTGATCGCGGAGAAAAATTTGTATTTGGCCAGGTTCCGCCAGGCAATTTTGATGTCGGTTCGTAGCATGAGTATTTGTTTGTTTTTTCTGACTGTCAGTTCCAAATGCTGGCGCGAGGCTCCGGCCCTTATCCTGTCCCATAACTTTGCGCCAAGAAGAACCCCGTCTTGATTGCATTAAGTTGTTGAATAGCGATCCAGAGTAATTTTTCCCCTGGATAGGGTTGTTTGGTCGAGGGGACAAAACCCACGATTTTTCCCAAGGCCAGAATATGGTCTTTTACCGTTTCGATTTTTGAAGCTGTTATCTTTTCGAGGATCACTTTTTCTTG
>JALHRK010000537.1 GCA_022841505.1 Saprospiraceae bacterium | reverse complement strand
TTTTTCGCACCCTTTCGGGTATCGTTTTGCTTCAATTCAACATAGTTTTTAAAATCGACTGCGGCGTTCTGCGCCGGGGTTTATTGTGTTATAATCTGATCATTATTGTTTTCCGTAATCGTAAATTCATGAAAATGAAAATATTGTACTCTAATTTGCTTTCTTGTGAAAGGCCTTCCGGCACAAGTTTTATTGCTCGTACGCTGATTTTGCTAAGCATGGTGCTTGCAACAGTCGGCGTATATGGACAGAACGTAACGGTAAACCCCGGCGCGGGTAGTTACGCTGATTTGGCTTCTGCTTTTGCAGCCATCAACGCAGGTACCCATACCGGCGCCGTCACGGTTGATATTGTCGGTAACACAGCTGAGCCTGTGGGGGGGGCTATATTGAATGCAAGCGGAGTAGGCGCTGCATCCTACACGTCTATCATGATTCAGCCCAGCGGCGGTGCGGCAAGAACGATTACAGGCGCTGCAACAGCAGGTCTCCCGTTAATCGACTTCAACGGCGCGGACAATGTGACCATCAACGGCTTGAACACCGGCGGCAACTCGCTGACGATTTCCAATACGACCGTTTCGGCTACTTCCGGTACTGCGACGATTCGCTTCATCGGCGGCGCGACGGGCAACACTATTACCAATTCTACGATTCTAGGTTCTGGTACGATGAGTGTTGCGACAAACGGTGCTGTCATCTTCTTCAGCACGGATGCTGTTACCGCAAACGGTAACGACAACAACACCATTTCCAATTGCAATATCGGCCCTGCCGGCGCGAATCTGCCGACTAAAGGGATTTTGGGGAACGGCTCTACTTCTACTACCGCCATCGGTAACAGCGGCATTACTATTGACAATAATAATATTTTTGACTATTTCGGCGGGGCCGTAACCAGCTCAGGTATTGCGATTAATGGTGGATGTAACACCTGGAGCATTACCAATAACCGTTTTTACCAAACGGGAACACGGACCTGGACGACGGGGGCAACACACCGGGCTATCGATTTAAACAGCTCGACCGCCACAAGTGGTGTGCAAGGCATGACTGTTACCGGAAATATCATCGGTTTTGCTTCCAATACCCAAACAGGCGCCTATACCTTGACCGGTTCTACCGGAAAATTCCAAGGTATCGCATTCAATGGTATTACCGGAGGCACGGTTTCAAATGTAAATAGTAATACCGTTGCGTCTGTAAGTATGACCGGCGTTACCTCCAGTGGAACAAGTACATCCAGCCCGTTCCTTGGTATTCTTATTACGAACGGATTAGCAAACACCAATAGCAATATAATAGGCAGCCAGTCTGCGACAGGTTCGCTTACCTTTTCCACGACCACTACTACCGCTACAGATTTTTACGGCATCTTTAATTTCAGCCTGGATGACTGGACGGCGAACTTTAATAATATTGGCGGCATTTCAATCACCAACCTCGGCGCGTCAGGAACTATGGTGCTCTACGGGATGAGAGCAAATACAAGTACAACAAAGGTGTTCATCGCAATGTCGAACAACGTGGGCGGTACAGTGGCCAACTCGCTTCAGATGACGTCCACCGGAACGTCTTCGCAAGTGATCGGGATGATTTCAAACAATGCCATATCGACCTGGACTTCCAACACCATCCGCAACCTGACCAACAACAACGGTACGGGAACCACCACCACCGCTTCGGTCATTGGTATGTCATTTACCTCGACAACGCCTAATCAGACGATTTCTCAAAATACCATATCCAACCTGTCTAACAGCAATACCACTGCTGCAACCATTGTTACAGGTATTCAATTTACGGGTGGTACCGCGAATGTTGTCCAACGCAACCTGATCACAGGCTTGACTTCCGCCACCACCAGCGCTACTGCCGAGATCAACGGTATCCGGATAGCCGGCGGGACAACTATTTACCGCAACAATATGGTTAATATTGGCGCCGGTGTTGCCAACGCGCTCGGTGGAACCGCGACTAATTCGGCAACTTCCGGTATCAACGGTATCAACGAACTCCTTGGAACGAACAGTTTCTTCCACAACAGCGTCTTTATCGACGGTGCGCCGACCGCAGGCACGGGCGCCTCTTACGCGTTCAACGGAACCCAAACGATTAATACGCGTAGTTTCCGCAACAATATTTTCTTCAATGCCCGCTCCAACAGCGGTGCAACGGGTAAAAACTATGCGGTCAAAATCAACGGTACCGTAGCTAACCCGACCGGCCTGACAATCAACAACAACGTTTACTTCGCCAATGGTAGCGGCGGGGTATTTGGATTTTTCAATGCCCTGGATGTTGCGAACCTGGCGGGCTGGCAAACTGCGGTAGGGCAGGACGCTGCCAGTATCGAAGCCAATCCATTATACACTTCTACCACTGACCTGCGTTTGCTCGCCGGTTCACCTGCGATCGATGTTGCTGCCAATTTGGGCGTTACCAACGACTTTGACGGCAAATCCCGTCCGGGCGCCAACGCCTTGTTCGATATTGGGGCGGATGAAAGGGACGGTGTTCCGCCTGTGACAAATGATATTCAAGCCACTGCATTTATCGATCCTGCCAGTGGAGGCTCTAAATTGCAGGGTTCTTCTTTTTCGCCCCAGGCATCTTTTACCAACAACGGTATCAGTAACCAGACGAATATCACCGTGCGGTACAGGATTTTAACTGCCGCTATGGTTGAAATATACAACCAGACAGCGGTTATCCCTTCTTTACTCGCAGGCGCTTCTACTACCGTCACTTTCCCAAGTACCTCTATTGCTACAATTGGTGTATACACCATCATTGCAAAAGCGGAATTGGTGGGCGACCTTGTTCCCGCTAATGACCAGATAACCGGAACGCTGAATATACTGGCGCCTTTGTCGGGCGCCTACACGGTAGGCACGGGAGGAAACTATCCTTCCCTGACCAATCCGGCCGGTATTTTTGAAACGCTGAATAGCTTAGGCGCTTCGGGTAATATCACCATCAATATCATTTCTGATTTAAGTGGCGAATTAGGGACGAACGCGCTAAATGAGATCGCCGGTGGTTTTACGGTATTGATCAAGCCAAGCGGCGGACCGCGTACCATTACCGGAAGTAATACCGGCGCTTTGATCAAGATAAACGGTGCTGATGGCGTTACCATCGACGGCTCCACATCCGGCGCCTCCGCTGCTGCCTGCCTGATCGGCGGCAATGCCGCCTTGCGCGAACTGACGATACAAAATACCAATGTCGGTACTGCTGCCGCGGTCATTTCCGTACAATCGGGTACCAATGGCGCGCAGAACAATACCATCAAGAATGTCAATGTATTGGGTCAGGATCCTACTACTACATTGATAGGGATTTCACTGGGTGGAAATACGCCCGGAACAGTCGGCACGGACAATGATAATAACCGGGTGGAAAACTGTTCTGTAAAAAGAGCGATTTTCGGTATTTATTCTGCCGGCGTCAGTTTGGCGAATCAAAATACCGGAACGGTCATTACCAAAAATGATTTGTCTGCCTTAACAACTGACCGCATCAGAAGAGTAGGTATTATTGTTTTCAATGATAATGGTATCCAGATTACAGAAAACAGTATCGGCGGCATCGAAACAAACGAATCTGCGGATGCCATCGGTATTGGGCTGGGTATACAAGGAATTGATAATACAATTACTACCAGTGGTAGTGTCACCAATGCACTGGTCTCCAAAAACAAGATCAATGGGGTCAATAGTGCCAGTCTCACCGGTTTCTCTGCGGCAGGTATTACAGTGGCCGGCGCTGCCGGGGGGGCAAATACGATTAGTAATAACATGATTACCGGCGTAACTGCCCCTGCAACGTCACCGGATTTAGTGGCGGGTATTTATGTCGTCGGTGCGACGGGGGCTGACACCCGATTGTATTACAATTCCGTATCCATGACGGGCGACAGGGGAGCAGTGGCCACCCAAACGCCAAGTTATGCTATAGCGATCACGGGTACTG
>JALHRK010000536.1 GCA_022841505.1 Saprospiraceae bacterium | reverse complement strand
GCCCCGTAACTTCGACTTGACCAGTTCGAACCCGGAAGGTATTCCTTATCCGTTCGAAAACCCGATCAGTGGCGATAACGTATTTTATCGGGCATTGGATAACCCACTGTGGTTGGCTAAATACAGCCGTTACGAGAGCGACGTCAACCGTGTTTACGGGAACATTGCGCTGAGCTATGATGTATTGCCCTGGCTAAACCTGACTGCCCGTGGTGGATTGAATACCTATACCGACAGCCGCAAAAGTATCTTGCGCCCGGGTGGTACCAATGACGCCAATGGTTATGTTTGGACGGATGACGTGACCAACAGAGAGGTTGACCTGAACTACTTAGCGACGGTCTCCACGAATATTACCCCGGATCTTGATTTCCGCTTGATTGGTGGTTTGAACCTAAACCAGCGCGAATTTAAGAGCCGCTATGTAGAAGGAGATAACGTTATTTCCCCGGGGCTTTACAGCACTGGTGCAACCGCTTCACAATTTGCAACTGAATTCAACCGCAAACAGCGCTTTTATGCCGCGTATGCAGACTTGCAATTAGGATATAAAAATTTCCTCTATTTGGGCGCTACTGCACGTAATGACTGGTCTTCCACTTTGCCGGAAGGCAAAAACAGTTTCTTCTATCCAGGTGTGAATGCATCGTTTGTATTCTCTGACGCATTTGCCATCAGCAACAATATCTTCAGCTATGGTAAAGTCCGTGCAGCCTGGACTCAGGTTGGTAATGAAGCCAGCCCTTACCAGACTGCAACAACTTACCGTCTTGGCATACCGCACAATTCTCCTGGTGGTACCGTATTCAACCGCGCAACATTAGATGGAACGTTGGGGAATGCTGAATTGAGAAACGAGCTAACGACTGAAATCGAATTTGGCGCTGACCTGCGTTTCTTCCGCAATCGCATTGGTCTGGATGTAACTTACTTCAAGCGCAATTCGACTGACCAGATTACAAGCTCACGCCTCCCGGCATCTACGGGTTTCACCGAAGCGATTGTAAACGCTGGAGAAATCGAGAACAAAGGATGGGAAATTGCACTGAACCTTACGCCGATTCGCACTGCGGGCGGTTTTGAATGGAATACCTTAATCAACTTCACCAAAATCGAATCTTTAGTGATTGATGCCGGTGAAGGGAATGAGTTATACCTCGAGAATCTTGGTATTACCTGGGGTGGCGGCGGAACGGTTCACCGGGAAGGGTTCCCTTATGGTCAGATCATTGGCTCTGCGCCTGCGCGGACTAATTCTTATGACGCAGATGGCAACTATATTGGCGAAGGCGATCTGCTCATTAACAAAGCATTGGGCACCTATATCGTACTGCCGAATCTGGAAATTATTGGGGATCCAAACCCTGATTTCCTGATGGGGGTTGTAAATACCTTCAGCTACAAAGGCTTGGCTATTCAGGCGCTTCTTGACTGGCGCCAGGGTGGCGACCTGTTCTTTACAACTGCAGGCGACTTAATGCTGCGTGGACAATTGAAGTTGACAGAAGACCGCGAAGCGCTCCGGGTGCTTCCGGGCGTTTACGGGGACTCAGGCACTTTCGAACCGTTGACGGATGAGAATGGCAACTTCATAAAAAACACCACAACAATTACCTCTTTCGACTACCACTTCAGCGATGGTTATGGTTCTTATGGTGCGGATGAAGTGAACGTATATGATGTTACAACCATTCGCCTGCGCGAAGTATCGCTTTCGTATGAGTTTCCGAAAAAGTTGCTCGAAAAAACGCCTTTTGGCAGTGCTCGTCTTTCTGTTTCAGGTCGTAACCTTTGGTTCAATTCACCAAACGTGCTCGAAGGTCTGAATATGGATCCGGAAGTATTGGGTGAAACAGCGGGTTCTAACGTCCAGGGTTTTGAATACAGCAGCTACCCTACGACACGTCGTTACGGGGTAAACCTTTCGGTTACGTTCTAATTGAATTGCAGGAAGTTGGTTCCGGATTATTCGGGAACGGGCTTCTCAAATGTTCACAAAAAAATAAATTAAAATGATGAAAATCGGATATTGGAATAAACTACTCATTGCACTTACAGTAACCTTTGTGCTAAGTAGTTGCGATCTGTTCGAGCTCGACATTAATGACGACCCGAACAATCCTACTACGGCAGCAATCAACTTGTTGCTGTCTCAAGCTGAGTTGTCGCTTGCCGATAACCTTGAGGGTGCAGTAAACAACAACCAACTTGGTTTCGCAGGTATTTTGGCAAGTGGCGATAACTTTCAGTTGGCGCAAAACAGTTATGACGGCTTTTGGAATAGTATGTACGCTGGTCCGCTGAAGGACATTGAAGGCATCATTCAGATTGCTTCCAATCCTGACGCTTTAAGCCCGCACTACTTAGGAATTGGCCAATTGCTCAAGGCTTATGCCTTCTCCACTATGGTAGATTTATTCGGCGACATTCCTTACAGCGAAGCGCTGAAAGGGGATGCTGCCGATGCAATCAAGCAGCCTAAGTTTGACAACCAGTCCGCTATTTATGCCGATGCGCTGACGCTGATTGATGCTGCGATCGCTAACCTGAGTGGAACGACTCCTGTTACCGTAACAGGTGACATCATCTATGGTGGCAACTCAACAAGATGGCTCAAGTTTGCACGTTCCTTGAAATTGAAGTTGTTGATGCAAACCCGTCAGGTCAGCCCTTCGGCCAAGCAGGATATTGAAAAAATGTTCACGGATGGCGGTCTGATTTCAACGGCAGCAGAAGATTTTCAATTTCAGTTCAGCAAATTGCAAAGCTCCAACGATGTTCGGCACTCCTGGTACGAAAGTTCTTATACCTTGGGTGTGAATGACTTCACTTATATTCTGCACCAGTATATGGTAGAAATGCTGGAAGATAAAGACCCGCGTTTCCCATTCTACTTCCGTCGTCAATCGAAAACAGTGTTGGATCAGGAAGACCCATCCCAGCGCAATACAACGCCCTGTTCTATGACGCCAGGCTGTCTTTTCGGCTATGTGGTGCTGAATGAAAACCTGCACGAGCGCATTTATGGCACGACTTCCCTCAGCCAGGCTCAGATTGACTTTTTAGCTGGTATTTTTGGCCGCGACCGTGCTGATCCTGCGGGTGTTCCACAGGATGCCGACTTCCGTACGATGCCCGGCGTTTATCCTGCTGCGGGCCGTTATGACGTGACTGCTCCGGGCCTTCCTGGTTCTTTCACGGCACCAGGCGGTGGTATATTTCCAATACTCACGCACATCAACATTGATTTTTACAGGATTGAAGCAATTCTGACTTTGGGCATAGCCGGTGATGCAAGGGCCTTATTCGAAACGGCATTGCGCAACCACATTACCAAAGTAGTCAATTTTGGTGTTGCAACGGATGCCAACGCTGTTCGACCTGACCAGGCTGATATTGACGCTTATGTCAACCTTTGGCTTACCCGTTATGACAACCAGAACAACAACGATTCCAAGTTGAATGTGGTCATGAAGCAGTTCTGGTTCTCGAGCTGGGGCAATGGGTATGAAATTTACAACGCCATGCGCCGTACGACCGACCCGAACGCGAACAACGCTTTTGGCTACACGGGCTATCCGAACACGGTTCAGGAGCCGATCCTGGCGCCGCGTAAGTTCCCGCTCCGTTTGCCGTACCCTCAGCAGGAATTGTCTATTAACCCGAATGCGACTTCTTACACCTCGGTTATTTACGACCAGGCACGTTTGTTCTGGGATGCAAACTGATGTGAAGATTGCCTTCCATCAACGCTTTTGAACAACAAAAAAAATGGATCATGAATAAATTAAAAATAACGTTTTATACCCTTCTCACGGCTTTGATTCTGCCGTTCTCGGCTTGCAAAGACGAAGCCCTGAACCCGGTGCCGGACTGGGAGTCGGGCGTACACGCGCTGGGGCAGTTTACTGCAAGTTCGGCTCAGAATTTTGTATTTGCTGACCCCGATGTGGACATTGATGTCGAATTCCATTGGGTTTCGATTGATAACCTGAACA
>JALHRK010000535.1 GCA_022841505.1 Saprospiraceae bacterium | reverse complement strand
CCATTGGCTGGATTGTAGCGGGTTTGCTCATCGGCTATTTCAACTGGGAAAGCGCCAATCAATTGTCGGCCACCTTCAAAATGGCTGCCGGCGCTTCTTTGTTGCTGGGCATTTTCAGTTTCTTTCTCCCGAACACCCCGCCGCCCAAATCGCGGGATGAAAAGGTGACCGCAAGCGACCTGCTCGGCCTTGATGCACTGGGATTACTGAAAGACCGCTCGTTCCTGACGTTTTTCGTCGCTTCTATCCTGATCTGTGTACCGCTGGCCTTCTACTACAACTTCACCAACGCTTACCTCAACGAGGTGGGCATGGAGCGGGCTGCCGCCAAAATGAGCATGGGCCAGATGTCGGAAGTATTGTTCCTGCTGCTGATGCCGTTCTTTTTTGTGCGCCTCGGCGTGAAAAAAATGTTGCTGGTGGGCATGGTGGCCTGGGCGCTGCGCTATGTGTGCTTTGCTTTTGGCGACACCGGCGGCGGCGGCGCCTGGATGCTGATCCTCGGCATCGTACTGCACGGCATTTGCTACGACTTTTTCTTTGTCACCGGCCAGATTTATACCGACAATCGCGCAGGCGAACGCTTCAAAAGCGCGGCGCAGGGCCTCATTACGCTGGCCACGTATGGCGCGGGCATGTTCATCGGCTCTTACATTTCGGGCTATATCGTAGATGCTTACGCAGTTGACGGCGGCCACGACTGGAAGTCTATCTGGTTGATTCCGGCGGGCATTGCGGGTGTGATTTTGTTGTTGTTTGCGGTAAGTTTTAAGGAGAATTTGAAGATTTGAGGATTTGATAATTTGAAGATTGGGCGGCTGGTCCTACCACTTGGGGTGGTAGGACCAGTATAATTTATCCCTTTTTCAATCCTTTCACAATTGCTTTATAAGCCGGTTCATTTTGGATATTGCTGTAACTCCCAACAACAGAGATCCAATCCAGGTCTTTGAATCCCAATGAAACCGCTTTCTGCAAATTTTCCAGGGCTTGTGTTTTATCCTTCAGGGCAGCGTAATACAAAGCCCAGTTAAAACAAGCCTGATCCTGCGATTTGCTGATTTTCTGGTATTTTTCAAAATATACTTTTGCTTTTGGCAATTGTCTGTCTTTCAGATATGTCTTACCAATCTTATGATACAACTGTTCCAGGTTAGGATGATCAGCTGGTAGTATTTTTTCAAAAATTGAGATGGCTTTCATGTCAAATTCCAGTGCTTTTTTCAGGTTGTCTCCAAAGTTATAGTAGGTCAGCCCTAAATTGTTGTAGCAATTAGCCAAAGAAATATGATCAGAAGGCAGTGTTTTTTCAAAAATAGCCAAAGCTTTTTGGTTGAATTCCAGCGCTTTTTGAAAATTACGCAAATAATAATATGCTAATGCCAGGTTGTGATAAGTATTTGCCAGATCCGGATGATCGGCAGTCAATCCTTTTTTTCGGATATCCAAAGCTTTCAGCGTGAATTCCAGCCCTTTATTATACTCGCCGATTTTCACGTAACTTATTCCCATGTTATTGTACGAAGTTGCCAGATCAGGATGGTCGGATGGAAGGTTTTTTTCGTGGATATTCAAAGCTTTTAGATTGAATTCCAGCGCTTTATTAAACTCGCCCTGATCACAATAAGTCAGCCCAATATTGTTGTAAGCAGCAGCCATGTCAAGGTCATCGGCAGACAATACTTTTTCACGAATGGCAAAAACTTTCAAATTGAATTCCAGCGCTTTAGCATGATCACCAAGCCCGCTGTAAGCTAATGCCATAAGGTTATACCCTGTAGCCAGGTCAAGGTGATCCGGCGACAGATTTTTCTCATAAATACTCGTAGCCTTCACGCACAGATCCACCGCTTTTTGATATTCCCCAAGATGACCATAAATCTGAGCCAGGTCGTAATAAGATATTGCTAAATCCGGGTGGTCTGGAAGATAAATCTTCTCTTCCAACGCCACTACTTTCAACTGGAAAGCCAATGCACGCTTATATTTGCCACTTTCTATCAGGCTATGGGTTTGGCAATATAGACATCCTGGTATTTTTTCTAAAGGATAGCCCTCTATTTGACAGATTTCGATAATTTTTTCATACACATCTGCTATTTCTTCGAGGCGATTTTCCGGTTCAAGGGATTTGATTTTTTCGTAAAATAAATCAATAATCCGCTGAATTTCATGCTTATCCTTTTTTTGGCTTGCAGCGAGATAGGCTTGGTAGAGTTGTTCGTTATCCGGTTTAAGAGGAGCTCCAGGTCGGTGCTGTAGGATGTCTGATTGAGTCAGCGCTTCTGCGCTCGTTTGGGTAAAACTAAAAATGCCTGGCAACAGGAATGCCAAAAGCAACATACTCTTTTTCATGGTTCAGTTATTTTGGAGTTAATACATTCAATTGCTGGAACGTGACATGATGCATAAATATTATTTTGAACTTTAAACTTCTTTCCCTATATTTGGTAACGTTTTCCTCCCTCCCAACATCAATTTATACCCACAATCGCTAAATCCCGATAGCGCTGCGCGTTCCCTTCGCGCCAGTGATGGCTTGATTATTTCACCAATCACTGATATTTTTATGAACAGTTACCATCCACTTCAAAAGCATCGAAACACGCTTCGAAACCTACTTCCGTTCCTGCTACTGGCGATCCTTCCCGGCATCCTTTTCGCCCAAACGCAGATCAAAGCCGAAATCGTCAACTTCAGGGACGCCGAATTGGACAAAAGCTTCAGCGCCTACCAGGTTTGCCGTTTAGATGCCCGGCAAATTTACGCGCTGTCGAAACCCGGCAACCGATTTCATTTCACGCTGGCTATTGACGGGCAGCATTCCTGGGACCTGCTGTTGGATTACCACGACCTGCGCGGCCCCAATTACCGCGAAGTGGCGCTCACCGAGCAGGGGCCTAAAGTGCTGCCCCGGCGTCCAAATATCACTTTTCGAGGCAGTCAGGGGGCTGACCGGGAAGTCGTGCGCTTCACCATCACGCCGGATTATGTCGTTGGCATGATTGAAGCTGGCGGCGATATCTGGTTTGTCGAGCCATTGCAGAAGGTCTTGCCCCGCGTACCTGCCGACTATTACTACGTTTACCGGGCGGCGGATGTGCTGAGCGATCCTGCCATCGAATGTACCTTTACAGCCGTAAAGGAACAGGGCAAGCACGAAGAAGACCACCCCCATAAAAAACAGCCTGCGGAAGGTCTGGAAAAAATGGCCTGCTGGGAAGTGGAAATGGCCACTGCGGGCGATTTCCTCATGTTCAGCAAATACGGCAGCGTGCAGGCGGTCAACGATTTCATCATCACCGTCACCAATAATATGGAACCGCTGTACGATGACTTCAACCTCGACTACCTCATCGTGGATCAGTTTGTTCCCACTTCGGCCATGGCCGACCCCTGGACGACTTCGGATGAAGCCTTTGACATCTTAGATGACTTCTCAGCCTGGGCGCCGGGCAATTTTCTTACCCACGATGTAGGTCAGATCTGGACAGACCGCGATATCCAGGGTTGCGGCGGCGGCCCGGATAATTTTGGTCTGATTGGCTGCGCCCAGAGCATCGGGGGGATCTGCGGCGCCGAGCGCTACAATGTCTGCGAAGATTTTTCCAACAGTAGCAATTGCCTGCGGGCGCTGAGCGCACACGAGCTCGGCCACAACTGGGACGGGGTGCATAGCGAAGCCAATTCCAATACCATTATGTTTCCGAACATCGTTTGCGGCGCCACCACCTGGGCTGCCGGCAACATCACCCGGATTCAGAATCACATTGATTCCCGGGGGTGTTTGAGTTCCTGTGGCACACTTTGCAATATTGATGTGGGTGCGGTAACCGGCCACGAAAGCTGCCCCGACGCCAACGACGGCTCCATCAGCGCTTTGGTTTCCGGCAATATGGCCACCGTTTCCTACACCCTGACCGGGCCGGTTAATTTGTCGAACGGTACCGGGCTTTTTACCAATCTGCCACCCGGCGATTACACCTTGCGGGCGATTGACGGCATTTATA
>JALHRK010000534.1 GCA_022841505.1 Saprospiraceae bacterium | reverse complement strand
CTGACGTCCCATTCGATGAAGCCGTCTGCTTCCCCGTGGCACTCTATTTCGCCAATGGCATCAATTCTATACATGAGCCGCGACGGCCAGACCATCGGAATGGTCTCAGAGATAAATTTGCATCCCTGAGCGTCGCTCACGGTGACCTGGTACTCGCCGGGGGCAAGGCCGGAAACATCCTCGGTGGTTGGGCCGTGGCTCCAAAGGTAATTAATCGGGGGTGTGCCGCTTTGCAGCATGATCACGTCAATAAGGCCATCGAGCGATCCAAAGCAGCTGGGGGACAGCACGCTGAGTTCGACGCCGAAAACCTGGGGAGCAGTCAGCACAATTGCTGTGTCGTACACGCATCCCTGCCCGTCTGTAATGTTCACCGTATAAGTGCCTACCCCGATATTGTTGAGGTTCGCAGCGTGGCTGTTGTTGTTCCAGGCGTATTGAAAAGGCGGGGTTCCCATCACCTGCAAACTGATGCTGCCATCCGTTCGTCCGACGCAAACCGGTGAAACCTTAGTCACGTTCAAACTAATGGTGGAAACCGGCAATAATTCCAATACCACGGTATCGCTTTGGCAACCTTTGGCGTCTACTGCTACGACGCGGTACACCCCAACCCCTAAGCCGGTTATTGCCGGGCCGGTGGCGTTGTGATCCCAAAAATAAAAATAAGGCGCCGTTCCGCCAGTTGCTGCCACGGTTAATGCGCCACTTTCATCCCCCAAACAAACAGGATCTGTCACCGCAATCAGGTTTACGACCAACGGCTGGGGCTGGGTAACAAACAGTGTCCGAACCGCCTGACAACCTTTGAAGTCAGTTACCGTGACGGTATAGGTTCCTGTTGGCAGGTTGCTTCTCACCGGCGCGGTGCTGTTGTCGTTCCAGTTAAACCGGTATGGGGAAGTCCCGCCCGTAGCCGATACTTTCAGATACCCGTCTGCGCCCCCGTTACAGGAAACATTCTGCATGGAGTCGAGTACAATTTGCAGGGGCAAAGGCGCCTGCAAATTGATCATCTCCGTGAGTGTACAGCCGTTTCCATCGGTGAGGGTTACCCTGTAATCGCCCCCGGTTAGCCCGGATATATTTTGGGTGACGGCCATGTTGCTCCATAAAAACGAATAATCGGGCGTTCCCCCAAAAATGGTCAGGGAAATCGCGCCATTCGCGGAATTGTGGCACAGCGGAAGGGTCAGGTCGGGTTTTATCCGCAGCGAGTCGGGTTCATTAACCACAATATTGTCCACTACCGTTGCGCACATGCCGTCGCTAATCGTCACGGAATAGGCGCCGCCTGGAAGGTTTTGAAGGCAAGGAGTTGTGGCGTCGTTGCTCCACAGATACTGGGGATTATCGCCGTCCACATCCAGACAAATGCTACCGTCGGAAGCCCCCGCGCAGCTTACATCCTCCACTACTATGTCTTCAACAATCGCACTGGGGCCCTGTACCAATACATTGCGCAGGATAAACCGGCAACCTTCCGCCGAGGCATCCGTGATGGTGACGCGGTAACTCCCCTGGGCCAGATTTGCGATGTTGATGACATTTCCGGGACTAACGCCGTTGCCGGAAGCGCCGTTGCTCCCGGTCCATTGGTAACTGAAAGGGCTTAACCCGTTCAGCGGCTCAATAAGGATGCTGCCGTTGGCGCCCATGCAAGTGGTCACATTTGTGATCGTCACCTGAATAGAATCTATGCTGTTTGTTGTCGTCACAGCGATATCGCCTGTGTTGAAACACCCCCCGGCATCCGTTACGGTGACCTGGTACAGCGCGGTTGTTCCGGGATTCCCGGAGGCGCTGATTGGGATGGAAGGCGTGTTGGCGCCCGTGTTCCAGAAATAGGTATAATTCCCAATGCCGCCATTCACCTGGACGCCAATCGTGGTGGTGGATTCTTTGCACAGCGAAATAGAATCAGCCGGAAAAAAACTCAGGCTGGGGCCGCTCAACACCGTTAGCGTAACCAAACCTTCGTCTGTACACCCATAAGGATTGGTGATGAGGTAATAATAATTGGTGGTTGTCGCCGGACTCACCATGGTTGACGGCAGTTCGTTGGCGGGTGTGGCCGGACTTTGGGTGTGAAAAGTGATCGTGCCGCCAGTGAAATTTTCATCCACAATATTGAGACTCGCCAAATCAAAAATTGCGCCCTGGCAAACAGATGGCGTTTCGCTGAATGCTCCTGCCGGGGTTGGATTGACGACAATTCGCACTTCGGTTCTGGGTTGGGAAAAACAACTAAAATTGGATTGGGAGGCGTAATAGAGATAAACCACCGGTTCAGCCCCGTTATTCGGCGGCAGAACGGGTTCGTAACAGTTTCCAAAGTGGACAACATTGTTTCCGGAAGGCGAATCATACCAAAACATAAAATACCCTGGCAATGCGGTGGCACAAACCTCCGCTTGTTCTCCTGAGCAAATCGTATCAGATTCGGCGGGCGGGGGTGGCAAAATCAGGTCGTCGGCTGAGCCATTGCAGTTGTTGTCAATGCCATCACATCCCACTTCGGGCGCACCCGGATAAATCGAAGCATTTGTATCGTTGCAATCGTCGTCGTTGTTGGAGTATCCCGCCGGCGCTGTAGCCGCACAACTCAGCACAAACATGCCTGCCCGGCCAAAACCATCCCCGTCGCTGTCGGCATAATACTGGTTATTCGGGAAGCCTAAATTTTCAGAGCCATAAAACACAATTTGATCCAGGGCAATATCGCCCCGTACGCCGTTGCCTTTAACGCCGACAAAACGGAATTGCACCACAGCGTCGTCCGGAAACGCGGCAAGGCTGAGGTAGATTTTTTTCCATTCATTGCTCTGGCTGCCGCTGAGTTGCCAGAAGACGGACCAGGTGAATCCGCCATCGGTAGACGTTTCCAACCGCAAGGCGCCGATATTCGGGCCAAACATATGGTAGTGGAACGACAGGTGACAATCGGGAAACCCTTGTTTGTCTATCCGGATACACGGCGACAACAACCGAGCCTGGGCGCCAATGGCGCATTGATTGCCGCTCGTTTCAATGTATACGTACTTGCCTCCGCCCGAAACATCGTCCAGTGGCCCCGTTCCCGCTGTTGGCGTAGGTCCCGTGGTGACTAACCAGTCAAAAGCGTCGCTGGAAATATTGCGCCACAAACCGGTTGTATTACAAGCGGTTGTGCAAGTCATCGTGTTGCACAACAACTGACTGTTGAACGATTCAACTAAAGTAATCGGCGGTGGCCGGCAGCCGGTAGCCACCGTAACGGGGCAGGAGTTGCCGCTGTATCCGCCAGTATTGCAAAAACGCCGGATGTAGATATCGTAATTGCTTTCCGGATCCAGCCCCTGCAACAAAAAAGGCGGGCAGTTTCCAAAAGCAATTTCACCACCGACGCCCGCCTGTGCGTCGTTCCCGGGGGTGAATCCCGGAGGTCCGTATTCAATGATCGTGGTTCCGCAAAATGCTGAAGGCGTCCAGCCAAGCAGCACCGAAGTGGTATCCACGTTTAAAACGGTGGCCTGAGAAATGGGCAAACAGGCGATCGGTTCAAAAACCAGCTCTACGTATTCTAACGAACCCGCATCGGACTCAAGGTCATCACAGATCCGGAGTTGCCAGGTTCCGTTTGGATTGGTCACGTTGTCGTTAAAGATGTAGAAGTTTTGTTCCGATGGGTACGGCACTGCTGTAAAAGGCGCGGCGGCGCTGTCTAATGGCGTACAGGCGCCTACGGCAAAAGTGGCGTAACTCTGGCATCCCGAGTTCGGATCTCCGAAATCATCCCCTGCCCCTCCTCTGTTCTGCACCACAGTGGCCACTACCCCACCCGGCGAAACTAAGATCACGGCAATGTCTGCCGCCCAACCATGCCGGATGATGAGGCGCACCTCTTTCAGGTATACGTCTGCGCCAAGCGTTGTGCCGGGTGCGTTGCCAACAATAATATTGAACAGATTGGGCTGGTAGAATACGCCGTTTTCGGGGCAATTGTTATCCACGATGGGAAGCCCGAGCCCACACC
>JALHRK010000533.1 GCA_022841505.1 Saprospiraceae bacterium | reverse complement strand
GTTTCGGTGACGACAGCGCCTTCAGAGATATTTGCGGACCGATTGGTTTCTATAACACAACAATAGGTGGCGATTGCAACGGCGGCGACAATACGATCTATCCTAATGCGCCTGAACTTTGCGACGGCATTGACAACAACTGCGACGGCCAAACCGACGAAGGACTCACCTTCATCACTTACTACACCGATGCCGATGGCGATGGTTATGGCACGGACCAAGGACAGTCGCTTTGCGCGAATCCGGGGGCTGGTTTTGCCACCCAAGATGGCGATTGCAACGACAACGACGATAGCATCACCCCCGGCGAATCGGAACTTTGCGACGGCATTGACAACAACTGCGACGGCCAAACCGACGAAGGACTCACCCTTATCACTTACTACACCGATGCCGACGGCGATGGCTACGGCACGGGCACAGGACAATCGCTTTGCGCAAATCCGGGGGCTGGTTTTGCTACGCAAGCCGGCGATTGCAACGACAACGATGATGCCATTAACCCTGGCGAATCGGAACTTTGCGATGGCATTGACAACAACTGCGACGGAATAACCGACGAAGGACTCAAAACTGAATTCTACGCCGACCTCGACGGCGATGGTTTTGGCGATCCGAACAACGTCGTTATCGAATGTACCCAGCCACAGGGATATGTCAACAACAGCGACGATTGCGACGATACAGATGACCGCGTGAACCCAGATGAAGAAGAGGTTTGCGACAGCAAAGACAACGACTGCAACGGCCTCATTGACGACATCGGCGGGGCCTTCACAGGAACCTGGAACAACGGAAATGTAGGCACCGCAAACGGAAGCGCCAGTTTCCCGCCCTGCAATGCCGAACCTGACGATACCTTTGTCATCAACGCAACCGGTTTTTCTACCTCCAGCAGCGATAAACTCCACGCAGTGTACCAAACCCTGTGCGGCAACGGCGAAATCATCGCCCGCGTCGTTAGCGTAACCGGCGGCGGCTGGGCTGGCATCATGCTGCGCGAAACCCTTGATCCGGGCTCCAAAAAAGTGTCGCTGAAAACGCAGTTGTCCACCAACGTCCGCCGCGAAATCCGAACCGTCACCAACGGCGCAGCGAGTGGGCTGAACTTTTCCCGCCCGCAGCACACCTGGCTCCGCTTGGTGCGCAATGGCAGCAATTTTGTCGGGTATACCTCAACGAATGGCAGCACCTGGAGTTTTGCCTTTTCGGCAACGGTGAGCATGACGGGTTGCATTTACGCTGGTTTGTTTGCGGAAAGCATCAATGCCAACGTGACCACCACGGCGACTTTTGACAACGTGAGCATCCTTAGCGCCACTCAAAATTTGGGCATCGCAGGCGTTCAACCGACGGCAGATTCAGACGGTCAAATGCCGCAGCTCAGTGCAGCAGTGTTTCCGAATCCGACAGATGGCCGTGTGACGGTCAGCTTTACGAATATTCCGGAAAACCGTGTTACTATCCGGGTTTTCAATGCCTTAGGTGAACGAGTAAAGATGCAGCAAACTGAAGTGTTGGAAAAGGCAACCCTACAACTTGACCTGGAAGATTTGGCAGACGGGGTATATACCCTGCGCATCGAAACCCAGGGGCAGCAGGTGGCGGTCACCAAGCGCATTGTTCTGGCTAAATCTAATAACATACGGCCTTGATGGTCAGCGTTTAGGGGGTATTGTTTCTATGATGCAATACGCCCCCCGCGTGAAGGATGGAAGCGGTATGGCCCTGAGCCAGGTTCAGCCGTCAAGCTTCATCACCAGTTCAGGGCCATAATAGCGGACAGCCTGACCCCCGCTGCCAGACAGACTGGGAAACCTATCATAGTTTGGCAGCGGGGGGCACGCCCAAATTCTCTTTTTATAACTGTTGAAGTTGTTTGTAAAACGCCTCGCGGTAACTCTTCCCAATGGGGATCCGCTCGGCGCCTATTGACAACACATCCTCTTCAATGGCATCAATCCCGTGAAAATTCACCAAATAGGAACGGTGAACCCGCACAAAAGGTAAACCTCGCAGTTTTTCTTCCAGGGTTCCCAGGTTGGAGCTGAGTAAAAACTGGCGGTCGGCCGTGACCACCTGGGTGTAGGCGCCTTCAGCTTTCACCAAGAGAATGGCTTCCGCGCTGACTTTGATCAGGCGTTTTTTGTCTTTGATGAAAAAATTTCCGGCAAAGAAGGGCAGCGGTTCGCTTGGGGCGGTTTGTTTTTTTTGTAAAAATTTAAAAATAGCCAACTCGATGGCCGCATAGAGGGTTCGTTCTTCAAAGGGTTTGGTGAGGTAGGCGTCGGGGTCGGTGACTGCGGCCCGGCTGATGGTATCGGGATCGGTCAGCGCGGTCAGAAAAATGAGGGGCAAGTCGTATAACCGGCGAATTTCCGCAGCTAATTGGATGCCATCCCAGTCGTCGCCTTTGAGGTGGATGTCGCAAAGGACGAGGTCGGGGCTACTTTTCCGGAGCGCTTCTAATGCCTCCTGGTGGTTGCTGCAAACTGCGGCGATGCCATAGCCAAGGTCTTCTACCGTATAAGCGATGTCTTTGGCAATGATGGGTTCGTCTTCTACGATGAGCAGGTTGATCATTGTGGCAGGAATACTTTTGTGAAAAATTTTGACACAACCAGATCCGTCCTGCTGCCAATGCCATTCACAAAGGACAATTGACCATTCAGTTTTTGGGTCAGCGAGGCCACCAATTCTAAACCAAAAGAAGACTTTTGGGTCACCGGCTGGCCACTAACGAGTTTCATGCCAATGCCATTGTCCGATACCTGTAAATGTAAATCGTCCCCTTTTTGTTTTAGGGTTAGCCGGATTTCTCCACTGCGCTCATCCGGAAAGGCATACTTCAATGAATTGGTTATCAATTCGTTTACAATGAGGCCGATTGGAACAGCGGCATCAACGTCGAGTGAGAGGTCATCCAGATCTGTGCGCAATTGGATGCGGTTTTCATCAACCTGGTAGGCATCCATCAGGCTTTGGGTCAAGTCAGCTAAATAGGGTTGCATCGGAATTTCCTTCAGTTCGTCTCCCTGGTAGAGTCGCTGGTGCAGCAGCGCCATGGAGCGCACGCGGGCTTGTCCGGTGCGCAGGGCTTCGAGCGTGCTCTCGTCGCTGATTTTCCGGGCTTGCAACTTCAGCAGGCTGGAGATAATTTGCAGGTTATTTTTGACGCGGTGGTGGATTTCGCGCAGCAGGGTTTGTACTTCGTAGTTTTTACGGGTCAGTTCGGCATTGGTTTTTTCTAAGGTGGCGTTGTGGCGTTTTCGGGCTACGGCATTCCGGTAGAGGACAAATGCGAGGGCAACAAACAAGCCAAGCCCAATGAGCAGCCCCAACTGCCGGGTGCGGGCCACCACGATCCGGGCTTGGTTAAGTTCGTTTTGTTCTGCCAGGTCAGCGATTTGTTTTTCTTTTCGCTCGGTGTCAAAGCGCGTTTCCATTTCGGAGACAATCCGGCTTTTTTCTGCATTGAAGATAGAATCCTGCGCGTTTTGGGACTGTACCTGGTAGCGGTACGCATTTTCGTATTGCCCCAGCAGCGCATGGCTTTGGGCGGCTAATTTCAGAATTGTTGGCCGCTCTTCGGGGGTACTGATCAGAAGAACGGCAGCTTCTCCATAACTCAGATAAGTACGTGCAAGTTTTTCCTTGCCCATTTTGGCAGCCGACATCGTCGCCAAAAATGCCAGATGGCTTTCGCTTTCATAAAGCTTCAGTTCTTTGCTTATTGGCAAGTAGTTCGTACACAAGGCCATGCAGGAGTCGTACTGATTGGTCAGGAAGTAAAGGCTGGCCATATCCCGAATGGTGGTCAGTATTTTTTTGGGTCGGCCCAGATCCTTTTTCAAAGACAAGGCCAGTTTATAATAATGCAGCGCCTCGTTGTATTTGCCCGTTTCTTTGTACAAATTACCTAAGGAATGCCAGGCGCTCGCCAGCCCCAGTGAGTAGCCGATGCGCTGTGACAAGGTGATTGATTCTTTAAAATAACGGATGGCTTGCTCGTACTGGCCCTG
>JALHRK010000532.1 GCA_022841505.1 Saprospiraceae bacterium | reverse complement strand
CAGGGTATGCTTATTTGCCCGCTTCACACGGCAATCCGGAAGATGGCATCGTGATGGAAGCCGAATACATGGGGTCGTCTCCGGGCGGCTCAGGCGTACTAGCCCACGAAATGGGACACTATCTGGGGCTTTTCCATACTTTTCAGGGTGGCTGCGCCAACGACGATTGCCTTACATCCGGCGACCGGGTTTGCGATACGCCGCCTGATCAAAGCACCTTGTGGACCGCTTGCAATGCGGTTGTCAATACCTGCAATACGGATGCCCAATCCGGTTTTTCGAGCGACCAGCCCGATATGATCCTCAATTTTATGGATTATACCGATTTTGACTGCTTTAACGATTTTACCCCTGGTCAAAGCGACCGCATGCATTGGTTTATTGAAAATGTGCGGTCCAGCCTGCTGGATTCCAAAGGTTGTTTGGACCTCTGCCCCAATCCGGTCACGGCCACCTTCACCGCTTCAGCGGCAGCAGTCAATGTTGGCCAATCTGTAAACTTTACCAATGGCAGCGTCAATGCAGCTTCCTATACCTGGACGATCAACGGCGTTCCTTTTTCCAGTACAGCCAACGCTTCCTATACCTTCAATACAGCGGGTACATTCGTCATTGCGCTCACGGCCAATTCCGGCAATCCCGATCTGTGCAGGAGCGAACGTTTTGAGCGGATCATTGACGTGGTTTGCCCTATAGTGGCCGATTTTGATGTCAGCACCCTGACCCCCGTGATCGGGGAAGCGGTAACTGTGACCAATCAAAGCCAGAATGCTACCCAGTACGAATGGTTTTTGGAAGGCGTTCCGCAAGGTTCGGCGTTTACCGGCTTCACACCCAATGCCGCTGGAGTTTATGTCGTTCGGCTGGTAGCAGGCAACGGATTTTGCCAAAAAACGAAAGTGGTATACCTGGCTGTTCAGGATTCCTGTGCCAATGTCAGCTTTCAAAGAACCTGGGGCGGCCCCGGCGACGACCGCGGAAGCCGGACGGTTACCCTCGCTGACGGGAATTTTCTGGTGGCGGGTACAACGGTTGTGTCCGGCGAAACAGACATTTATTTGCTAAAAACAGGACCCGACGGCGCTACCATCTGGCAAAGACGTTTTGGCTTAGCCGGGGTTGAACAGGTAGGTTACGTTTTGGCATTGCCGGATGGCGGATGGATCCTTGCCGGAAATACAACAGCCGGATTTAACAATACAAATCCTTTCCTGGCGCGTTTTTCAACCGATGGCATGGTGCTTTGGCAAAGGAGAATCAATACGCCTGCCGCAGTGAACATTTTCACCACGGCCATACCCACCCAGGATGGCAATTTGCTGGTGGGCGGCGCCATTAATGCCCCCAATGCTTTGAGTTATGCGGCGTATCTTGCCAAAATCACCTTAGACGGAACCGTTCTTTGGTCCAATATATACGACGGCGGTAATACCGATTGGATAGCAGGTTTGCTTGAACTGCCTGGTGGCGACATTATTGCAACCGGCTTCACCCTTTCTTTTGGTCAAAATTCTTCTTCCATTCACGATGGTATGGTAATGCGGCTCACTTCCACGGGGACTTTACAATGGGTAAACGCCTATGGTTCTGTCGACAACGAAGGGTTTTCTTCCATTTTCCTGACGCTCGACGGAAATCTGATGACCATGGGCGCTACTTCCGGGTGGAATGGCCCCGGCGGCGGCCAGACCTTCGATGATTCCTGGATGGTGAAACTTTCGCAAAATGGCACCCTGCTTTGGTCTGAGGTTTTTCGGACCGATTTCAACCTTGATCTTGCGAGTCGCAGCGTCTATCAAAGCTCCGATGGCGGTTTTGTCATTGCAGCAAACGACCTGGGAACCAACGGAACCAATTTCAATTCGTTCTTTTTCAAAACCAGTCCGGATGGAGACCTGGAATGGTCGCGCATGTATGCTCCAACCGGAGAGAACAAACTAACCTCCGTGAATGTAGCCCCGGATGGTTATCTTTTCACCGGATACACAGATCTTACAGGAAATGACGAGGTCTGGTTTTTGAAAACAGATGAAGCCGGGTTTGCCGGGGTTTGTCCGGAAATACCCCATCAGGTGAACACTTTTCCGGCACAGCCCGTTGTTACTCCCGGTCAGCTGAGTACCCTGGCGGCGCCAGCTATGGTCGTTTCTACCCTTGCTGTAAATGATATTGTACTTACGGAAGATGTGCTTTGCTCCCCCGTTTGCATTGAAGATAGTGATTGCGAAACCACCTGGATCAAAACGCTCGGAATACCCGGGGTTGTGGAAGGCGCAAACAACCTCATCCGCGCCAACGACGGCAATTTTTACCTCAGCGGATACCGGGCTGATAGTATTCTTTTGGCAAAAATGGCTCCTGACGGTTTGATCATCTGGACGCGCACCTTCAAGTTTACATCCGGAACGCTTGAAAACATCAGCCAGCTTATTGAAGACAGCGACGGAAATCTGGTAGGCGCCGGATTGTTCAATACCAATCCCCACAGGGCTTTTAGTTTCAAATATAACCCTTCAACCGATCAGGTAATCTGGGCTTATGAAAGCCCGGCCAATCCGCAAACCTTTTATGTTGCTTTACTGGAGCTGCAACCGGGCGGCAATTATTGGGCTTCCGTTTCTCACTACAATTCCCCGGCGCCTGGAAATGGTGAAGACGCCAACCTCGTAGAAATTGACCGGAATACCGGGGCGCATA
Source organism: Saprospiraceae bacterium (assembly GCA_022841505.1). Lineage (GTDB taxonomy): Bacteria > Bacteroidota > Bacteroidia > Chitinophagales > Saprospiraceae > JABWAJ01. The sequence continues at coordinate 1,347 of JALHRK010000532.1, read as the reverse complement.
ACGGGCTTAAATGGGCATATTCGTTAGCCTCCGGCAGCTTCGAGTCTGTGAACGAAATGCAGATAAAAAATGGCAACCTCTATACATCCGGTCGCTACACTTATGGGACCTTCGATTCCGGCATGCGGGGCGGGTTGAGCAAATTTGACTTGTCGGGCAATGAAATCTGGTCGCGCATGGCACTCGTCGGCGCACAGACCCAGGCCAAAATTTACGCGCCGGACTTTGTATTCGACGGAGACAATATGGTCACGATTTATTACGGTGATTTTGACAATGACATCGGACTCACGAACCAGTTTGCGGTAAGCAAATCTGACCTGGACGGCAACCTGATTTGGTCAAAACTCTATACATTGCCAGGATCCCCGCAGCTTTTCGTTCAGAGCATCATCTCCGTTCCGGATGGGTACGTGATCCTGTCACCGAACACCTCACCCAGTGAGCCAGGGAGCATTTATCTGATTAAAATTGACAAGAACGGCACGGTGCTATGGGCGAAAGATTACCAGGACATGGAGGTATTTCATGGAGAAAAATTTCTGGCTACAGCCAATGACTATTTATACTTTACAGCTGCTCACAGTCTTGGCGATATTGTCATAGCCAAATTGAGGTTGTCCGATGGGCTGGTTGGCGGCGATTGTGAATTCCCGCTTGATGTTACCGTAACGGAACAAACCCTGGCGCCGGTATTTAACCCGGTTAGCTTGGTGCGTTATACCGCGCCAATTACGCACAGTGCGAGGGTTGCGACGCCTCAAGTCCGTAATTTACCCGTTACTGATCTATGCACAATTATCTGCTCCCCCGAAATTTGCAACAATGGCCTCGACGACGACGGCGACGGATTGTTCGATTGCCTCGATCTGGATTGCGATTGCAGCGGCTGCGATGGCGAGCAAACGCGATACTGGTACTTCGGCGACGGCGGCGGGCTGGACTTTGCGACCGACCCACCCACGGTGCTCAATGACGGACAAACCTTCAGCCGCGAAGCTTCTTCGGTGGCGACCGACATGATGGGCAACCTGCTATTTTACACTGATGCCGCCAGCTTGTTTGACCGCAACCATCAACTGATGCCGAATGGGAACAACCTCGATGGGCATGCTTCCACCACCCAAACCCTGATTCTCCCACAACCGGGTAGCCCCTGGCGGTTTTTTGTCTTCACGCCCAACAGTTTCGACAACTTAGCCTCCGGAAACGGATTGAGTTATTCCATAGTGGACATGAAACTGAACGGGAGCCTTGGGGATGTAGAACCCGGCCAAAAAAACATCGAGCTGTTGCCGCAAAACCAGTTTACCGAAAAAATTACTGCTACCCGGCATTGCAATGGAA
>JALHRK010000531.1 GCA_022841505.1 Saprospiraceae bacterium | reverse complement strand
CGAAAATACCGCTGTTCAAAGATATTTTCACCAACTTCAGCCTGACGCACGGGTACAAAACGGAGTTGAGGGTGAACAGTTACCGCACCGGCCTCGACTACCTGCGTACGCGCTCCTTTGGCAGTGTAGACGAAATTTCAGGTAACTTCTACGCCAGGCTTGAAATCCCTGAAATTGTCATTCAGGAAGCTTTTTCGCCGTTGCTGGCCGTGGAAGCTACTTTGAAAAATGGCATGAGTTTCAATGTGGATTACAAAAAGTCGCGCTCCCTTTCCATGAGTTTTATTAATAAACTGCTGAGCGAAACACAGACCAAAGAAATCATCATCGGCGCCGGCTACCGCATCCGCGACTTTGATATTCCTTTCCTGACCGGCAGCAAAAAGAAAGGCAACAAGAAGAAAAAAGAGGAAGAGGAGAAAAAGACGCCAACGAACCAAAACCAACCGGGTGGCGGACGTGGCGGTTCCCAATTGCAAAGCCGCGATCTGGACATGCAGTTCAACTTCTCCCTGCGCGACGACGTTACTTATGCCCACAAACTCGACGAAGGCATCTTCGAACCGACCCGTGGAAGTTATGCGCTTTCTATTTCGCCGGCTGTGGAATACAAACTCAACCAGCGCTTGTCCTTGCGCCTGTTTTTTGATTACCGCCGCACCATTCCGAAAACTTCCCAGGGATTCCCGCGTACGGATACCTCCGGCGGTTTGGTGGTGCGCTTCCAGTTGAATTGATGAAGAAGGAATAAAGGGCAAGTTGGCAAGTTGGCAAGGGGCAAATTAGCAAGCAGGCAAGTAAAGATTCAATTTGCCCCTTGCCAATTTGCCCCTTGCCTTTTGCCCCTTGCCTTTTGCCAATTTACCTCTTAAGACCAGCCTTCGCCGTTAAATGTCTGTTAAACCGGCTGTTCTGCTTAGTCTAAACACCTACTTTTGTATTAATTAACATGATAACTTTGCAGCTGGACCAATCAAACTATGAATAGAAAAGCAATTTGGGCGATTATTGGACTGATGAGCGTAGCCGTCATTGGCGTGGTTTGGCTACAGACCGTGCTCATCCGGACTTCCATACAAGTCAATGAAGAACGCTTCGACAAGAACGTTTACAATGCGCTCAACGCCGTCGTAGCCAGGTTGGAACACGAAGAAAAAAAAGCAGCCTTCAATCAGTACATGAATGGCTACGTAGCGCAGTATTTTAATCAGGGTTCCGGTGTGATCGAACCTTCTGCGCTTGAACTGGCCTTCACGGAAGAAAATGCCGACCCCGAGCTCCTCAGCCCCAATCTTTTCGACCAGGTGATGAATGAAATTTCGGACACCTGCACCTGCTACTCCTGCCTCAAGGCACGGGACAACCGTTTTCGACGCATGATGTTTTTCAACGTACGCAATACCCAATATCCCCTTGGCGAACGCATCAAGCTCGAATCGCTCAAAACCATACTCAAACAGGAATTGAACAACCGGGGCATAGACACCAAATGCAACTACGGCGTCTATTCGCGGCAGGATGAAAATTTTGTGATTGTGGACGGCCATTATGTGGTGTCCATGGAAAAACCGCAAGAGTTGCCGCCAGGCTACAAAGACATTTACACCTCCAATTATCGGGTGGAATTGTTTCCTGAAGATATGCCCTCTCCCGGCTTGCTGATGGTCTTCTTTCCTGCGAAATCGCGGGTGGTCTGGAGTTCCTTATGGGTCAATTTTCTCGGGACGCTTATTTTTACCGCCACCATCCTGCTTTGTTTCGCGTACACGATCCACGTCATCATCCAGCAGAAAAAGTTGTCGGAGATGAAAACAGACTTCATCAACAACATGACCCACGAGTTCAAAACTCCCATCGCAACTATCTCATTAGCAGCAGATTCAATCACAAGTCCGATAATTTCGGGGAACGCCGACAAAGTTCTGCGTTTCGCCAACATAATAAAACAGGAAAATAAACGTATGAATAACCAGGTGGAGAAAGTACTTCAGATGGCGGTAATAGACCGGAAAGAATTCCAGTTGAACCTCACCGAAGTAAACCTCCACGATATTATTGCCCATGCCGTTGAAAACATCAGTTTGCAGGTAGAAAAAAAGGAAGGGGTCGTCAGCGTTGCGCTGGAAGCCATCCACCCTGTAATACAAGGCGATGCAACGCATATTTCCAACATCATCAACAATTTGCTGGACAATGCCAATAAGTATTCGCCGGAAAAGCCTGAGATTTCAGTACTCACAGCCGATACTGCCGAAGGCGTGGAAGTAACCATAAAAGACAAAGGCATCGGGATGAGCAAAGAGGCCAGAAAGCACATCTTTGACAAGTTCTACCGGGTGCATACCGGAAACGTTCACGATGTAAAAGGCTTCGGTTTGGGATTGAGCTATGTAAAGGCGATGATGACCGTTCATAAAGGCAATATTGATGTAAAAAGCGAGCCGGGGAAAGGCAGTAGTTTTATGCTCTTTTTCCCGCACAAAGTGGATCAGAGTTGATCCAAATTGTATTCGACAGCCTGAAGGGTTGTCGTCACCAAAGAAAAACCACCTAATCTTATGGCAAATAACAGGATACTCCTGGTTGAAGACGATCAAAATTTCGGGGATGTACTGCGTTCCTACCTTGAGATGCACGATTATGATGTGACGCTGGCTACCGACGGCCTGCAGGGGATCGAACGCCACCGGAAAGGCCAGTTTGATTTGTGCATCCTCGACGTCATGATGCCGAAAAAAGACGGCTTCACCGTTGCTAAAGAAATTCGGGAAAGAGACGCGGAAACCCCCATCATTTTTCTGACCGCCAAAACGATGAAAGATGATGTTTTGCAGGGTTTTAAAATTGGAGCCGATGACTACATCACCAAACCTTTCAATTCGGAAGAGCTGCTATACCGCATCCAGGCCGTACTGAAGCGGAGCAAACCGCTGGCTGATCCCAAAGATGACGTGCGCGAATTTTTCATCAGCCGCTACCACTTCAACTACCCGCTGCGCATCCTGACCTTTAATGTTGGCGGCGAAGGCGAAGAAAAATGGAAACTCTCTCCTAAAGAAGCACAATTGTTGCGCATGTTTGCCACCCACGTCAACGATATTTTGCCGCGATCAGAAGCGCTGAAATCCATCTGGGGCGAAGACAACTACTTCACTGCCAGGAGCATGGATGTTTTTGTGACCAAATTGCGCAAGTATTTGAAAAACGATGATAACATCGAGATTGTTAATATTCACGGCAATGGGTTCCAACTTTTGGTAAAAACAGAGCAAGGGGCTTGATTGTGTTGAAAATTATATTGATATTTGTCCGGTGAATTACGACTACTTCTAACTCAAGTATAAAAATCTAGTTTTTGGGATTATGATTATGGCTGGATAGTGTACGCTATCCGGCTTTTTTTTATTGCTGATTCTACCGCTGAACGGCGATTCAGCGGCGCATACAATACCTGGCTTTTTTATTACGACTCAATTGTGTTCTACAAAACATTCCTCAAGCCCGTCCTTTTCCTGTTCCCGCCTGAGCGGGCGCACCACCTGACCGTTGGCGCTTTCCGGTTCATCCTGCGCATTCCCCTGCTGAGCGCTTTGGCGCGCCGTTGGTACCGCTTAGAAGATCCGCGGTTGGAACGCCGGTTTTTGGGGCTGCACTTCCGCAACCCGGTAGGCCTGGCTGCGGGTTTTGACAAAGACGGGAAATATTTGGATACGATGGCGGCGCTGGGTTTTGGCTTCATTGAAGTTGGCACCTCCACGCCGCTGGCTCAGGCCGGGAATCCACAACCACGCCTGTTTCGCCTGCCGTTAGACGAAGCCCTCATCAACCGCATGGGGTTCAACAACGAAGGGGCAGAATCCCTGGCGCAACGCTTGCGCGGAAAACGCCCGCCGGGACTCATCGTGGGCGGCAACATCGGCAAAAACAAAAATACACCCAATGAATCGGCCATTGAAGACTACCGGTTGGCATTCGGGCAATTGTTCCCGCTGGTAGATTATTTCGTGGTCAATGTCAGTTCGCCCAATACGCCCGATTTAAGAGCCCTCCAGG
>JALHRK010000530.1 GCA_022841505.1 Saprospiraceae bacterium | reverse complement strand
ATGCCGCTGTTGCACATGCCTATATCGACACCATCATCGGTTACTTCGCGCCACGTGCCTGCGTTGCACTCGACCTGGGTTGCAACTTTGTAAAAACCAAGGAGTTGAGCGATCTGGAATTGGGTCTACAGGTTTCGCCTGTACCATCTTCGGATGCCGTGACGTTCCAAACCAAAGAAACGCCGATCCGTCAGATCTATGTATATGACCTGAGCGGCCGTTTGGTAAAAGCGCACACAGGCATCAACAGCACCGTATTCCAGATGCAGCGCAACAGCTTGACCAATGGCATGTACATCGCTGAACTGCGTTTTGACGGCGGTTTTGTGAAACGGAAAATTGTGTTTAATAATTAATTGCCTTTTTTAGGAAGTAAAATGCCCTCCGGATGTACTTCCGGGGGGCATTTTTTTGGGTGGCCGGCTTGCACACACTCTCAAACCTTTTGGATCATGCAATACTTAAAATGGAATGTCCTGCTGCTGCTTTTTGCGTTTGGAATAAACCTTTCTGCGCAAACTCGTTACCTGACTCCTGTATTTTCCGAGGTCAGTAAAACGCCGGTTGTTTACGGCTCCAATTTTACCTTTTTACCCCTTTTGCAAGGCGGCCACTTCACCCGGCAACCGTTGCGGATGGAGGTGTACGCCCCGGTTGGGGATACTGAAACAGCGCGCCCGCTGATCATTTACCTGCATACCGGCAACTTTCTCCCTTTTCCGATTAACGGTTCTTGCGGCGGCACTTTGATCGACTCTGCAAACGTTGCATTTGCCACACGTCTGGCCCAAATAGGATATGTGGTAGCGGTTATGGATTACCGGCTGGGCTGGAACCCGATTGCTGTCCAGGAATCGGCACGTCGTTTCACACTGGCCAATGCCGTTTACCGGGGTGTACAGGATGTGCGCTCCTGCATTCGTTTTTTTCGTAAAAACGCTGCCGAGCAAGGCAATTCGTTCGGTATCGACCCGGATAAAATTGTGGTTTGGGGGCAAGGCGCCGGCGGTTATTTGTCTTTAGCCGCTGCTTATCTGAACCAGTTTTCAGAAATATATACTACTACTGACCCTGATAAATTCAATGTCCTTTTTTCCAATGGTACAGTATTCCCAATGATACAGGAATTTTACAATGGCGATATTAACGGGATACAGGCGGCTCCCGGAGTGGTGGATGTCGCGTATAATGCCATTGCAGGTTTTCCTTTGGGTGATACCATGTATGTTCAGAATACGCCGGGGTATAGTTCTGCATTCCATTTGGCGGTCAATATGAGCGGTGCTTTGCTCGACAGTTCCTGGGTGGATGCGGGCGAAATGCCGCTCATTTCATATCATGCTCCTACTGACATTTTTGTTCCCTGCGGAACAAATATATTGGTATCGCATTTGCTGAAACCAGTTGTGGAAACATCCGGCTCCTGCGATTTACAGCAAATAGCGGATAATTTGGGGCTGAACGATATTTTTGAAACGATACCTGCCGGCTTTGACCCTTATGGTGAAGCTTCAGGCAGTAGTTTGAGTGGATTTTTCCCATTTTACGACACTCCCGCGAATACGTCTGCTCCATGGGAGTGGACATCTTATAGTGGAAGTCCGGCGCCTGCCATAGCGGGCTGTAATGTAAACGCCACAGTTGCACATGCATATATCGATACGATCATCGGCTACTTCGCTCCACGTGCTTGTGTTACGCTCGGACTGGGTTGTAACTTTGTGAAAACCACGGAGTTGAACGATCTCGAATTGGGTCTGCAGGTTTCACCTGTACCATCTTCGGATGCTGTGACTTTCCAAACCAAAGAAATGCCGATCCGTCAGATCTACGTTTATGACCTGAGCGGACGTATGGTTAAAGCCCACACCGGTATTAACAGCACCGTATTCCAGATGCAGCGCAACAGCCTGACCATTGGCATGTACATCGCTGAACTGCGTTTTGACGGCGGTTTTTTGAAACGGAAAATTGTGTTCAATAACTAGTGTTGATAAGGGTTTATAAAGGTTGATGAAGTTGATATTCATCCACTCGAAAGTGCAATTATGCTACTTTTTTCGAGTGAATGAATATCAACTTTATCAACCTCATCAACCTCATCAACCTTTATCAACTTCATCAACCTTCATAAACCCTCATCACCCCTAATTGCCCCCCGCATACCGTACCAACAAATCCTTAAAACGTTTGCGCTGTGCAAACCGCCTGTATGGTTCTTCTTCCACAGGGACGCTCCGAACGGAAAAACCCTTCTGAAGCGCTGTTTCCAAAGTAGTATAAAAAGCCTCTGTTTGCCCCATAAAGGCATACGTTTCCGCCAGTGTTGTGTAGGGATAACTGATGGTCGGAATTGTTTCAACCGAGCGTTGAGCCATTATCAATGCCAATTGGTGCTGCCCGGTGGCATTGTAACCCATGGCAGTATAATTCAGGACATTTTGATGTAGTTCGTCATTGCCGATCTGCGGTTCAAATCGAGTACCCAACCTGATCACTTCCGCGTATTTTTTCATCTTGAAATTGGTGTTGATCGCGAAACCGACCGCAAATGGCTGGTTGGGGTCTAGTTCCATCACCTGCATCAGGGAACGGTAGCATCGGGCTGTATCCTGTTCCAATAATGCCAGAAAAGCGTCTGATAAATGGCGCTCGATATCCGTTTTGGCGCCTTGCACCGCTCCATGCAGTATTTTCCTGGCGCCCTCGATATCTCCCCGGTTGGCTTTCCCTTCCGCCCAGTTAATCAGCCAGCCACTTTGACCGACCGTGAGCGCCGCCATTTTACTGTATGCTTGGTCGGATGCTTCATGCTGTCCGGCCCTTGCGAGCGCGCGCCCATAACTGCTCCAGTAGGAAGGTTCATCGGGTTTCAGCAATACGGCTTGTTTGTATTTCTCCAATGCCTCTTCCGGTCGGTTTTTGCGGTCCAGCGCCCAGGCCAAACGCATCCAGGGGAGCGCGAAATCAGGTTTGGAATCAATAGAAGCCTGAAATTTTTCCATGGCTTCGTCCACCCTGCCCTGATCCTCATAGTTGTCGCCCCAGGCTAAAAAGGCCCAGTGCCGTTCCGACGGGCGTTCGACGATCATTCGGCGAAGAACTTTTACACTTTCATCAAAGCGTTTTTTGCGATTCAGGTAAATGGCTAATCGGTGAGGGTCAGTGTTGTCCAGAATTTGTTCTCCAGCCCGCCGCATGAGTCGCTGAACAGCCGTTCTTTCACCATCGCGCAATGATTCCTCTATCACGACGTGTTTGTAGCCGGTCATGCGCAAGGTCATCGCCAGGCTACTGTCAGCCATCGTGACAGCGCCCCTGACCAGGTTGCTGCGACGGCCGATCAACTCCCGCAACTGAAAGGCGATGCTCCGAAGCGATACGCCGAAACCCATGACGGCGACATGCAGTTCCACCTGTTCATCGCCGCCGGATGTACGCACAGAATCGGTTTTTACCGTGGATGCTTCAGATTTTACCTGTAAATAGGCATCTTGCAGCATAGCAGCCACCACAACTCCGCTAAAACCGTCCTTTTGCAGGGTTTCGGGCATGGCAATGGCTTCTATGGAATACCCATCGTCTTTAAAAATTCGCCAGAGCAATAAAACGACGGCTACCATCAGCAAAAGTGTGCCCACCCGTAACAGTAAATTGACCAGGGTGCTGAGCCAGGACTCCGGTTTACGGATATCGGCCATGCGCCAAACATACCGGCCTGCAGCCGCAACTTTGCGGGCAGGTTTCAGGATTGAAAAACGTTTTGTAGGAATATTCATCAGCTTGCAGGAACTTGTCGGCGGTAAAAATAGTAATTGACAACAATGAACCATTTCTTTTTCTGTTGTGTGGGGCTTGTTCTTGCCATTGCAGCGGGTTGCCGGCAAACGCCGCAGCGCTCGGTTGCGCCTGCGTTTTACCACTGGCAAACCACCCTCGACATCACGCAGACAGAAAGTGACTACCTCGACGCTATCAGATGTAAAAAACTGTATGTCAAAGTGTTAGATATTGGCGTCAATGATGTTTCAGGAGCCATAGAACCGTTTTCCC
>JALHRK010000529.1 GCA_022841505.1 Saprospiraceae bacterium | reverse complement strand
GTATGGAAATAGACTGGGTGGATGGCCTCGAAAACCGGGGATTCACGTTCACCAATCCCAATGCGAAAGAATCTTGCGGCTGCGGAACTTCGTTTTCTGCATAAGCCACATTCTGTCCCTACCATTTAATACCTAACACAAATGCCATGCCTCCGGCGTGGTACTCCTTTATTTTTGTTTCCTGCTGGCTCCCTAACCACACCAAAGCAGGCTTTCTAAAGACACTTATGTAATCGCATAAGGAATGGAGCGTATGAATATGGGCTTGTATCACCCTTCATTTGAACGGGATGCATGCGGGATTGGCTTTGTGGCCAACATCAAGGGGAGCAAGTCGCACCAGATCATTTCGGATGCCTTGACGATCTTAGAGAACATGGAACACCGCGGCGCCTGCGGATGCGAAAGCAATACGGGCGACGGTGCGGGGTTGATGGTGCAACTACCCCACGAGTTTTTTTTCGATGAGTGCATAAAATTGGGCGTACACCTGCCCGATTACAGCCGCTATGGCGTTGGGGTGCTGTTTTTTCCAAAAGACATTGCCCTGCGGGAAGCAGGCCGGGAAATTTTTAACCGCGCTGCTGAAAAATTGGGATTGAAGGTGCTTGCTTACCGCAAAGTGCCGGTCAACACAACCGGCATTGGCCCAACCGCGTTGTCGGTTGAACCCGAAATGGAACAGGTGTTTATTGCCTGCCCCGACCACTTGCGCGATGCGGGCGCGTTTGAACGGAAACTGTTCGTGCTCCGGAATTACGCCAGCCACACCATCAACAACACGGTGAAAGATTCGCCTTCCGGTTTTTACATCGCTTCTTTGTCGTACAAAACCGTGGTGTACAAAGGCCAGCTCACCAGCCACCAGCTTCGGGGCTATTTCCCGGATTTGAGCGACAAGCGGATGGTCAGCGCTTTTGGCCTGATCCACTCCCGGTTTGCAACCAATACTTTTCCTTCCTGGAAACTTGCGCAACCGTTCCGCTTCATCGCCCACAACGGCGAAATCAACACCATTCAGGGCAACCTGAACTGGCTGAAAACCAGCGAACAAGGGTTTACAACCCCCTGGTTCTCAAAAGAAGAAATGGACATGCTCCTGCCCATTATTTTTGAGGGGCAATCCGATTCGGCCTGTTTGGACAACGTCATCGAATTTTTTACGCTTTGTGGCCGTTCTTTGCCGCACGTCATGATGATGCTCATTCCCGAAGCCTGGGATCACCACGAAGAAATGGACCCCGTCAAAAGGGCTTTTTACGAATTCCACGCCGCTTTTCAGGAACCCTGGGACGGCCCGGCCTCCATTTCCTTTACGGATGGCAAAATCATCGGCGCTACCCTGGACCGCAACGGCCTCCGGCCTTCGCGCTATTGCGTGACCACCGACGACCGGGTCATCATGGCCTCTGAAACCGGCGTTTTGCCCATTGACCCGGCCCTGATCAAAGAAAACGGTCGCCTGCAACCGGGCAAAATGTTCGTGGTGGACTTAGAGCGCGGCCGCATCATCAGCGACGAGGAACTGAAGCAGGACATTTGCTCCCGCCAGCCTTATGCCGATTGGTTGAACAAATACAAAATCCGCCTGGAAGAATTGCCCGAACCCCGGGTGATGTTTACGCAATTGGCACACGATCAGGTGTTTAAATACCAAAAAGCATTCGGGTACACCACCGAAGACCTCGAAACCATCATTGCCCCAATGGCGCTTGACGCCAAAGAACCGATCGGCTCAATGGGCAACGACACCCCGTTGGCCGTATTGAGCGAGCAACCGCAGCACCTCAGCAGCTATTTCAAGCAATTGTTTGCCCAGGTCACCAACCCGCCCATTGACCCCATCCGCGAAAAATTGGTGATGAGCCTGGCAACCTTCGCCGGCGGCAACGGCAATATTCTGGTCGAAGAACCCTTGGCCTGCCACAGCGTAGCCCTCCAGCATCCCATTCTGACCAACCACGAATTAGAAAAAATCCGGAGCATTGACACCGGCATTTTTCAGGCCAAAACCCTGCAAACCTACTTCCGCGCCGATGGTAAACCGGGCTCCCTGCAACGCGCCTTAGAGCGTTTGTGCGGTTATGCGACCGATGCGGTGGAAGACGGATTTGAAGTGCTCATCCTTTCCGACCGCGCCATAGACAGCGAACACGCCGCCATTCCCTCTTTGCTGGCGCTGTCTGCCGTGCAGCACCACCTGATCCGGAAAGGCTACCGGGGCCAGGTTGGCCTGATCGTCGAAGCCGGCGATATCTGGGAAGTCCACCACTTTGCCTGCCTGCTCGGTTTTGGCGCTACTGCCATCAACCCGTACCTGGCGTTTTCGACCATTCGGGACATGAAGTTGCAGGAACGGTTGGATACCGACCTCGATTTCAATCAGTTGAATAAGAACTACGTCAAAGCGGTGTCGGACGGCCTGCTGAAGGTGTTCTCCAAAATGGGCATTTCCACCCTGCAATCGTACCAGGGCGCACAAATTTTTGAAATTGTGGGCCTTGACCGGCAAGTGGTGGACCGCTATTTCACCGGCGCTACGTCGCGCATTGAGGGCCTGAGCCTGGACGATCTTGCACGCGAAACCCTGGCCCGCCACCATTTTGCGTTCAGTAAAACCGATTTTCCGGTGCAGCGCCTCCCGGTGGGCGGCATTTATCAGTGGAAGCGCAAAGGCGAAGCGCACCTCTTCAACCCGCAAACCATTCACCTGCTCCAGTATTCCACCAGGATGAACGACTACGGCGCTTTTAAGAAGTACGCCAAACTCGTCAACGACCAAAGCGAAAAAGCCTGCACCCTGCGGGGTTTGTTTGAATTCAAACACCACCGGCCTTCCATTTCCATCGAAGAAGTGGAGCCTGCTGAAAATATTTACCGGCGTTTTGCCACCGGCGCCATGAGCTTTGGCTCCATTTCGCACGAAGCGCACAGCACTTTAGCCATTGCCATGAACCGGCTTGGCGCAAAAAGCAATACGGGCGAAGGCGGCGAAGACGAAAAACGCTACGAACGGTTGCCCAACGGCGACAGCATGCGCAGCGCCATCAAACAGGTGGCATCGGGTCGGTTTGGCGTCACCAGCCTTTACCTGACCGAAGCAGACGAATTGCAGATCAAAATGGCGCAGGGCGCAAAACCCGGCGAAGGCGGCCAGTTGCCGGGACATAAAGTGGACGACTGGATTGGGAAAGTGCGCCATTCCACGCCCGGGGTTGGCCTGATTTCTCCGCCGCCCCACCACGACATTTATTCCATTGAAGACCTGGCGCAATTGATTTTTGATTTGAAAAATGCCAACCGCCAGGCGCGCATCAGCGTCAAATTGGTGTCCAAAGCCGGCGTGGGCACCATCGCTGCCGGTGTTGCCAAAGCCAAGGCCGATGTGGTGCTGATTGCCGGTTACGACGGGGGCACCGGCGCTTCGCCCATCAGCTCCATCCGCCATGCGGGGCTTCCCTGGGAGCTGGGGCTTGCGGAAGCGCACCAAACCTTAGTGAAAAACAAATTGCGCAGCCGGGTCGTCCTGCAGGCCGACGGGCAGATGAAAACCGGCCGCGACATTGCCATTGCAGCTTTGCTTGGCGCAGAAGAATGGGGCGTTGCCACGGCGGCCCTGGTGGTGGAAGGCTGCATCATGATGCGCAAATGCCACCTCAATACCTGTCCGGTGGGCATTGCCACCCAGGATCCCGAATTGCGGAAACGCTTCAGCGGCGATGCGGAACACGTGGTCAATTTTTTCCGCTTCCTGGTGCAGGAATTGCGCGAAATCATGGCCGAACTGGGCTTCCGAACCGTAAATGAAATGATTGGCCAGTCGGATTTTTTAGTGCAAAAAGAAAGCGCTGCACACTGGAAACACAGCAAACTCGACTTGTCGCCCGTCCTGTACAAAGCGCCAGCCGGGGAAGACGTCGGTCTGTATTGCCAGGAAGACCAGGACCACGGCCTTGCCGGGGTGCTGGACTGGACGCTGATCGAAGTGGCCAAACCGGCCCTTGAACGCGGCGAACCCGTTCGCGCTGCCTTTTCCATCAAAAATACGGATCGG
>JALHRK010000528.1 GCA_022841505.1 Saprospiraceae bacterium | reverse complement strand
CGATCAAAAAATTGATGGCAAATGGCGCAATGACGTAGTACCCGAACAGAATGCCCGACAGGAATAAAAAAGAACAAGCCAGCACAATGCCCCGCGCAGCCTTCTGCTCTTTTGGATACAAACCCGGTTTGACAAAGCGCCAGAACTCCCAGAATACATAAGGAAAAGCAACAATAAACCCACTGGTAAAAGACACCATGATAGTGGTAATGAACGCTTCACCAAAGCCAATGGCCTGGGTTTTGAAAACGGGCGGCGTGATGCACATGCCGTTGCCGAGACCAATATTTTCGGAGAACCAGCAGGTGAGCTGGTAGGAAATAAACTCCTTTCGCGATGGCGCGAACAAAACCGACTCGAACAACCAGTCTTTGAACAAAAAAAAGACGATCCCGAGCGAAACAACGACGACAAAAGAACGGATGATGTTCCATCGCAATTCTTCCAGGTGCTCTATGAAACTCATCTCTTTCCCGGGCTTTCCGCCCTCGTCCAATTCGTCAACATCAACCTGATCTAATGGCATAACGAAAGTATATTTGCCTGTATGACAGTAAAAATTTGGTCTGGTTCAATGGGCGGGGTAAAAGTAGGATATTTTGTTGAAATACCGTCCACCGTCTACCGTCCACCGCCCTACTTATCCTGCTTCGCAAAAACCTTCTTCAACAAATCACTCGTGCGCGCTACGATATTTTCGCGGATGTTCAACTCTTCTTTTTCCACCATCGAAAACAGGCCTTTCAGCGCTTCTTTCGTTACGTATTCGTCTAAGTTCGGGTTGGCTTTTTCGATGAACGGGATTTTGTTGTAGGTGCTCACCGCATCGCTCCAGTATTTGCGGGCGCTGAATTTATCGAGCGACTCCACGATCACCGGGTTGAATTCCGCGTACAACTGATCCGAGGTGGTGCGCTCCAGGTAGCGGGTGGCGGCGTCTTTGCTGCCGAACAGGATGTCCATCGCATCGCCAAACGTCATGCCCCGGATGGCATTCACAAAAATCGGTTTGGCTTTTTTGGCGGCATCTTCTGCCCCGCGGTTAATTTTTTCCAGGATTACATTTTCCACGCTCGAAAAACCGGGGACGTTTTTCAACTTGTCCGTGATTTTGCGCGCTTCTGCCGGCAGCAGAATTTTATACGGGCTTTTGAAATAGCCATCTACCTGCGACAATTGGTCGGAGCCTTTACTGATCCCAATATTCAGGGCCTCTTTCAGGCCGGCGCCGGCTTCTGCAGACGTCAAGGGAGAATCGAGCACGGTGCCCAGCGCTTGTTGCAATTGTGCCGGCGAACAAGCCACCATGGAAAGGATCAGCGAAAAAAGGGCAATTTTTTTAAACATCGTTTGTTTGTTTTGCTGTTAATGTGAAATAGGAGATCAGGTTCCGTATCTATTGACTCGCGATAGCACGCAATCGTCACAAGGGGAGCTGTTATTTAAAAGTTATTTTCTAAACATCAATGAAACGATTCTTCCACTCCGGGGTCGGCACCATACACGATTCCTGTTTTCCAAACCAGCGGTAACGATTGCGGGCAATCCAGTCATAAACGGTATGCCGGATGAAGCGTGGAACAATCGTAAATCCGTAAAGCAAAGGCCATAAGCCCGGCAACAGGCGCACGGCACGCAGACTGGCATCGGAGCGCAGATAAGCTTTGCCGTTTTCAAAAAGCACGCCGGTCGTGATGTCCGCTGTGGGCAATCCGGCATGGCGCAGCAGCGCCTGCCCCGTTGCCGATTGCAGGGAAGCAAAGCGGAAAATGCCTTTCGGGTCTCTTTTTAAAATAAATTGCACCGAAGCGTTACAAAGGTTGCAAACGCCGTCGAAGAGGAGGATGGGGCCGCCGTTGAGCAATTCGGCAGAAAAATTGTTTTCAGGTTCAACAGCTTGCTTTGTCATGAAACATCGTTTAAGTGCTTATCGTAGAAGCAAGATACCTGCGGGCGTTACCGCCCAATGTCTTACTTTTGCCAAAATTAACGAACTGTCCTATTTGCGCCAAGCCCATGACCAGTTTTAAAATCATGAACAAACTAAACTCCCTTGCTGCGATCTGCATCGCCTTTAGTGCATGCGTACTCTCTGCGCAGTCCGGCATTCCGACTTCAAACGAATTTACGCCCAAGAGCGTCTGGAGCGGCGACACCGAAGTAGCGGTTGAAAAAACCATGAACTGGGAAGAACAACTCCACATCCTCCTGGCAACCGCAATGGTGAATGACCGCAATACCCAGCAAAAAATACGCCTCAACATCGAAGAAACTTTTCGTTTGCTGGAAACCGACAATATCCGCCGCAAACCGGCCCGGAAAGCCATCCTGCAAATAGAAGAAACCCTGCGTCAGCTTTACTTCAAACAATACGAATCGAACGCAAGTTTTGAATCTTTGTTTAAAAACGGCGCCTACAACGCCGCCACGGCCTCCGCTTTGTACGCCCTTTTTCTGAATAACTTCGGCATGTCTTTTGACATCCTGATCGAGCCGCGCCGCATTTATCCATCCGTCCGCGACGGCTCAGAGCAGGTCGCCCTGCGCACATTCGACCAGGCAGAAACCGGCGAAAAAGCGGATGAGCGCTACATGCAGGAATACCTCCGTTTTTTGGTGGAAATGAAATTATTGGATCCGCTGGAATTGAAAACTGGCTCGACCAAAACCTTGTTCCACCGCTACTACCTGCCTGCCCAAGAACGCATCCGGCTGCTACAATTGGTGGGCGTGCTGCACTACCAGCAGGGGCTGTCGCTGTACCGCCGCAACAACTACCAAAAAGCGCTGGTCGAACTGGAAGAAGCGCGCCGGCTCTACCCTGCGCCGCGCCACGACTACGCCCGCTATGCCTGTTTGTACCAATTGTCGGCCGTAGCGAACCTCGACCGCATGGAAACGCTCGACCCGCTTTTTGTGCTCTGCCGCGATTACCCCACGCGCGAAGTGCAGCAAAAAATCCTGGATTATTTTTCTGAATTGGCCACGCGGGCAGTGGCAGGGCCTTCTGCGATGGAAAACCTGACGCGCTATTACGACCTGTTCCTCCAACGCCTGAAGGCCGGACAGGAACCTGCGCGGCAAATCAAAAAAACATACTTCCTGCGCAAGGCGCAATACCACGCCAAACAAGGCAACCAAAGCGAACGCGTAGCGGCCTGCATGGACAGCATCTACCGCCTCGACCCTGCCGACACCACTGCGCAGCGCTTTTTTGCCAGCGCCATCCAGCAAATCCTGACGCGCGAACGCGACCACGAAAAAGGCCTGCCCCTGCTCCAAACCTACAAGCAGCGCTACCCTTTTTTGAAAACCTATCCTTACGTGTGTGATATGGAATTGTGCTACCGGGCCGACCGCATCCGGGCACTGTTCGATGTGCAAAACGAAAGCGAAGGACTGACGGAACTGAACGAATTCGAGCGCCTGCTCGGCAATTTCGGCAAAACGCCCCGCCGCGACAGTTGGGTAACCACCGCCTACCAATCGGCAGCCTACTTTTATTTCCGCAAACAAAATTATGACGCAGCCCGCAACATGTTTGGCCGCGCCCTCAATTTTGCCCCTGACGATGCTTTTTTGCAGCACCAGAAAGAGTTGATGGAAAGATATTGATGGGGATTTGAAGATTTGAAGATTTGAAAATGCGAGAACAGACCAATAACCAGTAACCAATAACCAGAAAAGGATGCGACAACAGAACGAACAACAATCAACCAACAACGATCAACTTTGATTTGGTGATTTGAGCACGCGCAGAGCCGGTAGGGTGCGCCCCCCGTGGTCGCCCAAACATTCAAGTGTCACTACGCTGACAATTACTGGCATTCTTTTTCAGTCTTGAGGGGAAGCCCTTTGTTGGATTGCCCAAACCTTGTGTTTTAAAAAAAATCCCCTTAACTTGCTTTCGCACAGAAAAAATAACTTCTGTGTTCCGAGAAAACTACTTCATTTTGGCTGCAAGCTACCTTCTTTCTCAAGGTAGCAAATACACAATTCTGGCATCTCCACTTCCCTAAGCGGTCGCTTTTGCTGTTGATCAGCAAGGCGTGCT
>JALHRK010000527.1 GCA_022841505.1 Saprospiraceae bacterium | reverse complement strand
GTGTTCAAGGCACTGGGCGGCGCTCCACTGGTCGGGCACAGGTTGCTTTGCCAACACAGCGGGCGGCAACATTTGCCATTCACGGATTGCCTGTTGGAGTAAGGCTTCGGTTTGCTGCTGTAAATCTTCGAGAAACGATGTGGTTTGGTACATGACTTTGTGTTTTTTTTTGATACCACAAAAGTCCGGCTCTTTGGGAAAGTGGTTCTTGGTAAAAACCAAGATTTTTGATTTTACTATATATTTTTTTTACCACATAGTTTTTTTACCACATAGTTCACAATAGAGGTTTTCACATAGAACACATAGCACAGGAAAGCCGCTTATGTGCTCTATGTGAAAAAAAACTATGTGGTAAAAAAAAAGAAAACTATGTGGTAAAAAAGTTCGACTATTAAACGCGGACACTCCCCAAAAACTTACTAAAATTGGTCGCATCCATCCCCAAATAATTGGCTAAATATTTATGCGGTACCAATTGCAGAATGTGTGGACTGCGCTTTAACAGAGCCCGGAAACGCTGTTCAGCGGTGAAGGATTGTAATTCAATTTGCCGCACCAAAACGCCGGCCAGCGTATGGCTCAGTGCGATGCGGATCATGCGCTCCAAAAGCGGGTATTGCAGCAGCAAGTCGTCGAATTGCCGGAAAGGCGCCTTTAAAAAAACACTCGGCGTCAGTGTTTCAAACCAATAGCGGGATGGTTGTTGCAGCAACAGAGAATCGGCGACGCCGGAGAAAGAATACGGGTAGGTAAAAACCAAAGTCGCTTCCCGACCGTCTTCACCCACGGCGTAGGCGCGCTGCACGCCTTCGAGCACGAAGTAGAGGTATTTTTCGGTTTCGCCTTCTGCGGTGAGGATGGTTTTGCGCTTTGCGGAAAAAGGCTGCCAGATGGCGGAAAAAGCTTGCCATTCTGCATCCGGCAGGGGCGTGATTTGCCAGATCATCTTGCGAAGTTGTTCTAAATGGCTGTCCATATTCCGGTTTTTATAAAGTCTTTACACCATTCAAAACGCCACCACAAACCTTGCTCCCTTACCAGGCTGCGAAGCCACATGAATGTCCCCGCCGTGCATTTGAATGATTTGCCGGGAAATGCTCAGGCCAATGCCTGCCCCACCGCTGGAACCCGTGGTTTCTACTTTGGTGGTAAAAAATGGGATAAAAATTTCTTCCATCAATTCCGGCGAAATGCCGGGGCCGTTATCCTGCACGGCAATATAAGGCTGGTTTTTTCCATCTAAGCCAGCTTCCAAAAACAGTTGCGGTGGTTCGCGTTGTTCAGCGTTGGATTGCATCGCTTCGCAGGCGTTTTTCACTAAATTGAGGAGGACCATTTCCAATTGCGCAGCATCTGCCCGAAGCATGAGTTCTTCCGGTACGACCTCCATCCGCATCTGCACGCCGGCGGCGGCTGGCAAGACCGAAGCCAGGTGTACAATTTGCTGCAACAGCCGCTGCGCCGACACGTCGCCCAGCCGGGGCGCCGGAATGGCTGTAAAATTCCGGTAAGCTTCCACGAATTCCATGAGCCCTTTGCTCCGGGCGCCAACCACTTCCAGCGCTTCTTCCAGGTCGAGCCGGGCCTCGTTGGCTTTGGGACTACCGTCGGGCAGGTCGTACCGGACGATGTCGCGCATGGTTTCCACCAGCGAAACGATGGGTGTGATGGAGTTCATGATTTCGTGGCGCAGTACGCGCGCTAAATTGCGCCAGGCGTCGAGTTCCTTGCGCTGCAACTCGGGGTGGATGTTTTGCAGGGTGACCAATCGCAGGTCCTGGCCGCGCAGGTTCATGTGGACGCCCTGCACGGAAAGCTGGCGGCCTGGCTCGGGTTGGTACAATATTTTCCCTTTGCTGGTCAGTTCCTGTACGAATTTGTACAGCGCCTGGTGGTTTTCCGGAAAATCGTGGAGGTGGTGCAGGCGGTAAATTCCAAGTAGTTGAAACGCAGCCTGGTTGGACAGCAGGACGTTGTTTTTGGCATCAAAAGCCAGCAAACCAGTGCTAAGGTGCTGAATGACGGCGTTGATAAACAACAGGTTGGCTTCTTTTTCAGAGCGCGTTTGGCGAAAAGCCTCCAGCACTTCGTTGAATTGCCGGTTCACTTGTTCAAAGGAATCGCCCTTTTCTTTAGCCGCGGAAAACCGAATCGCAAAATCAGAATAGCGCACGCTTTCAAGAAACCGCGCCAGCCGGCGGTTGGTGTCGTTCACGTAGCGAAACAAGCGCCAGGATTGCACGAATGCGACGATGACAAACAGCGTTGCCAGGCCGTTTCTATGCCAGATTACACTCGACCAGGCTGCCAGCCAAAACAAGCCGCCTATCGAGCAAACATAGACAGCCAGCCAGAATGTAAAGGTGCGGTGGATGCGCATAGTTAGTAGATGGTAGAAGGTAGAAAGTAGAAAGTAGAAAGTAGAAAGTAGAGGGTAGACGGTACCTTCTACTTTCTACCCTATACCCTCTACCTTCTACTACAAATTATACTTCTCAAGTCTTCGATACAACGAGGCCCTCGTCAGGCCTAATTCCTGTGCAGCTTCGGTGATGTTGCCGTGGTATTTTCCCAGTGCGCGCACAATTAATGTTTTTTCCATTTCGTCTAAATTCATGGTAGACAACTCCGCTTCGCCGCCATGTTCGCCCTGGCGGAAGAAAAAATCTTCCGGCTGCAAAGTATCGCTTTGTGCCATAATGACGGCCCTTTCCACGGCGTGCTGCAATTCCCGAACATTGCCCGGCCAGGCGTAGCGTTGCATTTCGCGAAGCAGCGCGGCACTGTAGCCAGTAATGTTGCGCTTGTATTTGGGCGCAAACTGCTGCAAAAAATGGTTGGCCAACAGAGGAATGTCCTCCGGGCGTTCGCGCAGCGGGGGGATCTGGATTTCGATGGTGTTGATGCGGTACAGCAAATCCTGCCGGAAGCTCCGGTTTTTCACGGCTTCGTACAGGTTTTGGTTGGTGGCTGCAATGACGCGCACATTCACAGGCCGGGGGCGGTTGGCGCCAACGCGGGTGATGGTTCGGTTTTGCATGACCGTCAGCAACTTGGCCTGGAGTCCAAGCGGCAAATTGCCGATTTCATCCAAAAAAATGGTGCCGCCGTCGGCTGCTTCGAAGCGGCCCGCACGGTCTTCCCGGGCGTCGGTGAACGCGCCTTTGACGTGGCCGAACAGTTCGCTTTCAAACAAACTTTCGGTGAGCGCGCCGAGGTCTACTTTTACAAAATTCCCGCCCGAACGCTGCGATTGTGCGTGAAGCGCCTGGGCGATGAGGTCTTTTCCGGTGCCGTTTTCGCCCAGCAACAGCACGTTTGCATCGGTGCCAGCTACGCGGGTGATGGTGGCAAAAACCTGCTGCATGGCCGGGCTTTCGCCGACGATGATTTGCGGGAGATCGCGCACTTCGGCTAAGTTGCGGCCTGTTTGCTGTGATTTTAGCTGGGAAGCTTCGTCCTGGCTGTTTTTCAGGCGCAGGGAAGCGTTTAGAGTAGCGAGCAACTTTTCGTTGTCCCAGGGTTTCAGGACAAAATCCGTTGCTCCGTTTTTGATGGCACGCACCGCCAGCTCGATGTCACCGTATGCCGTAATCAGCACCACCACTGCGGAGGGGTCAATTTCCAGGATTTTTTCCAACCATTGAAAGCCTTCGCTGCCGGTATTTTTGGTGCTGCGGCTGAAGTTCATGTCCAACAAAATGAGGTCGTAAGACTTCTGTGCCAGCAGGCCCGGAATCTCGGAAGGATCGCGCGTGGTGTCCACTTCTGCGAAATGCCTTTTTAAAAGTAGCTTGCCGGCGCTGAGTACACCGGGGTGATCGTCCACTATGAGAATGTTGGCTTCGTTCATGCGCTTCATAAGTTAATGTACCCGCAAAGACAATGCCCTTTTATAATCCTATGCAAATGAACGGATTTTTTTTTAGAAATGTGTTCGTTTTCGGACACAGGTGTTCATTTCTGGTACACTAAATTTACGAAAAAGTTAGATCAAATGCATCTTCCTCTTCAAATTCTGTTTGTTCGGGGGTGTTTCAGGTGTCGGACACCTT
>JALHRK010000526.1 GCA_022841505.1 Saprospiraceae bacterium | reverse complement strand
TGTATTTAGACATCATGTTTAAGACAGCTTCCGGGTTTTGGCGATTGTGGGTAATATCGCATAAGGATGAAAAAAAACAAACGCTTCGCCAAGTTAGTTTTTTTTGGGTAAACGTCAAAGATGCCGTAGATTTCTATCTGCCAAAACAGAAACCAGCATATTTGCAGTACATTCTATCTGCCGCTCTACCTGATTCTGGTCAGCCGAGCAGTTTTGACGATGTAGTCGAAGACTTGGGGCGAACGGAGTTCTTCACAAGGGATTAGCATGAACAATTTCGATGACATCGATACGCTAATAAAACTAATTGAAGGTTTATGAAAATTAATCAAACTGCCATTTCAGAACTAAGGAGTGTTCTTGAAATACATTTATCCAATAATATTGACGAACACGGAGGTAGTGTTTTGTTGTTGCTCAAGGAATTTGTAAGAAGGATGTTTTTGTGGGTAGATGCTGTCGAAAGTAAAGAAATGCGTTCTAATGCAACTGTCACTTCACTTTTCGATGTCGCAAAAGTTATAGTTGGTTCCGAGGTAGATAAATCTATTGTATATAATGAATTAGTAAAGCCTTTAAATTTAAGTACTTCATATAGAGATCGCCTGGTGTTCTCTTGGTATATAAACTGGAGCGACAACAAAGAAAAAATACAAGAAATGGGGTTTGATTTACCCAATCCTTATGATCCTTATTTAGAAGTGGTTAAAAGAGGAGGAATTGCTCTATCTTATGAAGTTGGAAAATTAGAAGTATATCCTTTTCTGGGTATCAGCGTAGAATCCGTAAGGCAAAGTAATAAAAATGATCCTTATATAAGTTTGGACAAAGCATCCTTAGATAAGGCTGATGAAGCATACAAAAAAGAGAAAGCATGACTACTACTATTCTATGCTGTTTCAAAATTATCAATGGCCCTTGTGCATAATATTCGTCCTACGACTTGAAGTCGTAGGACGAATGAGTAGGCTAAAAACCTAAAACCCCGGACAACCCAACTGCCTTCCCCCGCGGCCACCGCTGCCATCCCCAAATTTAAAGGAAAGCGTGACGCCGCCCATGAAATACCAATCGTCAAATTTGCCGCCCCGCGTGTAGATGATCTCATCTTCTTCCGGGTTTTTAATGGACGGGTTGCTGAGTTGGGCGGCTAAGGTGCCATTGCCCGTCAAAATATCTATGTAGTTGACTTCTTTGGCGCTGACGTCGTCGAGGTAGTCCGTAAACAATTTTCTGCCGCCGAACTCAAGGCCCAGGGTCCAAACCTCTTTGAAGATAAATTTCAATCCGCCGCCGGCAGGAATACAAAGCTGGGTCAGCGAATAGGGGTCATCGTACCCTGGCAAGCCCTGCCCTTCCGTGCCTAATGGATGCAACTCGATCCAGTTGTCGTCAAAAAGGGTTTCCGGATTGAAATGATAAATCCCAACCCCTGCATACAGGTAAGGAACTACCTGCGTACCTTTCGGCGACCCCAGCCGGAACAAATTCACCTCGCCGGTGAGCGCCACTTCAAAAATTTGCGTCCTGAAGTTGATCCCCCGGTTTTCAAAGCCGATATTGGCATCGTCGCCCTCAACTTTGGCCAAGCTGGCACCAACACGCATCGAAAACGTGTTGTTGAAATTTTTCCTCATGAAGATCCCGAAAGCAGGATTGAGCTCGCCGAAATAAAGACCAAATTCTTTGGGCGATAGGTCGCCACTGTAAAATGAAGCGCCGCCCATCAGGCCCAGTTCTAGCGGTTGCGCTGTGCTCCAAAGCCCCCCCAGGAGCAGGATGAGTATCAGGAATGACTTTTTCATAAGGAATGAAGCATGTTTAAGTATGGTAATTTCGGCTTTTAACGTTGGAAGTTATCAAAATCTTATCTGTATGGCGATTAATTCACCTTTCCTTTTGGAGGATTTGACTGAATCCGCGGAAGGATGGGGGTTAAATAAAATAAACTTCTACTTTTGCGGCCTTGATGTATAACCAAAATAGTCGGTTAACTGTTTTCTCTAAGATGTGAATGCAGCCGATGGCCGCACCAATTTCTTTTCATACAATCTATATGGCCGCATGAGTATGCGCAATGGTCGGGCTTCAGCGCCCAAGAGCGAAGAACGCACGCCCCTCACCCGCGAAAAGCTTCGGCAATCGTTGATTATTTTCCGCTACCTGCTGCCCTATAAATGGGCATTCATCAGTGGCATGTTTTTCCTTGCCGCAGGGAGCTTGCTGTTCCTCGGCATCATGAAAGTGCCCGGCGAGCTGTTTAATGTCATCGCCGGAAAATCGGAATATGGCTATTCGCTCAACCAATTGTTCCTGTTTCTTTTGGTGTTGCTGGCCATTCAAAGCGTTTTTTCCTACCTGCGGGTGCAGCTATTTGCCTTAGTCAGCGAAAAAAGCATGGCCTTACTGCGCACCGATTTGTACCAAAAACTCATCACGCTGGGCATTCCTTTTTTAGAAAGCCGACGCGTGGGCGAATTGACCAGCCGGATTTCCACAGATGTTGGTCAGGTCCAAAATGTATTTTCCATCACGCTCGCAGAGTTTTTGCGGCAGATCATCATTCTAGTGGGGGGCATTGCCATCATCGTGATCACGATGCCGAAATTAGCCTTGACCATGCTGGCCACTTTCCCGGTCATTGTCATTCTGGCGATGTACTTCGGCAGGCATATCCGGAAATTGATGAAAGATCGCCAGGATAAATTGGCCGAGACGAATGTGGTGGTGGAGGAAACCATGCAATCCATCCAAACTGTAAAGGCTTATACCAATGAATGGTTTGAGATCAACCGCTATGGCCTGAGCCTGAAAGAAGCTGTGCGCTTGTCGCTGAAGGGGGCGCACCTGCGTGGTTTGTTTGCCGCTTTCATCATTTTTGTGATGTTTGGGGCGCTGTTTTTCATCATGTGGCGGGCGGCGCTGATGGTGCAAAGCGGCCAGATGCTGGAAGGCGAATTGGTTGATTTTGTGGTTTTTACCGGCATTATCGGCGGCGCTATTGCCAGCATCGGGAGTTTTTATACCGAAATTGTGTCAGCCATTGGCGCAACGGAGCGCATCCAGGAAATCCTGAAGGAGGATTCAGAAGTGGAAATCACTCCGCCTTCCGACCCCCAATTGCCCCGCCTGAGCGGTGAAATTGACTATAAAAACGTGCATTTCTCCTACCCATCCCGGTCGGACATGCCTGTTTTGAAAGGGATTGACCTCCATATTAACCCAGGTGAAAAGGTGGCGCTTGTCGGCGCAAGCGGCGCTGGAAAATCAACCATTGTCCAGCTCCTGCTGCGTTTCTACCAGGCCCAAAGCGGTACTATTCGCATGGATGGCCAGGACATTCTCAGCTACCCGCTCACGCATTACCGCCGAAACATTGCGATTGTGCCACAGGAAGTCCTCCTTTTTGGCGGCACCATCCGCGAAAATATCCTGTACGGAAAACCGGATGCCACGGACGCCGAAATCGTGGAAGCTTCCAAAAAAGCAAACGCCTGGGATTTCATCAGCTCTTTCCCCGATGGCTTGGAAACGCTGGTTGGGGAACGCGGCATCAAGCTCTCGGGCGGTCAGCGGCAACGCATCGCCATCGCGAGGGCCATCCTGAAAGACCCGGCCGTGCTCCTGCTCGACGAAGCGACGTCCTCTTTGGATGCCGAATCGGAAAAAGCGGTTCAGGATGCGCTGAATAAACTAATGAAAGGCAGAACTTCCATCATCATCGCACACCGGTTGGCTACAATCCGGGACGTAGACTGCATCTATGTCATTGACGGGGGCCAAATTGTGGAAAAAGGCACCCACGATGAACTTTCTTCGATTGAAGATGGTGCTTACAATGCCCTCGCAAAATTGCAATTTGACATCATCGCATAATGACTTTCGTCTACTATCTTTTGTCTAATATCTTACATCTCAACGCCATGAGCTCGATCAAAAAAACTGCGCAAATCAACATCATCGTCAGCTTAGACGAAAGCGGCATCCCGGCTAAAATGGAGTGGCAGGCCGAAGGCCAGGAACTACAAGCCTGCAAAGCCATGTTGCTTTCCCTGTTCGACGAA
>JALHRK010000525.1 GCA_022841505.1 Saprospiraceae bacterium | reverse complement strand
AAAAGGTGTTACCTTTCTCGAAGAGACGAAATCTGAAGGTGACACCTTTCTAAAAGGTGTTACCTTTTCGAAGAGAGAAAACCAGAAGGTGACATCTTTCTTACCCAAATCATAAAACAATGGATAAATCCACCCCTTATCCACCCTACGAATGTCCTCTCTTACCGGGAAACTTCTACCATGTCTACAATCGTACCAACAACGGGGAACCCTTATTCAAAAGCCCGGAAAATCGACGATATTTCCTTGAAAAATTTGGCGAGTACCTCTTGCCTTATCTCACAAGCTACGCTTACTGCCTTTTAGATAACCACTTCCATTTTCTGGTACGGATTAGAGAAGAATTGGAACTGGAGAAACAACTTAATAGCCTTTCAATTGCTCAGCATTCTGCCGTCCAAAAAAAATTGCTGGAACAAGTTCCTGACCTTAGGACCTGGGATGAATTGACAAGCAGTCAGTTTCATCGCTTTTTTACCTCTTATGCCATGTCGGTCAACAAGGAATGGGGCAGGAAAGGCAATTTATTCTACCGTCCTTTTCAACGAGTTCCTGTTCAAAACGAAAGTCATTTCACGCACCTGATCTACTACATTCACGCGAACTCTAAAAAACATGGTTTGCAGTCAGATTTCAGGAATTACCCGTGGAATTCTTATGCCACGATGTTGTCAGACCATCCTACAAAATTAGAGCGACAAGTGGTGCTGGACTGGTTTGGAGGCAAAGCTGCTTTCGAGCTCTTTCATCAGCAAACGGAGGATTGGAAAGATATTGAGGGGTTGATTATAGAGTGGTAGAAGTGGTGAATACGTAGTCTGAAGGTACGTCTGAAGTTGTCACCTTGGGCTTTGGGCTTATGGTTCGCGAAAAGGTAACACCTTTTTAGAAAGGTGTCACCTTGGGCTTTGGGCTTATGGTTCGCGAAAAGGTAACACCTTTTTAGAAAGGTGTCACCTTCAGCTTCGGGCTTATGGTTCGCGAAAAGGTAACACCTTTTGGAAAGGTGTCACCTTCAGCTTCGGGCTTATGGTTCGCGAAAAGGTAACACCTTTTTAGAAAGGTGTCACCTTGGGCTTTTCGCTACTTCACCCGTTTTCCCCTTATATCCTGCCCACCCTGAAACAGGGTCATCGAAGTAATGACGCCATTTTCATCCGCGTTGAATTCGACCACAGCATCTACCACCTTCATAAAAAAACGATTCGGGGATTCCGGAAAAACCTCGAAACGCTCTTGTCCGGTGGCCTGGCAATAGAGTTGGGCGCCTTCACGGGTGACGGCAATGATAAAACTGGGCGCCAGTTCGTATTCGCCGAGAAATTTATCCAATTCCGATTCGGGTAACTCAATTTCCGTGCGACCCGCAGGCATTGGCTTGTCAGTTTTTTCCCACAGATGCGTTGGAGCGGTTCGGTCGCTGACCACCGCTTTTACCACTTTTTTATCGCCTTTCGGTTCGCGTTCAAACGTGATCCGCGCAAAAGAATTTTCAAAGAAAAACTGGTCGCGGCCATAGGGAACAACCTTGAACTTCGAGCCGCCGGGGCGCTGCGAAAACAGTTGCCCGTTCTCCGCCGTGATGAAGCGCTGCTCTTTTTTAGCGTTTTCGTACACACCCACATACGCATCCAGCGATTTGGGGTCTACCTGCTTTGCCAAAGGCTGGTAAGCCCTGCCTAAGAGTGCGGCCGCCATTTTCGCTGCCGGCTCGCCGGGAGGGCTGCAATCGCAATTGCTCAGCATGGCCACACAAACGTCTTCTCCGGGCACATACAGCAGAATGCTCAAAAAACCATTGATGCCACCGCCGTGTTCAATGGTGGCCGTACCCAGCAGGTTGCCGATTTGCCAGCCATAGCCATAGCGCGTATCATGGCCGTTTGGCAGGATATGGGGCGTAAAAGCCATTTTCAGCGACTCCGGTTTAAGCACCTTGCCGGTATGTACGGCCTTCGTCCAGATGAACAGGTCTTCCACCGTTGAAAGCAACGACCCGGCCGCGTAGGGTTGCGTCATGCTCAGGTATTCAGCGTGTACATAGTTCCCCGGCGCCCCCCCGCTGTACCCATCTGCACGGTTTTTAATGATGGGTTCCACATCGCCATAGTAAGAGTTTTTCATTCCAAGCGGTTTAAAAAACTGCTCGTCAATGTATTGAGCGTAGGTTTTACCCGATACTTTTTCAATGATGTAACCAAGCAGGATGTACCCGGAGTTGTTGTAATTCCAGTCTGCGCCCGGCTCGAAATCCATGGGCTGGTTTTTGAAATAGTCTATCAATTCGGTGGGTGTGAAATCTTTCCGGCGCGTCTGGGCGTCCCATTCCGCCATGTCGGTATAACTTTTGATCCCCGAAGTATGGTTCAGCAACTGCTCTACCGTGATGCGTTTGCCCAGGGTGGGATATTCCGGTAGGAATTTCGTCAGTTCATCCGCCAGCGCAAGTTTACCTTCTTCGGCAAGGCGCAAAATAGCGGCGGCGGTAAACTGTTTGGTCACCGAACCAATGCGGAAGATGTGGTCGGGGCGCAAAGGCACGTCCAACTCCAGATCCGCCTTACCAATGGCCTTCTGGTAAATGATTTTGCCTTTTTTGGCAACCAGCACCGCAGCGCCAGGGCCGTCAGCTTTGTAGTATTCCTGAAAAATTTTGTCGAATTCTGCGCCAGCCGCCGCATCAGACAATTGTGCAGATACTGGATGTGAAGCGCCTGCCAGCAGGGCAAGCAACAAAAAAAGTCGTGGTTCCTTCATGTGTAAGTTGATTTTGGTTTGTAAGCAACAAACATAAAGCCATTCAAACCAAAATCGAAAAACAAACCGACAAGCAGGCGCGATTTTCCTGTCAACTGTTTAAAAACTATTCTTCCACATCATGCTTTCCACCGGTTTGTCGGTGCGCTGGTTGTATTTTGCGTTCGCTTTGTGGTTGTAATAGTGCTCGATGTCGCCTTCCACCTGGAAATAAATCAACTGGCCAATGGGCATACCCGGGTAAACGCGGACAGGTTGGGTGCAGGAAATTTCGAGGGTCCAGGTATTGCAAAAACCGACATCTCCTTTCCCCGCGGTGGCATGAATGTCTATGCCCAGCCGGCCTACGCTCGATTTACCTTCCAAAAATGGCACGGCGGCGTGGGTTTCGGTGTATTCTGCGGTGACGCCGAGGTACAAAATACCGGGATAAAGCACATACCCTTCCTCCGGCATCTCGATGTATTCGATGGGGTTGTGTTTGCGGGCGTCTAAGATCTGGTCTTTATAAACGGCCAACCATTTGCCTAAGTGAACGTCGTAAGAATTGGTGCCGAGGCATTCCCGTTCAAATGGCTCGATGACGATTTCGCCGTTGACAATGCTTTCCAGAATTTTTTTATCGCTAAGGATCATTTGCTTATGCTGATTTGAGGGGCGAAGATAGTAATTCTTTTAGTTGGCAGTAGCACAGTTAGCAGTTGGCAGTCGGTTCCTGATTTCAACAAATTTTATACAATTTATTGGAAGAGAAATCGTCACTCCATCCGAAGTAATCCCCATCCTGCCAACTGCCAACGGCCAACTGAAAGACTGCCAACTTCCTCCTTTCCTGGCGTCCAATCTTCAAATCCTCAAATCTTCAAATTTTCAAATTATTCTTTCCCTGCCAACTCCGGATCGGCCAAACCACGCGCGATCTCCAACAGTTGAATCATTTCGCGGCGGTAGCCATTGACGTCTTTGCCCTGTGCGTTTTTCGCCAATTTCAAAGCTTGTACATACGTGGCAGTACCTTTCAGCTCCGATTTGCGCAGCAGCATCCCGAATTCCGCGACAGCGGCCGACCAACCAAAGTTGTCGCTGGTTTCGCTGATTTTCAGAGGTTTGTCCAAGACGGGTTTTTCAATAAGTTGACTTTTGGCGCCCTCTGGCTGCTTGTAGCGCAGTTTGATGTTGACGAGTTCGTTGCTGGGGACAATCGTGACTTTTTTATCCTCCTCCGTTTTCTGGTATTTCAGATCGTCCACCGTTGCGATGAAGCTGCTTTTGACACCAACCGGGATGATTTCGTACAAAGCAGTTACCGTGTGT
>JALHRK010000524.1 GCA_022841505.1 Saprospiraceae bacterium | reverse complement strand
GGCCGTGTCTTTTTGCAAGGGCAGGAAGGCTAATTTTTGCAAGGTCACCTCCACTCCGGAGCGGTTGATGATTTCCACATTTACGGTCACTTCCTGGCCGGGCGTTGCCGAATAATCTTCTGCAATGGCTTCCATAAAAAGGCCGAGGCAACCGCGGATGATTTCTTTGATTTCTGCAAGTTTGCTGTTTTTCCAGTATCCGTCAGGCAGGGCTTCGATGAGGCGCAGCGCTTCCAACAATTTGGGCACACTGGCTGCGGGGTTATCGAAGCGGTATTCGGTTTCCACGGTTTTCAACAATTTTCCGATGGGTTCGCCGCCTTCAACCCGGCTCCAGGTGGTGTTGATGCCG
Source organism: Saprospiraceae bacterium (assembly GCA_022841505.1). GTDB lineage: Bacteria > Bacteroidota > Bacteroidia > Chitinophagales > Saprospiraceae > JABWAJ01. The sequence goes on along the minus strand of JALHRK010000524.1, from coordinate 3,745 downwards.
TCAAACAACTGTTCTTTATTTTTGGGAAGGTCGCCTTTGAGCAATTCAAGATATTCCAGTTCCGAGCCGCGCGTGCCAACAGATCCAAACCCCTGAGAACGGTGCTGGCTGCGGCTTTCCGCCGCTACTTCATTGTTCGATTTGCCGCGCATGGTATAAAAAACGCCGCCGTCTACGCCGAGCATTTTGGATTTATCCGCTTCCGCAAATTTTTCCCGGCTGCCATAGAACCACCAGGAAGTGTTGAAAAACAGGCGGCGCGGTTGCCAGGGCGCTACGGATTTCAATTGTTCCGGATAGACGTCCTTATTTGCGGCAAGGTCAAAAGCTTCCACGCCCAGCATGGCTGAAGCGGTGTGGTGCCCGTGGGTTTTGCCCGCCGAGTTGTGGTCGAAGCGGTTAACAATGACATCGGGTTGCCATTTGCGAATCACCCAGATGACATCCGACAGCACGTCGTCGCGGTTCCAGATGCGCAGGGTTTCGTCGGGGTGTTTGGAATAACCGAAATCGTTGGCGCGCGTAAAAAACTGCCGGCCACCGTCAATGCGGCGGGCTGCCAGCAATTCCTGAGTACGGATGACGCCCAACAACTCCTCGATTTCCGGGCCCACCAAGTTCTGGCCGCCATCTCCACGGGTCAGCGACAAATAAGCGGTGTTGGCCTTTACCTCATTGGAGAGATACGAAATGAGGCGCGTATTTTCATCGTCCGGGTGTGCCGCTAAGTACAGCACCGAACCCAAAAAATTCAGCTTTTGAATGCCCTCGTACAAATCCGTAGAAGACCAGATTTTGGGCTTTTGCGCATAACCTGCAAAAGAAAAAAGTGCTAATATCACTGATAGCGACCATCGCCGGGCTACAAGTCCTTGCATAATCAGGGTGTTTTAGATTTTAGGAAATTTTTTGTCGTAATGAATAACAACAGGTTGCAAAGATAAAAAGCTCCGTTTGGCTATAGGGTTCAATTGTGTTAAGGAAATGCTATTGTTGATTTGAAAATTTGATGATTTGAAAATTGACCCCGTATGTTGATGGAATTCACAATTTGGCATTCAGGCATTTGTAAAGATATTCAGACCTTTGGTTCAAATCATCAAATTTTCAAAATCCCCCCATCTTCAAATTATCAAATTTTCAAATCTTCAAATCCCCCCTTCATCTTCAAATCATCAAATTTTCAAATCTTCAAATTCTCCGCCCCCTTCATCTTCAAATCCTCAAATTTTCAAATCTTCAAATCCTCAAATCTATTACCTTTGCTTCCGCCATGAACAGTACGAACAAATTCATCTGCATTCACGGGCATTTTTATCAGCCACCCAGAGAGAACGCCTGGCTGGAAGTGATAGAGATACAGGATGGCGCCGCGCCTTTCCACGACTGGAATGAGCGCATTAACTTTGAATGTTACGCGCCAAACGCAGCCGCCCGCATCCACGATCAGCACCAACAGATCGTCAAAATCGTCAACAACTATACCCGTATCAGCTTCAATTTTGGTCCGACCTTGTTGTCGTGGCTCGAACAGGCCGATCCGGAAACGTATCAGGCGATCCTGAACGCTGACAAAATCAGCCTGGCCCGTTTTGGCGGTCACGGCAACGCGATTGCGCAGGTTCACAGCCACCTCATCATGCCTTTGGCGAACGCGCGGGATCAGGAAACCCAGGTGGTTTGGGGCATCCGCGATTTTGAACACCGGTTCCAGCGCAAACCGGAAGGCATGTGGTTAGCCGAAGCTGCGGTCAATACCGAAAGTCTGGAAGTCCTCGCGGCGCACGGCATCAAATTCACCATCCTGGCGGCCCGCCAAGCCAGGGCATTGCGCCGGATCGGGGAAGAGAAATGGACGGAATTGCCGCACCAGGCCATTGACACCCGCGAGCCCTATTTGTGTAAATTGCCATCCGGGCGTTCCATCGCCATCTTTTTTTACCACCCGGTTATTGCTCAGGCCGTCGCTTTTGAAGGACTGCTCAACAGTGGCCGGCAGTTTGCCAAACGCATCGCCGACGCGCTTGATGACAGCGAAGGGCCACAGTTGGCGCACATCGCTACAGACGGGGAAAGTTACGGCCACCACCACCGCTATGGGGAAATGGCTTTGGCCGACTGCCTGAACTTTATCGAAGAAAAAAATATTGCACACCTCACCAATTACGGGCAATATTTAGCCTCGTTTCCGCCAAAATTTGAAGCGCAAATCCACGAAAACAGCTCCTGGAGCTGCGTACATGGCGTGGAGCGCTGGCGGTCTGATTGCGGATGCAACAGTGGCGGAAAACCCGGCTGGAACCAGGCATGGCGAGGCCCTTTGCGGGAAACGCTGAACTGGCTGCGCGATGAATTGGCCAAAATTTATGAAAAAGAAGCAGCAAAACTGCTGAAAAATCCATGGAAAGCCCGAAACGCATACATAGATGTGCTGCTCAACCGAACAGATGAACAGGTAACGGCTTTTTTGAAGGAACACGCGGTTAAGCCCTTAGACACGGAGCAACATATCCAGGCCATGCGCCTGCTGGAAATGCAGCGCCAGGCCATCCTGATGTTTACCAGCTGCGGTTGGTTTTTTGATGAAATCTCCGGATTGGAAACCAACCAGATTTTGCAATACGCCAACCGTGCCATTTATTATGCACGCCAGGTGGCTGATACGGATTTGCATCCAAAATTCATCCAACTGCTGGAAGGAGCGCCCAGTAATGTCCATGCGAATGGCGCAGTCAGCTACCGGCAAACGGTGATGCCTGCCCGGGTGGATTTGGAGCGGGTGGGCATGCACTACGCCGCATCTTCTTTGTTTGAAGAATACCCGGAACGCTTAGAAATGTTGAATTACAGCGCAACCAGTGAAGTATTCGAACGCTTGGTGGCCGGCACGCTTAAATTGGCATTGGGCAGAACCACGGTGCAATCCAAAATCACCTATTCCAAAAAACAGTTCAGTTTTGCAGCCTTATACCTGGGGCAGCACAACATCATCGGCAATATTTCGGTGAACATGAGCCGCGAGGTGTTCGGCGACATGGTTTCCAAGATCAGTCTGGCCTTCCAAACCCCCGACCTGAGCCAGGTCATCGGCATCATGCAGGAATATTTTGGGCCGGAAAAATATTCGATCACCCACCTTTTTCGGGACGAAAAACAGAAAATCCTTCGCGACATCACAGCCAACAGCCTTCGTCAGGTAGAAAGCGATTTCCGGGAGATTTACAACGACAACTACCAGTTGATGAGCATCTTGGCTCAAAACGACATTCCAGTGCCGGATGCATACAAAAGCGCCGTACAATTCATTCTTTATTCCGATTTGCGGCGGCTTTTTGAAAACGGCAACCTCAATATCCGCGAGTTAAAACGGTTGGTTGGCGAATTCCGCAAATGGAATATTCCACTGAAACCCTACCCTGATTTTTTACTCAAGCTCGAGGAGCGCATTTTCCGGGAAGTCCGCAGCTTAGACGATTCTGCTCTAATGCTTCCCAAACTTCAGATCCTCATTGCTGCCCTGGAAGTGCTGGAAGAAGCCAGCGTTCGCTTAGATTTCTGGAAAAGCCAAAATAGTTATTTCCACCTGCTGAAAGAGTTTAAAAACAGCACGTTGAAGTTTCCGGATGAAGATTGGGAACAGGCGTTTTATCGGTTGGGCGGGTTGTTGAAAGTGCGGAGTGGGGGGTAGTGCAGGCTATACAGGGAGTTGATGACCAACTTTAATCGCGTAAAAAAATGAATTGCA
>JALHRK010000523.1 GCA_022841505.1 Saprospiraceae bacterium | reverse complement strand
GTCACTCGATCCGATGCTGCACCTCAACGACGCCACCAAACCGCTGATCAATGTGCTGTTGAGCAATGAATTGTACCGTAAACAATATGTGTCGCACATGCGCGCCATTTTGCGGGAAGCCATTAAAGACGGCAAATTGGACAAACGCACCAAAGAGTTGCAGGAATTGATCAAAGCGCCGCTCACTGCCGATTTGAATAAATACTACCCCGTATCCGATTTTGCGAAAAGCCTGATGGAAACCATCGGCACGCGCAGCAAAATTCCGGGACTGGTGGATTTTATGAACAAACGGGCAACTTACCTCTCCAGCCAACCCGATTTTACGGTGTTGCCGCCGGCAGTGGACGAAGTGGTGGTTGCGCGCCGTGAAAAATTTTCGAGCGAAAAGGTAGCCAGCTTTAAAGTGCAGGCAAAAGTGGAAAAATTTGCCAAAAAAGTTCGGGTTTATTACCGCTTTGGCGCCAGCCAGCCTTTCCGTGAAGTTGTGATGGTTGACGATGGCAAAAACAACGACGGCGAAGCAGGAGATGGCCTTTATGGCGTTGATATTCAACCTGATGGCGGCGCCGACAAAATCGAGTACTTCATCATGGCGGAGAATGCGAAAGCGGTCAGTTACAGCCCGGCAAGGTATATGTATGAACGGCATACGGCTACTTTGGCGGACCTTAATAAGTAGTTGTGAAAAGGCAAAGGGCAAATTGCCTCTTACTAACTTGCCCCTTCCAACAAACCCCGGCTCCTCCGCCACACACGAAGGAGCCGGGGTTTATCGTTTTAAGAATCCATTAAAACTAAAACGCAAGATCAAACACGGAAAAACAATGCGCAACCTGTTTTTATGCGCACTCCTGCTCGCCCTTCCGTGGGCAGGTGCGCACGCCCAAAGCAAAGAAAAAGACAAAGACGTTTTTCAGGCTAATACCATTTTGGAGATCAAATTGACTTTAAAAGAAGCCGAATGGGATAAACTGTTGGACACCTACAAACAAGCCGGAAATGAAGACCGCCTTGTCGGCGATGCCGTCATCAATGGCGTGGCGTACAAACAAGTGGGCGTTCGGTACAAAGGCAACAGCTCCTACTTTCGGGTGCGCGACCTGGATGCCAAAAAGCTCCCGTTCAACATCAAAGTCAACGAAACGACCAAATCGCAGAAGCTGCCCGGCGGGGTTACGACCCTGAAATTGGCCAATGCTTTCCTCGACCCCAGCTTCGTACGCGAAGTGCTGGCGTATGAAATTGCCGGCAAATACATGCCTTCTCCCCGCGCCAATTTTGCAAAAGTGTACGTCAACGACAAATACCTTGGCCTCTACAACTGCACGGAATCCATTGACGACCTGTTCCTCGAAAAACACTTCGGCACCCGCAAAGGCGCTTTGGTGAAATGCGACCCGAACTGGCACGTGAAGCCCAAATCGAATTGCAAAAGCAGCGACAACGCCTCGCTGGCTTATGTGGGCGAAGATTCGGTGTGTTACATGAGCGTGTATGAGTTGCAGGACGGCGCCGACTGGAGAGACGTGATGCGCCTGGCCCGGGTTTTGGAAAAAGAACCGCAGAAATTGGAAGCGACTTTGGATATTGACCAAACCCTGTGGATGCTGGCGTTCAACAACGTGCTCGTCAATTTGGACAGCTACACCGGCCAGCTTTGCCACAATTATTACCTATATTTGGATACACTGGGGGTTTACCACACACTTGTTTGGGACATGAACCTGAGTTTCGGCGGTTTCCGGCTCACTGGCGTCGGTCCTTCGCTGTCCGAAGAGGGCATGCAAACCATGAGCCCCCTGTTGCACTTCAAAGAAACCGGCAAATTTCCGGCGGTGCAGCGGCCGCTCATCACCAAACTGCTGGCCAACGAGTTGTACCAAAAAATATACTTCGCGCATATCCGGACCATTTTGGAAGAGAACTTTTCGAACGGCCTCTACCTCAAGCGCGCCAAAGAAATCCAGCAGTTTGTGGACAAGCACGTGAAGGACGACGCGAACAAGCTCTACCCTTACGCGCTTTTTCAGAAAAACATTGATACGACGGTGGTGGTGGATGAAAAACGCATCATCGGTATCAAAGAACTGATGAGCAAACGCACAGCATACCTGGAGGCACACCCCATGCTGCAACGCACGCCGCCGGTCATTTCCGGGGCGAAACATGTAGTGGAGGGTGAAAAAATCAATATTTCTGCAACGGTGGAGGGAAGCCCCGTGAAAGTTTGGCTTTGTTACCGCTACGGCATAACCGGCGCTTTTCAGCGCATGGAAATGAGCGGCGAAGCGCCTGCCTACCAGGCTTCCATCGAACTTAAACCAGACGCGCAATACTACCTGATTGCGGAAAATGCCCAGGCTGCTGCGCTTTCCCCGGCGCGGGCAGCGAAAGAATTTTATCAAGTGAAGTAACCGCAACAATGCCTGTTTTAAAGCATTCTACATACCCCGGCCCCCCGTTTCTCCAATTTAACGGCCACCTGGAAACGATGGCGCCCATGTTGCGCCGCGTGGAGGTGGCTTATGAACGCGAGCGCCTTGAATTGTCGGACGGCGATTTTGTGGACTTGGACTGGGTAGACCGCGGCAGCCGCAAGTTGGTTTTGCTGACGCACGGCCTCGAAGGCGGCGCCGATCGCCCTTATATGAAAGGCATGGCGCGCTATTTCGCCGACCGTGGCTGGGACGCGCTGGCCTGGAACTGCCGCTCGTGCAGCGGCGAAATGAACCGCAAGCTGCGCCTCTACCACCACGGCGAAATTGGCGACATCGGGGAAGTGATCGGCCATGCACTGCGCACCAAAGATTATACGCATATTGCCATGATCGGCTTCAGCATGGGCGGCAACATCACCGCCAAATACCTCGGCGTGCATGGCAAAGAAGCGCCGGAGCCCATCCGCTCAGCGGTCGTTTTTTCTACACCCTGCGACCTGGAGGCGAGCATTTTGTCTATCGAAAAACCGCTCAACCGCTTCTATTCCCAATATTTTCACAAACAACTGAAAGTAAAAATCGAAGCCAAAGCGGTGCAGTTTCCCGGCCAGATTGACCTCCGCCATTTCAAAACCATCAAGTGCTGGCGCGATTTTGACACCCACTACTCGACCGTCCTGACGGGCACCCGCGACGCCGATGCGTTTTACCACCAGGCTTCTTCCAAAAACTTTATGGCCGGCTCCCAAGTGCCCATCCTCATCGTGAACGCCCTGAACGACCCGATGCTCGACGGGGAATGCTACCCAACGGCCCTTTGCGAAAAGCACCCGAATCTTTTTCTGGAAATGCCCAGGAAAGGCGGGCATGTGGGGTTTTTGTTGCCGAATGAGCGGCATGCGTGGTCGGAGTGGCGGGCGTGGCAGTTTGTGGGGGAGTGGGGAGGATGAGGAAAAATAGGCCAGGATGGAATTTTTTTATCGGGTTCTGGCTTTGCTTGTTTATAAAAAATGCTAATTTCGCCTCGCTAATTTTAGAAACGCGTTAAAGACGCGTTTAGCATATCGGGGGTATAGCTCAGCTGGCTAGAGCGCTTGCATGGCATGCAAGAGGTCATGAGTTCGAATCTCATTATCTCCACAACTTTAAAAGCCACCTCGTTTGGGGTGGCTTTTTTGTTTTATTGACTTACCTACAATCAATTTCACACAACGGCACAACGGCACAAAGCATAGGATTCCGCACAGAAAGGCCTGTCGACATATGCCCCTTATTTCGCCTCCCGAAGGGTCACCCTCGCAGAGGGTCTGCAACGTGCAGGGTCGTTGTTCATCGAGATACTAATCATTGTGGTTTTTAAATGGCAAGTGCTGTGCGTTTTTGAAAAGCAAATAGCGCTTATTGCAATGCTGCTTTGGCGGCAGTAGGGCTGAAAATTTTCAGCCCGTACAAGGTAAATGCTGTCTTCGCCGCAGTATGGTTTAGAAGAGACCAGAATCTGACCGAAGAGCAAAGGGGGAGTTTGTCGCAATGCTGTCTTCGCCGTAGTATGGTTTAGTAGAACCCTATCGTCAACCCTGACCTCGTTCCTGAGGCGTCGCAATGCTGTCTTCGCCGCAGAATGGTTTAGTAGTTTTAATTAGAAAAAATGATAAGATCATACCC
>JALHRK010000522.1 GCA_022841505.1 Saprospiraceae bacterium | reverse complement strand
GAAAAAAAGCAGTACGTTTTCCCGGGAATCAACTGGCTGACCGGCACTTCTTTGACCCCCATCAGCAGGTCGCAATCTGAAAGATCCGTACTCAGCGCAATGCCGGCGCGTTGGTATTCTTCATCGGTGTAGCAGCGGTGTGCAGAAGGTTCTACAACGATCTGAACTTCGTGCGAAGCAATCACGCGGGCACATTGGGCCGGCGTGAGCAGTACGCGTGCATCGGGCGGAATCTTTCCCTCGCGGATCAGTCCTATCTTCATGGAATGTATAATTTCGGTTTTATTTGCTTCCCGGAGTTGCCTCCTTTGTCAAAACGCTGCAAAAAAACGCATTTTTTGTCACATTTTATAACCTGGAAGGTTTAGCACAAAGACATGATAATCAAATGATTTATTAAATTCGCGCTTAGAAAGATGCGTTGGATAGCTCCGTATTATCGGGCTTCTACGGACGTTTAGCCAGATTTTAAGAAAACGTTAATTTTTCTATAACACGATCAAAGCGCAGAGTTGTCTAACTTGCACCCTGAACGGTTATTTCTTCACTACGTTAAAATCTGATCAATGAAAAAATTATTCTTGTTGCTCGCATTCTCGGGAGCAGTAGGCTTTGCTGCGAACGCGCAGTGCTCTGGTTCAAAGTCGGCTTCGGCTGCTGCCAGCGTTGAAACGCCGGACGCCCACGGTGCAGCTGCTGCTGCAAAATTGGCTTCTATGGATGCGTCTATCGAAACGCGCACTTGCCCTCATACCGGCAAAGTGAGCTATATGAAAAAAAATGTGTCTGCTGAAAACGGCAAAGCAACTTTCACGGAAGTGGAATATTGCAGCAAAAGCGGTAAGTTCGTAAACGTATCGCCGAGCGAAAAAGCAGCTTGCTCCAAGTCGAAAGCTGGTTGCAGTGGAGACGCAAAAGCTACGAAAGTAAGCTCTACCGGCGGCGCTGGCTGTTGTGCAGGCGCAAAAGCTGCTTCGGCTTCCTGCTGCGACAAAAGCAAATCTTCCGGTGCTTCTTCTGTTGGCACCACCAAAAAAGTAGCGACTGCAAAGTTGGTAAGCAACGAAGACTAATTCAAGGTTATAGTAGAAAGGGGTTGAGTGTAAATAGGCAAAAGGCAAAAGACAAAAGGCAATTGATAGATATTTTCAACAAATTTGAAATCACAATTGCCTTCTGACTCTTGCATTTTACCATTCACTCATCCCCTTTTGCGTTTTGCCAATTTGCCTCTTGCCAACTTACTCCTTAAACCTCACTCTTTTTCTTCGGCAACTCCGAATACAAATTGCCTTTCCGGTATTCATTCAAGACCTGCCGCACCGTCCCCGTCAGGTTTTTCGGTAAAGCGTCGAGGTCGAACCATTCAGCTTCCTTAAACTTGTGGGTTTCCCGGGCTTTCAGCTCTCCTTCCCAGCGGTAAGCTTTAAAATAGAACACCATGCGCTGTTCCCTTGCCGTGACCTTCTGAAGCACATGCACTAATTGTAAGTCCTTCTCTTTCAACAAAATACCTGCTTCTTCAAAACTTTCCCGAATCAGGCATTGGCGCGCTGATTCTCCCTTTTCAATTGTCCCGCCAACCAGGGTATAATTTCCTCCGTTGGGGTTGGTTTGCTTCAACAACAGGATCTGCCCTTTGTGGTAAAGGATCAGTCGTACTTTCAGCGTAATTTTGTAACCAGGCATGGGCATGAGTTATAAACGGCCAAATATAGAAGGTAACGGGTAGACGGCAAAAGTACCGGGCAATAAAAACGCTCAACCTGCAAACATCCCTGTAAAGAAGCGGTTAAACAAATATTAAGTTCTATCATTTATCCGGCCAAACTGCAACATTTTGGCAACTATGCCGTACATTTGTAGAGCCTCCTTTCACCAATTCATCAGATTTCTCTGATTTGTTTTTGAAACGCTATCGCATACCGAACACACAAAGCCAACTTTCCCCCCTTCCTGTCCGCCAACGCGCACAACTGTATGCGTTTGGGGCTATTCGTGCTTGTGTCCAAATTGATTCCTTTATACTAAACGCTATAAAACGCTAAATTTATGAGAGCACTTTTTCTCTTGCTGTTTCTGATCACTGTCTCTTTTGGCACGGTGGCTGCCCAAAGTGGGTGTACTGACCTGTTCTTCTCCGAGTACGTGGAGGGAACTAGTTTTGAAAAGTACATTGAAATTTACAACCCGACCGGAAGTACGATAAACCTTTCGGATTATCAATTACGGCTTTACACAAACGGTGCAGGCACACCTACCCAAACGGCAACGCTCAGCGGAACTTTGGCCAGCGGGGCAACAATCGTTGTTAGGAATGGTAGTGCAACCGGATACGTTGGAGGAATCGTGAATTCCACTGTTGTCAACCACAACGGAGACGACGCCTTTGATCTTTACAAAATTTCCGCAGGCGCTGCCGTTGATATTTTTGGTAATATTGGCAATGATCCAGGCTCCTCCTGGACCGCAGGAAGTCTATCCACTGTGGATCGGACCTTGCGGCGGAAATCTACCGTAACAGGAGGCATCACCACCAACCCAGGAGGAACAGGCCCTACTGCCTTTGCCGCTCTTGGAACAGAATGGGACGGCTTTGCTGTAAATGACATATCAGGTCTGGGCAGTCACACCAGTTCTTGCATCTCTACTACATGCTCTATCTCCAGCATCGTGCTCAGCAGCATTTCATCTTGTAATGACGCTGGGACACCACTATCTACCACAGATGATTTCTTCACGGCAAACGTCACGGTCAATTATGCAAATCCACCTGCAATGGGTACCCTAGACATCAGCGGGGATGTAATCGGCGGTCCGACATCAACTGGCGTCGGACTTATCACGCCGACTTCACACACTTTCATGAGCGTCCAGTTTGCTGCGGACGGGGGTGCGATTGCGATCACAGCTGCTTTTTCAGCAGATGGCGCCTGTACATTAACCAACCTGAACGCAGGAACGGCCCCTGTATCCTGTTCAGTCGTTCCCAATTGTGCCCTGCCGTTCTTCTCCGAATACATCGAAGGCAGCGGCAACAACAAGTGCCTCGAAATCTACAATCCATCTGCTTCCGCAATTGATTTGGCCGCAGGTGGTTACAAGATTGAAATGTATTTTAATGGAGGCACCGGAGTTGGCCTGACCGTCAACCTTACCGGCATCATCCAGCCAGGCGATAGCTATGTGGTGTGTAATTCGGGAGCTACTGCCGACTTCCTCGGACAGGCCGACCAAATTGGCAGCGGCGGCTGGTACAATGGCGACGACGCGGTTGTGTTGAGTAACGCAGGCGGCACGCTGGACGTCATCGGCCAGATCGGCGTAGATCCCGGAGCAGCCTGGAGCGGTTCCGGCGTTTCAACCGTAGACCAAACCTTGCGCCGCTACAGCTTCATCCAGAAAGGCGACAACAACGGCAGCGATGCTTTCGACCCTTCTTCAGAATGGCAAGCTTACCCAACGAATGCCAACTGGGGCTTGGGTTACCACCTGACTAACTGCCGCCCTGGGTTGCCGGTCAGCTGGAATCCATTCAATGTGGGTTGCCCATCGGGCACGGTTAGCCACGCCTCTGGCACATGGACGCTTTCTTCCAACTGCTATGAAGATTTGTCTTCAGGCGTAGATGAACAAACGCTGGCAATCCAGGAACTTTGCGGCGATGGTGCCATCACTGCCCGGATTTGTGGCATAACTGGATTGGGCTTTGCAGGACTCACCTTCCGGGAATCCGGAAATGCCAATTCGAAGCAGGTGTCGCTTTTATTTCAAAACAGCCAAAACGCACACTGGTTTACCCGGAGTGTTGCCGGCGCCGCCATGCAATTCCAGTCCAAGCCGCGCCTCAACCGCAGCTGGCTGCGCATTACCCGCACGGACAACGTATTCAGAGGCTATATCTCTACCAACGGTGTAGCCTGGCAATTGCTGTTCCAGTCTGAAATTGATATGGCAGATTGTATGCTTGTCGGTTTGATTACGGAAAGCAATGTAGATGGCGCCGGTACAACGGCCAATTTCTGCAATGTGCAACCACCAAACTTCTTCAGCCGCCCAATCAATGACGGCCCGGTTGCAACGAACGAACAGTTGTCGGCTCAGGATC
>JALHRK010000521.1 GCA_022841505.1 Saprospiraceae bacterium | reverse complement strand
GGTTCACCCCGGCTTCGAGGCCCTGGGTGAAACGGAATACGCAGCCCTGGTATTCGCCGCCGATTTTTTCCACAAACACGCGCTTGACGCCGCCGTGGGTGACTTCGCCGTGGATCATCTGGCCTTTGTAGGGGCCGTCGTTGAGCGCAAGCGGAGTGCAGGGCGAGTTGCCGATTTCGTCCTGTGGCAGCCACACGACGGGGAGTTTGAGCGGGAGTTGGGCCACGCGGGCCGAATCCACTGCTCGAGAGCCGAAAAAGGCGCCTTTGCTGACGTGCAGGATTTTGGACGACGGCAGCCAGTCACCCTGGTTATCGGCAATAAAAATTTCATTGTCAACGCCAATGCCCACGCCATTTGGGGTGCGCAGGCCCTCCGCAACAATTTCCATTTTCCCGGTTTCTTTGGAAATGCGGATGGCTTTGCCGCGGTCGGAAATTTGCGGGTTAGCGCTCGCCCCGCCGGGGAGGATGGCGATGGCCAAGGCGGCGTAGAAATAACCGTCTTTATAGGCCAGTCCGAAACCAAACTCGTGGAAATTGGAAGACACGCGCCAACTGTTGCACACCGTTCGGTATTCATCAATGATGTCGTCGCCGTCTTCGTCAATGAGTTGGGTCAGTTCCTGTTTTTGCATGACGAAGATGTCGCCATCCACGACTTTAACACCCAATGGTTCTGCCAACCCCTTGGCAATTTTTTTATAGGTAATTTTGGAAGCATCGCCGCTTTGTACATGATCCAAAATGTAGACGCCGCCTTCGGCATCCCAGGTGCTGACGACCAACCGGCCATCGGGCAGGAAATCCATGCCGCCCACTTTTGGGGTAAAATCGTCGGGGCGCGCCTGGCTCAGGTCGTAGCTTGGATGAACCGCGTCTAAAGAAAATCCATCCCCCGGAATCTTGCGGGTTACCGCCATCGCAGGCGCCACATCGGTCGCTTTGGGCTGGTCTTTCCGGTGGTGTTTCAAGGCAGAAGTCGGAATTACCTCAAAAGCTTCGTCGTTGAACGAACGCCATTCCAAAGAGAGGAATTTCCCGCCTTTCCCCTGAAAAAACTCAACGCGGTAAGGATGGTAGCCGGCGCTGAGGGCGATTTCACCGTCCTTTCCTACTGTTCCGTGCAAGCCGTCGTTGTCCACGATAACTTTATCGTCTATAATAAGGCGCGAACCGTCGTCGCTGGACAATCGGAAGACGTAGTTGTTGTCTTTCGGTATTTCAAGATACCCACTGGCTTCTATCGCAAAATCATCTTCCAGCTTGATGAAGTCAGTGCTTTCCGCATGTATAACCGGCATGATGCCTTTAAACGTAGGCGCTGCCTTGAAATTCACATCCGCCAATTTGCTAATGGAGCTTTTGCTGACAAAAATCTTGAAGACCGAACCAGAGAACAGGTCTGCCGCGGTCAACCCATGCTCGCCGTCCATGAATTTCAGGTTGGCTGGCATTGCTTTTGCAGGGGCTGCTTTCGTGGCTAAGGCTTCTTCGTCGGCATCCAGCGTCATGATGTATTCGACCATCGCTTTGATGTCGGCCTCATCCACTTCGGGGTGGGCGGTCATGGCCGCTTCGCCCCAAACGCCGGCGCCGCCATTGATCACTTTGCCAACCAGCATCGCTACGTTAGCGGTGCTATTGTCGTATTTTTTAGCCACATCCACATAAGATGGACCGATGGTTTTGACGTACGTATTATGGCAGGTTTTACAATCGTTGCGGGCAATGAGGCGGTAGCCGCGCGGCAGATTTTCCGCTTCTTCTTCGCCAACAATTTTGTTTTCGTTTTCAATGAGGGGCTTTTTGGTGAAATAGGTCGTAAAGGTGGTTGCGCCATTCGCTTTCACTTCCAGTTCCACATCTGCGTCAATACCAGCCAGGTCTTGCGCCTCGCGGGGTTTGCTGTTGGAAACGGTGAAGGCCGCTTTGGTTTGCACGTTGCCTTCCATGGCAATCGAGCTCAGGTTGGTTTTGAAGCGCAATTTTGCGCCGGCGGGCACATCGCTGGTTACGAAGGTGCGCTCCAGACCGGTTTGTTGGTTTGAATTGGTGACGTATTCCGGCCGTTCGTTGATGCGGATGGCTTTCCCGCCATCCAAAACGAGGTCGTAGTTGACGTACACCTGTCCTTTTTCAAAACGATGACCGCGGTAAGCGACCTGGTAAGGCGCAGCTTTTCCATCCATTTCCACCGTCCAGGGCGTGTCGTATTGGTTTTCAAACCAGGTATTGCCAAGCGTGCTGGGCTGCGGGCCGTGTACGGTGGTATAAACCGCTCCGTCGAAGTTGACGCCGCCTTTCCAGGCTTTGTAGAGGGCGCCGGTTTGAGCGCTGTAAGCCACCCAAAGGTTGTCGTTCAGCGCTACGGTGAGGATGCGGGGAATGCTGTCGAGCACCGATCGGAAAACCCAGGGATCGTGTGCGCGTTCGTAGGCACCGGCGTCATCCGAACCCGGACGGTTGCAACCTGCTCCGAGAAATGCGACCAAAATTGCTGCAAAAAGTATCTGTTGCTTCATTAACAAGTTTTTTTTAAGACGTTAGATGTTAGACATTAGATGTTAGACGTAGGACGCTGTTAGCTCGCATTAGAATTGCTTACTTACATCCATCCTGTATTTGGCGTCTAATGTCTTATATCTAATGTCTTAGATCTAAAATCTAAAATCTTTCTTCTGTTTGGAAGCCACTAAGGTATAAAAATGATATGATTGCAGGTAGTGTAAAAAACACAATAAGATTCTGCCGGAGCGTATGCAATGGAATCCAGGTCTTTAGTCAAGTCAGGACAGACCAGTGTTATGTGCATCTCCATAAATGTATTAATATTGCATGAGCAAATTGCCAGGCCATGCCTTTTACCCAATAATCATGTAAAAAATGTAGTATGCGTCTCATTCTATCCTTGATTTTACTCACCGGACTTGTGTCCTGTTCCGTGCATCCCAAAGGCGCTTTTGATGCTCAAAAAGCCCCGCCGCCGCCCGATTACGCCAATCCGGACCACTGGGCAGCTTTGCCTTCCAAAAAAGACAATGCCGACCGCAGGCCGCTGGATTCTTTGCCCGATAACCAGGCGATTGCCGTAGCGGATGTGTTCTTTTTGCACCCGACCACCTACACCGGAGACCGGGGGCAAAAACTGTGGAATGCGCCCGTGAACGATGCGACCTTGAATGCAAAAACCGATGGCGGAGCCATTTTATACCAGGCAAGCGCTTTTAACGGCGCAGGACGCGTGTATGCACCCCGCTACCGGCAGGCTCATATCTATGCTTATTTTGCAAAATCTGAAAATAAGGAAGCATCCCGTCAAGCCTTTGAACTCGCTTATGAAGACGTGAAAGCAGCGTTCCAATATTACCTCGACCATTACAATCAGGGGCGACCGATCATCATTGCAACGCACAGTCAGGGCGCAACGCACGGGATGCGCTTGGTGAAAGAATTTTTTGATGGCAAACCTCTGAAAGATCAATTGGTCGTTGCTTACTTAGTGGGAATGCCTGTTCCTATTCAGTATTACAATACCCTTAAGCCCTGTGAGCGCCCCGATGAAACGGGCTGTTTCTGTACGTGGCGAAGCTACCGGCGCGACCATTATCCTGAAGGGAAGACCTATGCTGCATTCATTTCTGGCATTACAGGTGGTGCGGGCGGAAGCGCCATTGCCGTGACGAATCCGCTGTTGTGGCAAAATAATGGCGACTATGCGCCGCCAACCCTGAACAAAGGCGGGGTGCTGCGCAATTTCAACCAGGTCATGCCCGAATTGGCCGACGCACAAATTCACAAAGACATCCTGTGGGTGACAAAACCCAAGTTTCCCGGCAGTTTCCTGTTCAATACCAAAAACTACCACATCGGCGATTATAACCTGTTTTATTTGAACATCCGGGAAAACGCGATGCTGCGGGCGAAAGAATTTGAAAATTAGATGATTTGAAAATTTGAAGATTAGCATAACGCCCCAATCTTCAAATTTTCAAATTTTCAAATCTTCAAATCAATATCAAACCCCGCTTCTTCCACGGCGGCAATCACCGCATCGGCGGGCATGGCGCCTTCTACCGTCAGGATTTTATCCGGATTGTTGGTGTCCACCTCCCAGCGG
>JALHRK010000520.1 GCA_022841505.1 Saprospiraceae bacterium | reverse complement strand
ACTTTGGTCTCCGGCGCCGGCAACATGACCGTGACGCTGACCGTAACCGACGTCAACGGCTTGACGAATAGCTGCACGTTTACGGTCACCAAAGTAGACAACACGCCGCCGACGATCAGTTGCCCGACTACGCAAACTTTGGTGCTTGGCGCAAATTGTACGGCAACTTTACCAAATTACACGAGCTTAGCCACCACCGGCGACAACTGCGGGGTGCAAAGCGTAACGCAATCGCCAACAGCAGGCACTTCGGTCTCCGGCGCCGGCAACATGACCGTGACGCTGACCGTAACCGACGTCAACGGCTTGACGAATAGCTGCACGTTCACGGTAACAAAAGTGGATCAAACCCCGCCGACCCTGGTTTGCAAAAACACAACGGTATTTATTGGAAACACAGGGACTTACACCCTCCAGGCCGCCGATGTGTTCAATGCAACGGCGTCATCCGACAACTGCTCCGGTATGCTGACGGTGACAAACATTTCGCCGGCGATGGTAAGCTGCGCGCAACTCAATCAAATCATACCGGTAACCGTCACGGTCCAGGATGCCAGCGGCAATACGGCGACCTGCACAGCGCAAATTACGGTGCAGGAAGGTTCGGCTTTACCGCTTGGCTGGAGCAGTGATAACGTCGGGAATGCGAACGGAGCAGCCGGTTACAAGGCTTGTTCATTGAACGGATCCTTTACGGTTTCAGCGAATGGGTTTTCGACGTCTTCCTCGGATGTACTGCACTTTACTTCGCAGCAATTGTGTGGCAACGGAGAAATCACCGTTCGCGTGATGGCCGTGAGCGGCGGCGGCTGGGCAGGTGTGATGATGCGCGAAAGCGTGTCGCCTGGCGCTAAAAAAGTGGCCCTGAAAACACAATTGACCAACATGATCCGCCGCGAAATCAGAACCGTACAAAACGGCCCTGCAAACATTCTAAATTTCAACCGCCCGCAACACGTCTGGTTGCGTTTGGTACGCGACGGAAGCACGTTCACCGGCTACACGTCTTTGAACGGAACCACCTGGAGTTTTGCCTTTTCGGCCACGGTGAGCATGTCGGGTTGCATACAGTTTGGCGTTTTTTCGGAAAGCATCAATGCCACTACCACAACCACGGCAACCTTCTCGAATATTTCGGTTACCGGAGCTTCAAACAATAGTTTAGCAAACAGCCTGCCCGACACCCAAGTAATGGCTGAACAAAACGAAGAAGTTCGGATTTTTCCCAACCCAACAACGGGCGAAGTAACCATTGATCTGGACATCTACGCCGGCAAACCGGGTACGATTCAGGTGTTCAACGCACTGGGTGCGCTGACTATGCAGGAGCGCCTGGTTCCGGGCAATCCCGAAACCCTTCGCCTGAATCTCGGTGGCCCCGCAGGTGTGTACACGGTGGTTATCCAGTTGGATGACAGACGGATTGTGCGCCGGGTGGTGGTGGATCCGAATGGTGGGAATTAATTTTTAAAGCGTGTTATACAGAGACATCCCGAATTTTGGCGCTTGCTGAAGTTCGGGATGTTTTTTTGGGAGGGTGAGCGTATCAACGGAATTTTTAGCAAGGGCGCCGGGGGCGCTCCCTTCCGGGCGTCCTGTCTGGTGATGGAGGGTGTATTCCTGAAACAGACCTTTGCTTCCCGGAGAAAAAATATCCGTACACGTATCAATTCCGATCATTCACTGGAAATCCGGCTGCGTTCCCTGAATGAATTTCCATTCCTCCCCTTTCCGGCTGCAATTTCTCCTTTGAAATCTGTATAAATATTGTTTTTTTGCTGCCCGAAAGTAGAAAAAACGGCACAACGTTGCATTGCTACCCGCTCCCCTGCGCAGGAGGGCGGTGGTGAGCGGTGGGGCTTGGGCGGCAGATTCATTATTCACCTTATCGAAAAGTTATGCTATCATTTTTTACCTCATCAATTGATCGTAAACTCAACGTTACGAGTTTAGTGGCAGGGTTATTACCGGCCTTGATTCAAGCATTCAGTTTACCTGTTTTGATAAGATATGTGCTCTTTTGGGGTGCCATAATTGGCGCTGGCCAAGCAAATGCAAAGGCCTACCCTCTGATCTTCAACGAAATATACGACAATAACTCGGATCCGTCCTGTTTAATCACCGGATCCAATAGCGTTTGTGGGATTTCTCAGGCTACATTTACTGCTCCCAGCGGTATGAGCAGTTACCTTTGGTCCATTAGCGGCAGTGCCAGTATTTCGGGTAGTGCAACGGGGTCATCGGTGACGGTTAATGTTTCTAGTTCTGGCACCTTTACGCTATCGTTAGCCATTACCGACGCCAGTAACAGTTCTGCAAACTGCTCAAAAATGGTTTCGATCATCGCTGCCCCTGGTTGTTTGGTGAGTGGCCCGAATTTGGTGTGTGGCAATACGCCGGGATATATATATTCGGCGCCCAGCGGAATGAGTTCTTATTTGTGGGTTGTTAGCGGCCCGGCCACCTTGGTTGGGTCCAATACGGGGAGTTCCATTTCGGTAACCTCGGGTTTTGCGGGCGCTTTCCAGGTGCAAGTGACCGTCACCGACGCAAATGGTTGCTCGCGTACTTGTAGCACGCTTGGGGGTAATCTCCCCGGGCCAAGCTGTTTTATAGACGGTCCGGCGACCAGTTGTTCCAATTCAACATCCAACATTTTTCGGTCTTTGTCTAATTTCGGGATTACCTCATACAATTGGAGCATTAGCGGTAATGCGACCATTGTGGGCAGCACGACGGGTTCGTCTATATCCGTGTCGGCGGGCCCATCGGGTAGTTATACCGTTTCGCTTACCCTGACCAATAATGATAATTGTACGACTACTTGTAGCGAAACGGTCAATATTACGGCCCCTCCGACCTGTATGATCGGCGGCCCGACGAATGTTTGTGGCAACTCGGTAGCTAATGTATTTACGGGACCCTTGGGTATGGGTAGCTACAGTTGGTCGCTCACAGGTGATGCCACCATAACCAGCAGCACTGCCGGCAGCAGCATTACCGTTGATGCGGGAACTTCCGGCTCGTTTACGCTCGGTTTGAACATTACCGATGTCAACGGTTGCTCCAGCACTTGTTCGCTGCCGATGACGATCACTGAAAAGCCGACGGTTACTGCCGGTATCAATACACAAACGATATGTAGCAACTCGTCAATATCAACCATTGTACCTACGCCCTCGGATGGTGCCAGCATCAGTTGGACGCGCGACAATGAGGCAGCGGTAACGGGCATTCCAGCATCTGGTACGGGGAATATTTCGGGGACGTTGGTGAATACCACGAACGCACCAATATTAGTAACATTTACCATCACAGCATCGCTTAACGGCTGCCATTCGGAGCCGGTCGTGTCAACGGTGATGGTAAATGCGGTTCCGGCTTGTCCAAGCTTATTTAGCCCCTCCAACGGTCAACCTGGCGTGCAGGCCAACGTAGGTTCATTAGATTGGAATGACGTTCCGTACGCTACTTCCTATTTGGTATATCTGGGAACTAATGCGCCTAATTACGACAATGTGATCAATGGAACGAGCGTATTGGTGAGTACTATTTCTATTGGTACATTAGCCAATAGTACAAACTACGGTTTCAGAATTGTGCCGGTAAATGGCTGTGGTCAGGCTACAAGCTGTACGGCCGTTACGTTTTCTACCTGTACGCCTACATTTACCTGCCCGGCCAATCGGGATGTAAACCTCAATTCAAATTGTGCCCTGGTGGTACCTGATTTGGTCACCGGATTAGCGGCTAACCCCGGTTGTAGTTCTTTGACCTTTACGCAAAACCCAACGGCGGGTACGGCGGTGCCATCGTCGCACAATGGTACGGTATCGGTGGTGATCACGCCTGATAACCCTGCGGCAGCCTCTTGTACGGTTACGCTAACGGGTAAAGATGTTAGCCCGGCGAGCATCAGCTGCCCGAGCACGCAGACAATGGTGCTTGACGCAAATTGCACGGCGACGCTGCCGAATTACACACCCCTGGCTACTACCGGCAACAACTGCGGGGTACAAACCGTAACGCAGTCTCCGGCAGCGGGAACCTCCGTTTCTGGTGCTGGCAACATGACAGTGACCTTGACGGTAACCAATATCAATGGCCTGACCAACACCTGCACCTTCACCGTGACGAAAGTAGAC
>JALHRK010000519.1 GCA_022841505.1 Saprospiraceae bacterium | reverse complement strand
ACAACGCCGTGCGGCTCACCATGCCACTGACCCTGACGGAAATGGCGACGAGCAACCTGTCAACGACGCAGTTGTTCCGTCAGATGTCGGCGTGGCCCAACCCGGTTAGCGATGAGCTGAACATCCGCATCGTCACTGCCAAAAGCGGATTGTTTAAAATGGAGGTGTTGGATGCCCAGGGCAGGTGGCTGCGCTCGGAAGAGGTGCAGCTTGCCGCAGGCGAAAACAACCTGCGCCGGAATTGGAACGACGCAACCTCGGGCGTGTACTTCGTGCAATTCAGCGATGGAGAAGGGGTGGCAACGCTGCGGGTGTTGAAGCGCTGATTCTATAAGGGGCAAATTGGCAAGAGGCAAATTGCGTGCTTGCCAATTTGCCCCTTGCCAACTTGTCCTTTCAAGGCTTCACTTCCGTTCCTTTTCAAAAAAATCACCGATCTCCTCCCAGTTGTTCACCCGTGTGAATCGCGTTTCATGGATGTTGTGCGACGCAGTGTAAAGCAGACCTTTGCCCGTGAAGGTTTCCAGGTTATTCACGTGGTCGTCAATCATATAATCGGCGCGCAGGATGCTTTTGTCCCCGCAAAAAACAAAATTGCGCCAATGGATGAAAGGAAAATGCTGCAACAACCAATCGTACTTATCCTCCAAGGAAGCCCGGAACTCCATGGCAGCAGTGGTGATAAAAACATCATAGTGTTCAGTCAGGCTTTTTACCACTTCCTGGCTCCCTGGCATTACGGGCAAATCGGCGAAAAAACCTTTTTCGTGCAAGAAATCGCGCACGTGCATAGCCCCATTAATCTGGTAAATTTTTTTTCCCCAATAGTCTTCTTTTTGCAGCCGGATGCCGAGCTCCTGTTCGTAGAGGTCGAGAAATTTGGGCGATACGTCGGCAATAACTTCGTCCATGTCAAGAGCGATGCGCGGTTTTATCATAAATTTACAGGATTATGCGTTAACAAATAGTTACCCTTTGAACCTAAAACGCCCTTCGGGCATTTCCTTGAAAAGAAAAGCGCAAAAGTATATGAAAAAAGTTTTCATGGTTGAGTTTGAAATGCCGGAAACATTCAGTGAAGAATTTGTGGCGCTCATTCCCCGGCAGCGCTACATCATAAACCAACTCCTTGCTAAAAGGATTATTCATTCCTACTCTTTAGCGACTGACCGTTCCCGGCTCTGGGTAGTCGTAAACGCAGAATCGGAGTGGGAAGTCATGGACATTCTCAGCCAGATGCCGCTGAATGATTACATGAAACCCCACATCAACGAGTTGATGTTTCACAATAGTGCAGAGGCTGTGCTCCACTTTTCTTTGAATTAGAAGAACGGTAGACGGTAGACAGCCTACGGTAGACGGGCATTAGATGTCTTTGTGGCGTTCCCAATAATTTTGCGCTTCGATTTCCTCAACAATGGTGAGGTAATTTTCGTACCTGACCTCACTAATCTCATTCGCTTCTACAGCGGCCTTGATGGCACATCCAGGCTCATTGCGGTGCAGGCATTGCCCTCCGAAACGGCATCCTACCGAGCGCTTGAAAAACTCCCTGAAATTGTGCGCTACATCGGTTGGCCCCAGGTTGTTGAACGACAAAGTTTTAATGCCCGGCGTGTCAATGATAGAGCCGCCGAAATCGAGCTCCATCATTTCCGCAAAGGTCGTTGTGTGCTGTCCTTTGCCAGAGTGGTCGGAAATCTCCTTGGTCCGCAGGTGTAACTGTGGCTGGATGCGATTGACCAAAGAAGACTTGCCAACCCCGGATTGACCACCTACCAAAGTCACCTTTCCCCGCAAAGCTTCCACCAGCTGCCCTTGGCCAACGCCGTTGTCGGCGGAGACCAACAACACGGTGTATCCAATATCGGTGTAAATATAGTGCATGGCATCATACAACTCCATTTCCTCCGGACCGTAAAGATCGGCTTTGTTAAAAGCGATAATGACCGGAATGTCACTGGGCTCGGTCATCATCAAAAAGCGGTCAATGAAACCGGGCTTCAGGTTGGGTTGGACGATTGTACTGATGAGCAGTGCCTGGTCAACGTTGCTTGCTAAGAGGTGTAAATCGTGTTTGCTGCGCGGCGATTGGCGGGCAACATAGTTTCGGCGCGGCAGTATTTTGCGGATCAGGCCGCCTTCGACATCAGGCGAAATTTCCACCTTGTCGCCGACGGCAACCGGATTGGTCAGGTTCATCCCGTTTAATCGAAATTTTCCCACGATGCGGCACGGCAGTACTTCTCCGTTGTCCAATCGCACATTGTACCAACTGCCGGTAGATTTGATGACGGTTCCTGTTTGCATGAATTGTTTTAGAGAAGGGGTAAACTTCAATTCCCCTGAAGAAGTTCCTGACGAACTTGCAAGATGAAAGAAACCGGCATTTCGACAACCTCAGCAATTTCTTCATCCGACCATTCCGGGTGCTTTTTTAGGATGTGCATGGCTACTTTACGGGCTTTTAACAATTCACCTTTGGTGAGTCCTTGTTCAAGCCCTTGTTCAAGCCCTTGCTCCAAACCCTCTTGTCGGGCTTCATCTACTATATGTTGTTTTACCAATTCAATAATTCCCATTGGAGTATCTTTATTTTGATCAACCGTTTGGATTTCGCTGTCAAATTTACTAAAAAAATCGCTTTTGTCAAATCGGATGTAGTACTTGAGGAACTGTAAGAAAGTTCTTGTTTTATCTACAGAATATCCGTTGGCTCTGAATTCCTTGCACAACTGCACTTTTTGTTTTAAAAAAATATTTTAAACATTTTTGTTACAAAACACCTTTGCGCTTTAATCCCAGCAACAATAAACACACCAACACCAATCCCACACCAAATCCAATGCGGATCCACCTTTTTTGCGACAAGCGTATTTTGCTTTCCAGGTAATAAGGGTTGGCGGCATTTGGCGAACCCGCGCCTGAAGCAATGGCCCAGTTTTCGGGATCGGCATTGTCTACTTGCGGAACCAATAAGTTGAGGGTAAAGACCGAATCGGTTGGAGGCAGGTCGTAGGTGATGCTGTCTACCGAAGCGCCCTGGGCGGAAAACAGGCACAAGGTTTCGCGCCGCTTGTGCAAGCCGAAGCCCAGGCCCCCAACGGCATTGTAAGCCCGTGGGAACCCGTTTCGGAATTTTTCGATATCCTGGCATACCACAAGGTAATCGTTGGGCGCTATGGTCACATCCGGGAAAGCAAATTCGTGGTGGTCGCCGTCCGTCATGATCCAGCCGAGCAGCGAAACCCGCTTGTCCGAACTGTTGAACAACTCAACCCAGTCGCCCGTTTTTTTATTGTTTGCACTCACTTCATTGACGATGATCCGCCCCATTAATGGGTGTTCGTATTTTTCAAAAATTGCCCGGATGCGATAAGGGCGGTCGCTTTTTAATAAAAAATCAAAACTTCTGAGCGCTTCTCCTCCACGTACGCCTTCCCAGCCAACAAAGCGATAGCCATAGTCGGCCAACGCCCGTACGTTAACCGGTATACGCTCGAAATACACGCCCTCAAAAACCTCATTGTGCACCCGCACGCAGTCGTTCACCAGCACGGCGCCGCCGCCGCTGGCTTCCACCACTAAGTTGCGCAAATCGCCCAATCGAAACATGTCCTGGAGGTGTTGGCGCATATAAGCCGGGCGTTCGCTGGCAAAAGTGCGCAACAGGTTCACCTGAGCTTCCCATTTGCCCGGACTGAGTTGCCAGCGTTTCAAGTGTTTCGGCATTTCCGGCAACAAGAGTTGGTAAAATGAATCAATGCGCGCAATTACCCGTTCGGGATGAAAACTTGCATTGAGGTGGTCGGCGAAGCGGTTAACAAAAGCCGTCCGAAATCCCGGGTTTTCCAGCAATTTTCGCAAAATGAATGTACTCCAGGGTGGGTTGGGCCAGTCGGGGCCATCCGGCGCCGTGTGAAAAGCTAAGCTGTTGTTGCGCCAGCCCTGGGTTTCCTGCAGGCTGAAGCCCCAGTCGGTGTCGTACAGGATCCAGCGCCAACGACCCGTTTGTGTTTTTGGCCGCCAGTATTTGATGTTGCCACCTGCATCCTGGTTATCAAAATAGATCTGGGCAATCTGATAATTTAGAAAGTTGTCTACGTCCATCTGCCGCTCCACCCAGGCAAAGTTTTCCGCTTTACT
>JALHRK010000518.1 GCA_022841505.1 Saprospiraceae bacterium | reverse complement strand
AACGAATATAGTGCGTTTCATTTCAAAAGACGCCGCATGACCAGGTGGCGCGGAGTAAGGTGGCGTTTTTGTGAAGTAATCAAACTCTGTAAAACTCCTTTTAACTCCGCGAGACTCCGCGCAATTAGATGACGCGGAGTTTCACGGAGTAAACACAGAGTCCCACGGAGTTTATTTCCGACAGGTTCCTAAAGCGCATCCAACTGCGGCAAGCGGCTGCCAGCGCTCACCCGGCTCCGAAACCAATACGACAATCCCAACACGCCTAATATAAGGAGCGGTGCTATGAAAGGCGTTTGTGTGGCAATATGCGTCCAGGTGGCGCCGATGAGGGTAAACGCAATTCCGGCATAAGCCCATTCTCTGATCTTTTCCGGAACAGGAACCAATAAAGCTGCTGCTCCCAGTAGTTTTGCAACACCAAGCAGCAGAACGAAATAGCCCGGGTAGCCCAGCTGTTCAAAGCCTTGTAAAACCTCGGGATTTCCCGTCAGGTACATGCCTCCGCTTGCAGCCATCGCTGCGGCTACCAAACCGGTAGCACCCCAATAAATGATTTTGTCTCTTTTCATTTTTTCAAAAATTTGATGATGGGGCAAAGTTATCGGGCAATTAGTTTACTTTTGTAATGGGTTTCCTTTTAGAAACTACTTTCCTTGAAGAAACTATATTGTTTATCAATAACTTGATTCGTAAATTTGTGGCATGAACGGTACAAGCACCATAGAAAAGGAAACGCCTGAACAGGAAATCGTCCACGATTGCTGTCAAAACCATAGCCAGCGGGTATTGGCCATCCGGGATGTTGTGGAATTGCTGGGAGGCAAATGGAAAATTCAAATCACCGGAACCCTGTTGTTCCGCGGGAAGATGCGGTTTATGGATTTAATGCGGGAAGTGGATGGCGTTGCCGCCAAAATGTTGTCAAAGGAGCTCCAGGATCTGGAAGCGAACCAATTGATCAAACGCACCGTACTCAATACGAAACCGGTGACGGTGGAATACGAAATCACGGAGTATGGCAAAACGCTGGAGCAAGTGCTGCGCACCCTCGTAGATTGGGGGGTGCAGCACCGGCAAAAAATTATGTCTGGCGGATCGAAAAAATAACGCAGCCGAGGTGGCTGAGCGGAGTCGAAGTCATCGGACTATAAAGACAGACACTATTTAGTTTCTGTCCACCAGATCAGACTCAAAAACAGCGCATTGTGTTGAAATTCATGCGTTTCGATCAAAAATAGATCTATGTCAATAGCGTTGTTATAGAGGTAGTTGGCGCGCAACTGGTTGGTAAACTCCAGGCCAAGGCTCAGGTTTTTCCTTATTTTATATGCAACGCCGCACAGAATTTGTGGCGTGTACCGGTGATCGAGGCGTGTTCCAAGCTCTATGAAACTGGATTCAAGTCTACGTTCCTCCCCAAGACTGGAAGTGGAGATGGTGACAGAGCGGCCTTCGGACCACGCTGTTGTTGGGTTGAGCCCCCTGGAACGAGATTGTCGCTCCAGTTCAACAAACCCAAGCCAGTTGTTGATCACCCCCAGCGAAAAAGTTATTTTTTTATGACGGTAAACTAATTTAACGGGCGCCTGGAAATTGAACAGCCGGAATTTATTGTCCCTGTCTACTTCTCCGACAACTTGTTGGCCGGTAAAATCTTTGAATAGTATTTGATCATGTTGAATAAATGAAGAAAAATTGGAAAGCAACCCGACGCTCACGCCAAAGTGCAGGTGCTCATCCAAATAGTATTCGCTGACCAACCCAATGGAAGCAGATAGCCCGGGTGAATAAGACGTCCTGGTTTCAAGAAATTCCATCTGTTCTAAAAGTTCTTTTCCGGAAACGCCCGCCAGACCGGCGTCCATTTTCACCCCGAAAGAAAACCGGGATTGGGAAAGGGTAGGGAGAGCCAGAAGCGTTAATATGCCAAGTGTTAAGATTGGTTTCATTTTTTTAAATTTTTCACCTTCCAATAACAAGTCGTTTATTGCTGCTCAACCAACCAGGTCAAGCTCAACGTCAGTGCGTTGTGCCGAAATCCAACCTCTCTTATTTGATCTGTACCGTCGAGGGCGGCGACTTCGAGGATGAGGTTGTTGTCACGCAGGTAGTCGGTATATTCCAACCCGATACTTAGTGTATTACTAATTTCAAAAGCAACTCCAAGCAGGATTTGTGGGGTATAGCGGCTTTCAAAAGTCATTGTTGTCTTAAAAAAACCGCCATCCGACACGGTAACCTCTCCTGTTGAGGTCTCGAACATAAATTCTTCCTCCCATTCGGTATCAGGATTTATGTTCCGAAAACGGGATTGTTCCTTTAGGTCAGCGAACAGGTGCCAGGTATTGAGAAGGCCCAAAGAAAAGGATGCTTTTTCGAAACGGTAGGTCAGTTTAACCGGGGCCAAAAGGTTTACTAACTTAAACCTATTCGAGGAATTGCTCTCTCCTCTAAGCTCAGGAGAAGAAGATATAGCAGGAACCTTGTGGGTCTCTTGCAGGGTATAGGTTGAAGAATTGGAGAGCAACCCAACACTTACCCCCAGGCGTTTTTGCTGATCAAAATAATAAGCGCCGACCAATCCCATAGAAGCCGATAATCCTGGCGTGTAGCTGGTTGTAAGTTCACTACTTTGCTTCATTTGAAATTTTTCTGGTTCAATGCCTGCCAGTCCGACGTCTGCTTTGACCCCGAAAGAAAACCGGGATTGGGAAAGGGCAGGGAATGCCAGAAGCGTTAATAAACAAAAGGGGATCAGCGGTTTCATACTTCAAAGGTTTGTTTGAAGTAGAAGACAGGGATATACGTAATATGCGTTGGTAAAAAATTGATTTTTAAGTACCAGACAATACCATCTCTGCCCCCTCTTCCCCCACCAAACTCCCAATCGCCACGCCCATGCCGCCCATGCGCACGGACACACTCAGGCGGTCATTCAGGCGCTTGATTATCGGCGCTTTTTCAGGCCCGATGCCGAGGATTCCACTCCACCAGGTATCTACTTCCACTTCACGGCCGGGCAAAATGACCTCGTGCAAGAGCCGAATCAACGCCTCCTGGATGAGTGGCGTGGTGCCAAACTGATCCGTGGCTTCTTCCTGTGGATCGAGGTTTCTGCCGCCTCCCAGCAGGATGCGGCCTTCCACATCGCGGAAATAATAATAACCGCGGTCGTAGTGGAAACAACCTTTAAGTTTCAGGCCGGGAATGGGTTGCGTGATGAGCACCTGGTTGCGGGCGGGCTGCACGTCGAGTTCGGGCAGCAGGCGGCGGGCGAAGCCGTTGGTCGCCACCAGTGCCTGACTACAGCGGAGGGCCCAGCCCTGTTCGGTATGGAGCAGGATTTCGTCCGATTGGGTTTCCAATTGGGTGATTTCGATGCCGTTGTACATTTCCACGCCTTTGTCGCGGGCTAATTGCCAAAGCGCGTGCATCATGCGGCCCGTATGAATCTGCCCTTCCGCCGAATTGAGCAGGAGTCCGGTGACCCCTTGAAAGCCCGTAGCAGGAATTTGGGCATTTGCTAATTTGTAGACTGCTTTGCGTCCAATCACGTGCTCCAGTTCCCGGTTAAACGGCTCAACATGGTCGGCACAGCGCTGGAAAGTAGCCTGTTCTTCGGCCCGAAAAAGTTCATAGCCGCCATTTTCTTCATAACCAATGGCCGCATCGCCGAGGCGTTCGCGCAAGCGTTTCAGTCCCTGCCAGCGGCGGGCAACCAAGGCCCAGACTTCTTCCCCGCTGCGTTGTGACCGATCATCCAACAATTCCGAAATGCTGCCAAAGCAGGCGAATCCGGCGTTTCGGGTGCTGGCGCCAAGGGGCAACGTGCCGCGCTCGATGACGACAACGCGCAAACCCGGAGAAAGCTCTCGCAGGTGAATGGCTGCGGTGAGCCCCACAATGCCGCTGCCGATCACGGCTACGTCTATGTTGCGAAAAAAAGTCTCGCGCTCCCAATAACTGAGGGAAGGATACATGGCATTCCGTTTATCGCTGTACCGCCACCGTCATATTTGGGTCGTAGTTGCCCTGAATGACCGGCGACTGACGGTTGCCGGTGTAGGTGCGTACATTTTCATCAATGAATTTGAATAACTCCCGGAGGGTGACCACGCGGTTGCGGTCGGCATCTGCTTCGCCTT
>JALHRK010000517.1 GCA_022841505.1 Saprospiraceae bacterium | reverse complement strand
GCTCCGGGTTCATGGTCGTTTCCCAAAGTTGTTCGGCGTTCATCTCTCCAAGACCCTTGTAGCGCTGTACGTGTACGCTGTCTTCCTTCCCGCCTGCAAATTGCTCAATGAGTACAGCACGCTCCTGTTCGTTCCAGGCGTAAGCAGAATTTTTGCCTTTGCGCACCTGATAGAGTGGCGGCGCGGCAATGTAGACGTGCCCTTTTTCCACCAAAGGCCGCATGTAGCGGAAGAAAAAAGTCAGAATCAGCGTCGTGATGTGGCTGCCGTCAACGTCGGCGTCGCACATGATGACGATCTTGTGGTAGCGCAGCTTCAGGATATTCAAGATGCGCTCGCCGTCATCGCCTTCTTCAATGGTGACGCCCAGCGCCGTGAAGATATTTTTAATTTCTTCGTTTTCGTAAATCTTGTGTTCCATGGCCTTCTCCACGTTGAGGATTTTACCCCTCAGCGGCAGGATCGCCTGGATGTTCCGGTCGCGGCCCTGCTTGGCGGTTCCGCCGGCAGAATCCCCCTCAACGAGGAACAGTTCGCTGTCTTCCGGCGAGCGCGAAGCGCAGTCGGCCAATTTACCCGGCAAACCGCCACCGGCGAGTACACCTTTCCGCTGCACCATTTCGCGGGCTTTGCGCGCAGCGTGGCGGGCTGTGGCGGCTAAGATCACTTTTTCAATGATCTTGCGCGATTCATTGGGATTTTCTTCTAAGAAGTGCTCCAATGCTTCACCAAGGCAGCGCGACACGATGCCGGTCACCTCGGTATTGCCCAATTCGCCTTTGGTTTGGCCTTTAAACTGGGGCTCCGGTACTTTTACAGATACCACGGCGGTGAGGCCCTCGCGGAAGTCTTCCCCGGAAATTTTGAATTTCAGCTTTTTGAAAAAGCCATTGTTTTCGCCGTAGTTGGTGAAGACGCGGCTGAGTGCCATGCGAAAACCGCGCACGTGCGAACCGCCTTCGCGGGTGTTGATGTTGTTCACGAAAGAGTACACCATCTCGGTGAACGAATCGTTGTACTGCAAAGCCACTTCCACTTCCACGCCGTCTTCTTTGCCAATCACATAGATCGGTTTGTCAGTCAGGCGGTGTTTGGCATTGTCCAGATACAGAACAAATTCCTGAAGGCCGCCTTCCGAATGGAACGTTTCCGTGCGGAAGGTCCCGTCTTCCATTTTTTCACGCTCATCGGTCAGCGTCAGGGTGAGTCCTTTGTTCAGGAAAGACAATTCGCGGATGCGCTGGGCAAGGATATCGTATTTGTAAACGACCTCTTCAAAAATAGTTTTATCGGGTCTGAACGTCATGATCGTACCGGTCCTGTCCGAAGGACCAATGTTTTTGACTTCGTTCAGCGGTTTGCCTGCGGAGTATTCCTGTTCGAAAACGCTGCCTTCGCGGTGGATTTCAGCGCGCAGGTATTCCGAGAGGGCGTTTACGCAGGAGACGCCCACCCCGTGCAGACCACCGGATACTTTGTAGGTGTCTTTGTCAAACTTTCCACCGGCGTGCAAAACCGTCAAAACAACTTCGAGCGCCGACTTTTGCAGCTTATCGTGCATGCCAACCGGGATCCCCCTACCATTGTCCCTAACCGTAATGGAATTGTCGGTATGGATGATCGTTTCGATGCGGTTGCAATAACCGGCTAAGTGTTCGTCAATGGAGTTGTCAATAACTTCCCAAACCAAATGGTGCAAGCCCTTGGCGTCGGTGCTGCCGATGTACATGCCCGGGCGTTTGCGCACGGCTTCCAAACCTTCAAGTGCCTGAATATTATTGGCATTATAGTCGCCTGTCTGTGCGCGGAGTTCCTCTATTTCTTTTGTGATTTCCATGGTGCAAAGGTACGAAACAGTTTTGTAACTACATCGCTTAGATGGCATAGAAGATAACAGGATTGGAGGTAGTTTGGACATTGGTCGGGGGGATCCGAAAGACGACTCAGGTTGTTGACTTTACCTGACGCATTCAGCTTCCGGATCTCGTCGGCAAGATTGCCGATATGCCGGGAGATGAGGCTGATTTTGTTCAGCGAATCAAAAATTCCGTAATTTCGGGTTTGAATTTTGATCCTCCCTTCGAATACCCGGTTTAATTTAAAATTTGTTACTGAATATGAAACATTTAGCTACTTTTATCTTCCTGATTTTCACTACTTCAGCACTTTCGGCTCAAACCACAAACCAGGTTAAAGTCTCCTTTGAACACAAAGCAGGAGGCGGGTCATTGGCCATTGGTCATTCCATTTTTCCAATCTGGAACAACAAAAACGTAAGGATCACCCGCGCCGAATTTTACATTTCCGACATTGAATTGCACCATTCCGGCAATACCTCAACGCTCCTTGCGGATCAATACCTGCTGGTAAATGCCGTTGATCCATTGGCAGAATTTGACCTGGGCGCCTGGCCTGTGGATGCCGTGGAAAGCGTGACGCTGCACGTGGGGGTGCCCTCAAGCGTTAACCACCTGGATCCCACCACCTACCCGGCCAACCACCCGCTTGCACCGCAGAACCCAAGCATGCACTGGGGGTGGGCAGCAGGATATCGCTTCCTGTGCCTCGAAGGCAGCGTGGACAACAACAACGACGGCGTTCCGGAGACCATCTTTGAATTCCACAACGTAGGCGACGAACTTTACAAATCGGTGGAATTGGAAGGTGTAAAAACAGCCGAAAACGGGGTATTGCACCTGCATTTTGTGCTGGATTACGCAAAGTTGTTCAGCAACATGACTATGTCAGGCAACGTCATTCACCATGGCGCTACAACCATGAATGTCAGCATGATGAACAACAGCGCGGAGGCTGGTTTCATTACCATGCCGGCGGTAACGGCAAACCATGATGTTAGGGCCAATTCGTTGAACCTGTCGGCCTCGCCCAACCCGTTTTCGGGCGAAACGCTGATTCGCTATGACTTACCCGCTTCGGATGCCTTGACGCTGGTGGTGACCAATGCGTTTGGTCAGCCGGTGTACACCCTCCGAAACCTGCGGGCTAAGGGCTCCGTGCGCTTCGAAAGAGGGAATTTGCCTTCCGGTATTTATCAATATGCCTTTTTTGAAAACAGGGATCTCCTTGCACGAAAGCGTTTTATAATCATTGAATAAGATGAGGCAATTTTCGCCACAGACTCGACCGGACTTTGCGCTGCATAAGAGTAGCGTGGGTTACCGGTTGTTGATTGCCGGCGCCTTCGTTTTTCTTTTTGCCTGTGGGAAAGAAGAAGCGCCCATCGTCCCAATGGAGTATGTACTGCGGGTTCCGGAAGGTTTTCCAAATCCGGAGATTCCGGCAGACAATGCCTTAACAACAGACCGGATTGCTTTGGGCAAACGGCTGTTTTACGACCCGGTTTTGTCGAAAGACAGCACGCGCTCCTGCGCATCGTGCCACCATCCTCAGTTCGCTTTTTCGGACACCACTGCGGTGAGTCTGGGTATT
This sequence comes from Saprospiraceae bacterium, assembly GCA_022841505.1. Lineage (GTDB taxonomy): Bacteria > Bacteroidota > Bacteroidia > Chitinophagales > Saprospiraceae > JABWAJ01. The sequence goes on along the minus strand of JALHRK010000517.1, from coordinate 702 downwards.
GAAAACCGGGTTGGTACGCGCAATTCCCCTTCGCTGGCAAACGTAGCCTATCAAAAAAAACTACTCCGGGAGGGTGGGGTACCGACTTTGGAAATGCAGGTACTTGTCCCGATTCAGGAGCACAATGAGTTTGATTTTAATATTTTGCTGGTTGCAGAACGGCTCAACCGGATGCCGGAATACGTTGTCCTGGCCGAAGCTGCCTACGACCGGGCGCCTGATCCGTTTGTCATCACGCGGGCAATTGCAGCCTTCCAGCGAACCCTGTTGAGCGGGAATTCTCCTTACGACCAATGGTTTTTTCAGGGCATCACAAATGCGGTATCAGAATCCGCAAAGCGCGGCTACGACCTGTTCCAAAGCGAAAGATTAGCTTGCGGGAAATGCCACGAAGGTTTTTTATTCACCAATCAAACCTTTGCAAACAACGGGCTTTATGAGGTCTATCCCGACAGCGGGCGCATGCGGCTCACGGGTTTGGAGCCGGATCGGGCTTTGTTTAAAGTGCCCAGCCTTCGCAATGTGGCTTTGACGGCGCCTTATATGCACGACGGCAGCGTACCGACCTTAGCCGCTGCGATTGACCATTACCAGACTGGCGGGAAACTGCACCCGAACAAAAGCGAATTGCTTCGGCCATTCACACTGACGATGCAGGAACGGTTAGATTTGCTGGCGTTTTTGAACAGCCTGACGGACCAG
>JALHRK010000516.1 GCA_022841505.1 Saprospiraceae bacterium | reverse complement strand
GATTCACGGTGATCATAGCGCCGCTTTGACCCGTACTCCAGGCGTACGTTCCGCCACCGGTAGCCGTCAATTGAACCGGATCTCCTGAACATGCTGTGGCGGGACTGGCTGTCGCAGTCGCGGTTACGGTATTGACTGTCACGGTCACACTAGCGACTGAAGCGCACCCACTATTGTTTACAGTTACCGAATAGGTAGTCGTGGCAGTTGGGGAAACGGTGATCATAGCGCCGGTTTGCCCGGTACTCCAGGTGTATGTTCCGCCGCCCGTGGCCGTCAACTGTGTAGATTCGCCCACGCAAATCGCAGCAGGGTTTGCTGTGGCATTTGCAGCGGGAGGCGAACTGGGATTCAGGGTAACTGAGGCATTGTCCATGCACCCGCCGTCAATCTGTGTAACCGTAACTGAATAAGTTCCAGGGGGCAGGTTCACCCCCGCAGAACCAATTATTGTAGCCGGATTCCAGGTATAGGTATAGCCCGGCCCTGAAGGCATTACGCTGATAAAACCATTGTTTTGCCCACAGGTAGGTTGGTTGACGGTAAGGCTAACCGAAACCGGAGAACTGGGGTTCAGGGTCACAGAAGTGCTTCCCATACATCCAGTCGCCGTTTCGGTAACGGTAACTGAATAACTCCCGGGCGCAAGATTCGTTGGGTTGGGACCAAAAACGGAAGCTGGATTCCAGGTATAGGTATAGCCTCCACCGGAAGGCGAAACACTGATCCCGCCATTGTTTAATGCACAAGTGGGTTGGGTGGGTGTTGCAGTGACTGTAATGGGCACACTTGGGTTCAAAGTTACGGACACGTCATCCATACAACCACTGGCGGTTTCAGTAATGGTTACCGAATACGTGCCAGGGCCTAAATTGGTCGGATTGGATCCGCTCAACGAACCGGGACTCCAAACATAGGTATATCCAGCACCCGAAGGCGATACACTGATGGAACCGTTGGTCATACCGCAGGTCGGATCAGTAGGGGTCGCCGTAGCCGTAATGGTTGCGCTGGGATTCAGGGTCACGGAAGCGTCGTCCATACATCCGGTAGCCGTCTCGGTCACCGTAACGGAATAAGTACCCGGCGGCAAATTGGTTGGGTTTGAACCGCTGACCGAAGCCGGACTCCAGACATACGTATAACCGGCGCCGGAAGGCGACACGCTGATCGAGCCATTGTTTTGAGAACAGGTTGGCTGGGTAGGTGTCAAGTTCGCTGTGATGGAAGTACTGGAGTTCAAGGTTACGGAAGCAACGCCTGTACATCCATTGGCCGTTTGGGTGACCGTTACCGAATAAGTACCTGGCCCAAGATTGGTTGGATTGGAACCGCTGACTGAAGCCGGATTCCAGACGTAGGTATAACCTGCGCCGGATGGCGACACACTGATCGAGCCATTATTCAATCCGCAAGTTGGTTGTATAGGCGTGGCAGTTGGCATCAGGGCTGTACTGGGGTTCAATGTAACGGAAGCGTTTCCAATACAACCGGTAGCCGTTTCTGTGACGGTCACCGAATAAGTACCAGGCGCCAGATTCGTTGGATTGGAACCGCTGACTGAAGCCGGGCTCCAGACATACGTATATCCGACACCGGAAGGCGATACGCTGATGGCGCCGTTGTTCAGGTTGCACGAGGGTTGGGTTGGGGTGGCTGTTGCGGTAAGGGAACACCCCATACAACTGCCGTCGTCCACATTAGCGGCAGGATTGTAGTTAGACGCATTGGGATCCGTGCAACCACAAATAATAGGGCTTGGAAACGTCAGTGAAATATTTTGGGCGAACCCGGAATCCCCAAATGCATGGTCGCCAATACAAATCTGAGCGGAAATCTCGCCCGACGGACAGCCAGCCCACAAGGAAGCAAAGGAGTTAATCCCGGGAGAGCCAACGCCACAGGCATCATCCGAAGTAATGCCAAAACTCCCGCCACCAACAGGAATTCCGTTTTCCGGGTCGGCGCCTCCAGTATCAGAAAAGGTAACTCCCACCGGATTACCCGGAGAACCAATATCGCCCGAATTGCCGAAAGGCGCCCCACCCGCGCAGTTGCCTATCGCGCCGGGTCGTTGCATAATATTTAAGGTATTGCCACAGGCATTTATGAAAAGATCCAAATCTCCCTGGTAGGTGTGCTGCAGCAGCATAGACAACCCAGTTGGATAACCGGTCATAGCCGGATTGAACTTCAGGGTCACGCAATAAGCCGTGGCAGGGTTGCCGTCAACAGGCGTGGAGATATCCGGTAGTGCGATACTTGGGTTGACGCATTGCCCCAAAAGGTATTCGTTCATTACAAGCATAAGGACCAAAATCCGGGAAAGGTGTAGTAGTGTATTCATATCCCAATTCAAGTGTAAATAAATGGGTACTTTCTCATTGCCTCACCGAAATTTTGGGGAATAGCTGCTTGTATGACTGAAATATCTTTCAAATCAGTCATGAATGATTGTCATCATAGGGATATGCAGAACAATATTAACGCAAAAGAGTCCTAAAAAACAATTATTGCTGCCCAATAGGAAAAATAGGTTGCTGAAAGAGCAAAACCAGGTTCCTTGAAAAAATTGGTTATAAGGAGTGCGGAATTTAAAGAGCCTGCGCAAGGATTTTTTACACCGCAAGGTGAGTCCTTTTAAGCTGATAAATGTTACAGGGGGCTAAAATATAATCACATGATTCACAAGATTTTTCGGGACGCTTCAATAGCGCTGTCTATCCGCTCCGCTCCATTGCCTCCAATGATGACGTACCTCGCTTTCATCGCATCCAAAGCCGACCGGTATTTTTCAAACAGGGCTTCCCGTTCGTTTGGGTGTTCGCGCAGGGGGTCGTCTTCCCAGGGCATATCAATACCGCACAGCAGGTAGAGGTCGTAATGACGAAGGCTTATTTGGGTGTTTATCCAGGGATCACAATAACCATATTTGTGCTCCATCCAGATTTTGGGAACCAAAAGATCCGTATCGCAAAAAAGTAAACCTTGCGCATATTTTTCCCAAACCGCTTCCCATTGCATTTGCCCTTCCGCGATGCGCAAGACATCTTCAGGCAAATAAGGTCGGGGCAGGTGTTTTAAATAAAATCTGGCGTATTCCGGAACCCAAAGCGTGCCGAAATGCGCTGCAAGCGCTTGTGACAGCGTTGACTTTCCGGTTGACTCCGGGCCGGTGAGGACAATTTTAGTCACTTATCGGAGCAGGGTAATGTCGCCTTTTTTCTGAAACTGCATCTCGCTTTCTTTGATCTTGTAGACCAATACAAACACATAGACATCTGATGCCTGCGCTTTCCCGTCTAAAGTGCCATCCCATCCGTCAGCCGGGTTTTGGGTTCTGAAAACCTCTTTGCCCCAGCGATTGAAAATCTGAAGTTCAAATTCGCGAAAAACGCAATCGTTGAGTACTTTAAAAGCATCGTTCCGCTCGTCCCCGTTTGGGGTAAATGCTTTGGGGGTCATGGGGTCGCAAGGACAGTTTTCCTCCCGGATTACTTCGAAGGTGTAAGTGACTTTTTGGCCGCAATCATTGACTTCGGCAACGTACGTGCCTCTTTCCGATGCCTCAAAAACCGGGTCGGCAGAGTTGTCCTGCCAGCGGTAAGTCGCCGATAAACGGCCTTCCAGGGTCACATCCAGCAATACTTTTTTTCCTAAACAAAGACCCTCTGTCCGGTCTTCTGTGCGGTCTTCATTATCCGGATCCGTGCAATAAGCGCTGAGTTCGGTATCCTCCAGGGCGCGATTGTAAAACCGAAGGTTGTCGAGGTCGCCGTTTAGCGACTGGTAGTCCACAAAGCACCCGCCGAGGCAGTCCTGATCCTGACCGACAACCAGAGCATCGGCGGTAACCTGCAAGGGGCTGTTTTCGGTTGCGCCGGGACCGGTTTTAACGCCGTTGATGTAAAGATCTACGACATTATTCTGCCTGATTACCTCGATGCAATACGGTTGCTGGGTGTTTAAGGACACTCCGGGTACACTGTAAGTATTTCCATTGATGGTTATCAGGAAAATATTCTCGGAGTCATCATAAGCCAGTACGAGGGCTTTTAACTGCGTAGCATTGGCGCCGCTGAGGATGGTATTGAGCGGGGTTTGCGGCGAACCGGTTGTATTGAAAGCGGTGAAAGTCACCTGAAAAGCAATGCTGAAA
>JALHRK010000515.1 GCA_022841505.1 Saprospiraceae bacterium | reverse complement strand
TCACGATTTGCCACCCGACCCAGTTGGCCGTTCGCCCGGGTGCACCTTCGGGCATACCAGGAGAATTGGGGCTGTAATCAATGTATTTCCGGATATCTTTCCATTCGCTGGAATAGAGGAGTTCTTCATCTAAGAAAAAAGCCCACATTTCCAGCTCGTTGTCGCGCAACCAGTCTGTTTGGGCAGCAGTGATTTCCAGCTTGATGCTGTCCGGGGTATTGGGCAGGGTTAAATCGAGCAGGTACAGTTTTTTTCCATTAAATAGCATGACGTCCAGCATGCGATTGCCGGAAGGTCGCTCCAGCAAGTCGTCAATAAGGAGCTGCATGGATTTGGAAACGATATGATCACGGGTATAAGTGCGCACTAAATAAGAAGAAAAAGCTTCCTGCCCCGGGTTGTAACGGGCGTAAGGATAATACGCTCCCAGAAAAAGGTCTAATCCGATGGCTAAGGAGTTTTCGCCGTATAAAAATCCGGCGTAGGAATATTCGGAAAGAAAGGTCGTAATCGTGTCCGGGGTTCGCCGTTCCGGAAGGTAGTATTTGAACAAGCGAAATGCCTGATCGAATTGCGCGGCAACGTCATCCATATTTGCGAAAACAAGGCTGCAGGTATCAAACAGATGACGAACCGGAGGGAAATTAATGAACCCTTTTACGTAAGCTTCGTGGCCTTCGGGGGCGATGGCCGGATTCCTGGAGCGCAACACCTGCCGGAAAAACACCTGGCTGAATCCGGGATAACGGGTTTCCAACTGCGCCAGGGAAGCCGCCATATTGGTTGTGTCCAAACGGAACAAATCCTGCTCGAAGCGCTCGATTTTTACGTTGGCCGAAATGTGGGATACGTCCGGCACTTCACGGCGTTCGCCCCCGCAGGACTGAAGCAACAAAGCTGCCGTGCAGCCAATCAATATTGTTTTTTTCCAATTCATAACCATAAAAAATACCTGACGCCGTGCGTCACTTTGCAGATAAAAAATTGAACTTCAAATATTTGGCGACGTTTTAATATTTGGCAATAACTTACGGATCGGTAAAAAAGATTTTTTTAACCTCAAGACCTAGGAACCTCACAATAATAACTTCCCGATTTGGGCGGCGGCTTTTTTCACCGGACTTCGTTGCTTCGTCAGTCGCGTAGCTTAGGCTACGCTCTTTCCTCGCGCCTTGTCCGATGAAAAAATCCTCACGCCGAAAAGAGGAACTTATTATTGCGATGTTCCTTAACTTTACTGCCTGAAATTCCCGTTATCAAAAAAGGGGTTCAGGTTCCGTCACCCAATGCGCTTGATAAACGCATATTTCGGCAATCCTGTTCTATTAGCCCGTACAGGAATCTTATACAAGCTCTAAAACGCGTTTAGATTCACGATTTGCAAACTGACAAAATTCAGAAACATGAAAAAAATGGTTGCTTTAGCGGCCTTTCTGGTCACCGTACTCGCAGTGCAGGCACAAAACGATCTCCGGTTCGGCTTTCAGGCCAGCCCCACCTTTTCCTGGATGGTGGCCAACACCAGCCGGATCAACCCAAGCGGCTCCAACCTCGGACTGAAGTTGGGCATGTTGGGCGAATATTATTTCCGGGAGAACTACGCCCTTTCCATGGGTTTGGGCTTTGCCTTCAATCACGGTGGAACCTTGCTGCACGAATATGGCGGCCAGTACTGGACGCGCTCTGACCTCAACCCATCGCAGGACACCATGCCCAACAACGTGAAACTCAAATACGGTATCCAGTATTTAGAGATTCCGGTGGGTTTGAAAATGCGCACCCGGGAATTCGGGTATCTCCGCTATTACATCGAGCCTGCCATTACCCTTGGGTTCAAAACCCAGGCCCGCGGCCAAATTGAGGGCGTAGGCGTAAGTACTGATGACGAAAAAATTGACATCCGCAAGGAAGTGAACAGCCTCAACTTATCCTGGGGCATTGGCGGCGGTATCGAATACAGCCTTTCTGACAATACAAGCCTCGTTGGAGGCGTCGCTTTTCAAACGGGTTTCACCGATGCGACCGACGACAGCGGCATTGTATTCGACCCGGATCGCGGCAACCGGAAAGAAGGATCCAAAGCCACGGTAAATGTGCTGGTGATCAAGATTGGGGTGATGTTTTAAGGGGAGTTCTCTGGATCATTGATAAATGACGATAGATAATTGATGATTGATGTTGGAAGAAAGCCACCCATCATCAATTATCTATCATCAATCTACAGCTCAAACTTAATCCCCTGAGCCAATGGCAATTGCTTGCTGTAATTAATTGTATTCGTCTGGCGGCGCATGTAGGCTTTCCAGGCATCTGAACCACTCTCGCGGCCACCACCCGTTTCTTTTTCTCCGCCAAAAGCGCCGCCGATTTCTGCGCCGCTGGTGCCGATGTTTACGTTGGCAATACCGCAATCGGAACCTGCTGCCGACAAGAATTGCTCTGCCTCGCGGAGGTCGGTAGTCATAATGGCCGAAGACAATCCCTGCGGCACGCCATTTTGCATCGCAATGGCTTCTTCGAGGTTGCTGTATTTAATCAGGTACAGAATTGGCGCGAAGGTCTCGTGTTGCACGATGGGGTAATGGTTTTCCACTTCCGCAATACAGGGTTTTACATAACACCCGCTTTTGAAAGCTTCGCCTTCCAGCACACCGCCTTCCACCACAAATGTTCCCCCCTGCGCTTTCGCTTTTGCGATGGCATTGAGGTAATTTTGCACCGCGTCTTTGTCAATGAGCGGCCCTACGTGGTTGTTTTCGTCGAGCGGGTCGCCAATGCGCAACTGGCCATAAGCGCGGGCTAATTTTTGTTTTGCTTCTTCATACACCGATTCGTGGATGATGAGGCGGCGCGTCGTGGTGCAGCGTTGGCCGGCTGTGCCCACGGCGCCAAACAAAGCCCCGGTGAGCACAATATTCATGTCGGCGCTCGGCGTGATGATGATGGCGTTATTGCCGCCCAACTCCAGCAGGCTGCGACCAAGGCGTTCGGCAAGCGCTGCGCCTACAATTTTGCCCATCCGGGTGCTGCCGGTAGCCGATACTAAGGCGACGCTGTGGTCACGGGTCATCAATTCTCCTACCCGATAATCGCCATTGATGAGGCAGCTAACCCCTTCCGGAATGTCGTTGTCTTTCAAAACCTGCTGAAAAATATGCTGGCAGGCGACCCCGCACAGGGGTGTTTTTTCAGATGGTTTCCACACACAAACGTCCCCGCAAATCATGGCGATCATGGCATTCCAGGACCACACGGCAACCGGGAAATTGAAGGCCGAAATGATGCCGACGATGCCCAGCGGGTGCCATTGTTCGTACATCCGGTGCCCGGGCCTTTCAGAGTGCATGGTAAGGCCGTAAAGTTGCCGGGAAAGACCCACCGCAAAATCGCAGATGTCAATCATTTCCTGCACTTCGCCCAACCCTTCCTGGAGGCTTTTGCCCATTTCATAAGAAACTAATTTGCCTAATGCCGCTTTGTGGGCACGCAGGGCATCGCCGTATTGGCGCACCACTTCCCCGCGCTTGGGGGCAGGCACCTGGCGCCAGTATTGGAAAGCCGATTGTGCCAGTTGGATCACATTGGCGTATTCTTCCGGCGTTGTGACGCTGACGTGGCCGATTAATTCCCCGTCAACCGGCGAATAAGAAGCGATATATTGCCCGGAATCGCTGGAATTCAGGCCGGTGCTGGTCCCTGCATTGTGCGATTTCAGACCGAGTTGCAGAAGAAAATCTTTGTTCATTTAGACGTTATTTGATTAAGAGCTTGTTCGGGAATTCCTCGATTGGCTGCGTGTGGCAAATTTTATTTTATACTGCGTTGGATTTTTTGACTACGTCGAATCTTCGATTTCAAGATAGCTGCCGGCTATCTCTGCAAAATCCGCCTTGTCTAAAACAAAATTTCCTCACCCTCGCTCTATCAGGAAATCCCGAACGAGCTCTAAGGAGCGCAAAGTTAGGCACTTTGTTCGGGATATAAACATGGTTCGCTAAAATCCGGAATAAATCGTCAGAGCAGTGCCCTTCAAAACGGCGCCTTCCCGGCTTCTGCGGTGAACAGCATGGCTGTGCAAACCATGCGGTTGGCTGGCTGTGCAATTTTGGCGCGGGCTGTAAAATGCCGGCCCGAGCCTAAATTCAGCCGTTCAAAAAGCAAGGCG
>JALHRK010000514.1 GCA_022841505.1 Saprospiraceae bacterium | reverse complement strand
GGCATTTGCTTTCGGGCGAAGGACGACGAAGCGTTGGAACTGATCTACATCCGTTTTCACAAAACCGGCCAATTCGACGCCATCCAATACACTCCCCGGTACAATGGTTTAGATTCCTGGCAATTGTACCACTCTGCCGATTACCAGGGCACTGCCACCTACAAACCGGGCGAATGGAATCGCCTGAAAATCAAGTTTGAAGGCTCGCGGGCATGGGTAGGTATCAACGAGGGCGCTAAAATCGCCCTCCACGTTCCGCAATTGGTGCGGGCGCCGCGAAAAGGTAAAATCGGACTTTGGGCGCTTGGGGAGGTCTGGTTTTCCAATTTTTCTTATAGCTCCCTGCCCAGCGTGGTGTTGATGGCGGAAGTAGCGAAACCTGACCAACGTGCCAAAAGCATCACCAACTGGGAATTGTCGCCGGCTTACAATGCAGATTCCCTGGATTGGAAAAAATATCCGGAGGGTGCCATCAACTGGCAGGCGATCCGGGCGAATGACCTCGGATTGGTCAACGTATCGGCATACCGGCGCAAACGCATTTTTGATCAATTTGACAAAAACTCCTTCGATGTCGTTTATGCACGAACCACCATCGTTGCGGAAAAAGACGAAATGCGCACGATCCGGTTCGATTACAGCGATCAGGCCCAGGTTTTTCTGAATGGGAAACCGCTGTTCCGGGGCGACAACTCTTTCCGCTCTAAAGGCCCGTTGTATCGAGGGGAAGTCCATGCAGACAATAATGTGCTGTACCTTCCCTTGAAAAAAGGCAACAACGAACTGTTGATTGCGGTGGCCGAGCGCTCCGGCGGCTGGGGCTACGTGTTTCAATGGGAATAAAAAGGTACCCGGAAATCACGGGGTGGCCCACAGTTGGCTGAGCTACCTGTTGTTGCAAAAGCAGTATCCGGATTACCTGAAAACACACTTGTAAACAGGCACAGCGCTTTTGGACATTGGAAAACGCATAAAAATTGCATCCGTCATTTCCTGCTAATACTTGTTCCAAACCTGCAAATCCCGTACCTTTGCGGCCATTCTGATTGCGAATAAAACCAACCAACTTTAAAGCTGTCAGCTTTTTAAAAGCTGACAGCTTTGTCTTTTGAAAGCTGACAGCTTTTTTCATCTTTTCATCATTATAAAATCGGTTCAAACAGAAAGTGAACGAAAACAAGTTGATCGTCAGGCTGGCAACGCCTGCTGACAAACACTATGCGGAGCAGATTACCACCGAAATGGAAGTATCCGCAAAGGCTCGGGGAACTGGCATTGCCAAGCGTTCGCCCGATTATATCCGCCAAAAAATGGAAGAAGGCAAAGCTGTTATTGCCCTCACAGATGACGGAAGCTGGGTGGGGTTTTGCTACATCGAAGAATGGGAACACCGCAAATACGTGGCCAATTCGGGCCTGATTGTGGCGCCCGCATACCGAAAAACCGGGGTGGCCACCGAAATCAAACGCAAAATTTTTGAACTGTCGCGACAAAAATATCCCAACTCCAAAATTTTTGGCCTTACGACCGGGTTGGCTGTCATGAAAATCAACTCAGACCTGGGCTACGAACCGGTGACGTATTCGGAATTGACCAACGATGAAACCTTTTGGAAAGGCTGCCAAAGCTGCGTCAACTACGATATTCTGATGAGCAAAGACCGTAAAAACTGTCTTTGCACCGCCATGCTCTTCGACCCGGTAGAAGCGGCGGAGAAGCAGCAGTTGCTGCAATCAGCCGTGCAACAAAACGGAGCAGCAGCTCCGGAAAGAGATGAAAAACGGCATTTCAAGGACAACTTCAACTTGTTTGCCCGCTGGATCCGGTTTAAACAATACGTATTGCTCAAAGCTTCAAAAAAGCGGAAAGTATGAAAAAGAAAAAAGTCGTGCTGGCCTTCAGCGGTGGACTGGATACGTCCTTTTGTGTGAAATACCTGGCGGAAGACCAGGGGTACGAGGTGCATACCATCACGGTGAACACCGGTGGATTCGATGCAGCGGAGGTGGAAGCCATCGCTGCCCATGCCCGCAACCTCGGGGTGGCCTCTCACCAGACAGTTGACGAAACGCGCAATTATTACGACAAGGTCATTCGCTATCTCATTTATGGCAATGTCTTGAAAAACAGCACCTATCCGCTGAGTGTGAGCGCGGAACGCATGTCGCAGGCCTTAGCGGTGGCCAACTACGCCAAAGCGCTCGAAGCCGACGCGGTGGCCCACGGCAGCACCGGAGCGGGCAATGACCAGGTGCGGTTTGATTTGATTTTCCACGTGCTGGTTCCCGGCATGGAAATCATCACCCCAATCCGGGACCTGAAATTGTCGCGGGAAGCCGAAATCGCTTACCTCCGCTCAAAAGGAGTGGAACTGAATTTTGAAAAAGCACAGTATTCCATCAATAAAGGCATTTGGGGCACTTCGGTAGGCGGAAAAGAAACCCTGCACTCAATGGGCATGTTGCCTGAATCTGCGTGGCCAACCCCGGTCACGCAAAGCGGCAGCGAAACTGTGACCCTGCGTTTTGAACAAGGCGAACTGCGGGCCATCAACGACCGGGCGTTTGCCCATCCGGTGGAGGCCATTCAGTTTTTGCAATCCATCGCCGGGCCTTATGGCGTTGGCCGCGATGTGCATGTGGGCGATACCATCATCGGCATCAAAGGCCGGGTGGGGTTTGAAGCCGCCGCGCCCATACTCATCCTCAAAGCCCACCACGCTTTGGAAAAACACGTGCTGACCAAATGGCAACTGAGCTGGAAAGACCAATTGGCGCAGTTTTACGGCAACTGGTTGCACGAAGGCCAATACCTCGATCCGGTGATGCGCGACATCGAAGCTTACCTGACCAGCGCCCAGCAAAACGTGACCGGTGAAGTGGCCATCGAGTTGTTTCCTTACCGCTTTCAGGTGTTGGGCATCGAGTCGCCTTTCGACCTGATGTCGTCCAAATTTGGGCAATACGGCGAAATGAACCTCGGCTGGACCGGCGACGATGTGCGGGGGTTCTCGAAGATTTTTGGGAACCAGACGGCGATTTACCACCAGGTCAATTTGAAAATTTGACGAAGTTAAAGAGGCGATCGTTGTTCGTTGTCTGTTCATCGTTGTTCGTTAGCGTTCGGATGGATCATACTAACCTCTTCGAATCATGTGGTTAAGCTAAAAGTCATGCACAAACAAAGCAGCGTGAAGTATAACATGAAACTCTTTCGATTACACGAACCTCAACGAACAACGAACAACGGCCAACGATCAACGAATTTTTTGAAGTTGAATTTGGAACATGAAAATTAAAGCAGGCATCATCGGCGGCGCGGGCTACACCGGCGGCGAAACCATCCGGCTGTTGCTCCGGCATCCGCAGGTGGAATTAGGTTTCGTAAACAGCCGTAGCAATGCGGGCAAACCGCTGCATGCGGCGCATCCGGATCTGCTGGGCGACACGGAGCTGCATTTTACAGACCGGATCGAGCAGGAAGTGGACGTGCTTTTTCTTTGCCTTGGGCATGGGGAAAGCAAGCGCTGGCTGGACGTAACTTCTATACATTCTTCTATAAAAATCATTGACCTGAGCCAGGATTTCCGGCTTGGCGCGAGCATTCAGGGAAGGCAATTTAGCTATGGGTTACCGGAAGTGAACCACGAAAGCATCCGACAGGCGGACAACATTGCCAATCCGGGCTGTTTTGCCACTGCTATCGAGCTGGGACTGGCGCCGCTGGCAGCTGCGGGTTTATTGCAGGAGGTGCATACGACGGGCATCACGGGTGCAACCGGCGCTGGGCAAAAACTACAGGAAACCACCCATTTTACCTGGAGAACCAACAATATTTCTGCCTACAAAACGCTGAATCACCAACATTTGCATGAAATTCGCCGCACCCTGACGCAATTGCAGCCGGGCTACGAGGCGCCGATCCATTTCATCCCGTGGCGCGGCGATTTTGCGCGGGGCATTTTTGTCAGTTCCTGCACCCCTGTGGCCGAGTCATTGGAAACGCTGCAACGGATGTACAAATCCTACTACGCCGGCCACCCTTTTACTCATGTAGCCGACGAGCCGATTGACCTGAAACAAGTGATCAATACCAATAAATGCCTGCTTTTTCTGGAAAAAGAGGGCGATCAACTCGTGGTTCATTCCGCCATTGACAACCTGTTGAAAGGTG
>JALHRK010000513.1 GCA_022841505.1 Saprospiraceae bacterium | reverse complement strand
CTGCAAAAAGGGCGAACGGAGAAAATGCCACATTAGCGGTGTCGGAACGTACGCAGCCATTTACAGAATCAACAGCAGTCAGTATGAAATCGCCCGCACAATCAACCTGAATGGACAATTGATCTGAAGGCGTCAAGATACAATTTCCAGTCCAGGAAACAGCTGTCGGATGGGCCGAATTGACCATGCCGTTGAGCGTTACCGCATCCGAAGCGCAGTCAATCACCACCATTGGGCCAGCATTTACAAAAGGAGGCGCCTGATCTAAACTTACCGAAATTAAAGCCGTATCCGCGCATCCATTGAGGGTGTCGGTGACAAACAAAACATAAACCCCTGAAGTATCCACGTCAATATTGGGTACATCTGCCGGCCCGGTGATGCTGCCTCCACCGGTGATCCATTCATAAACGATACCCGGGCCGGAAGAAGTCCCTGGTCCTCCCAGCACAACGCTGGTGCGCAAACAGGTTACCGTCGTATCCGGGCCTGCATCGGCTGTCGGGAAGATTCGATTTTGAACAACGGTCACGGTTGTCGTATCTGCGCACTGGGTATACGGGTTGTTGACAATCAGCGTATAAAGCCCGGGAGCACTAACCACAACTGAATGGGTCGTGTCGGCACTGCCCAATCCTGTCCCCAGCCATTGATAGGTGATGCTGTCTGCCGGAGAAGACGCTGCGCCATCAAGCAGAACGGTTTGATTCACGCAATTCAGCACCATTGGCGTTCCAATCACCGCATTAGGTTGCATGCTGCTCTGCGTGACCCTGACCGTATCTGTGGCAACACATCCGGTTTGCAAATCCCGCACTTCAAGCTGGTACAAGCCCGGGCAGTTCACCGTAATTTGCAGGGCATCCGGCGCAGATAGAATACAAGGCCCCGTCCAGGAATATTCAAATTCGGTTCCCTGATCAGATAAACTCCCATCCAGGCTGCCTTGTACAGTTTCACAATCGAGCATAAAGCCTTGGCCTGCTTCCGCATTTGGCGGCGTATCGTTATTGACGACGATCAGATAAGTCGTGTCGGTGCATTCCGTGAAATTGTCAGTTACAATCAGCCTGAAAAGCCCGCCGGTGGAGGCTAAAATTTCATCCGGCCCGGAACCCTGCACAAAGATCCCATCCGGCGAAAACCAGTCATATTGTATATCGGGGCCGGCAGTAGAACCCATTGCGGTAAGCGTCAAAATTGGAGCATCACAGGTAATGGTGTCCTGCCCGGTAATGTTGGCCACAATAACATTGGTGGTGTCCGCGATGGAAATCAGCGCAGAATCGCGGCAGCCGTTGATCGTATTGGTGATGACCAATTCGTAATTCCCGGCTGCGTTGATCAGCGGGGTGAGGGTATGATCATTAGCGGCGATGTTTCCGCCTGCGCTTGCCGTCCAAATGAAGGAAAAATCCACGCCGCTGTCGGATGAAGTGGCATCGAGCGTCAGGGTGCGGGTTGTGCAGTTTAATCTGGGGGGTCTGGCATGTTGATGAGGACATTTGGCTGGACGGTATCTGCAGTTACCAATACAAAAGCCGTATCGGCGCAGGCATTGATCGTATTTTGTACAATGAGCCGGTATTGGCCGGGAATGCTCACCTCCGGTGTTGGCGTGCCAGCATTTACGGGGACAATATTGGTCGTTGAAAGCCATTGATAGGTAAAAGATCCACCCATTGAGGATGCACTGCCGTCTAATACAACGGATTGGCGCACACAGGTCAGCGAGGTATCCGGCCCGCCATCGGCTATTGGCTGAATGGTATCTATGGCTATGGCCACAATTGCGGAATCGCGGCAATTATTCACCTGATTGGTAACGATGAGCAGGTAGTCGCCCGGGGCGTTGACGAAAGTAGTCCGCGTATTTTGCGGCCCCGCAAAGCTACCGGTTGTGGTTTCCCAGGCGTAGCTGAACTCAGGCCCGATGGAGGAATTGGGCCCGCCAACCGGCACCGTAAAAACCGCGCAGGTAAGCGTATCCGGTAAACCCGCATCAGCATCAGGCAGTGCGCGAATATCTGAAACAACCATCGTATCCGAGGCCGGGCATTGCGCGCCCCCCTGATCGAGCAGGACATTCAAAATATAGGTTCCTCCTGTGTCAACTGCCAGCGTCGCGGAAGCGCCAAGCGCATTGCCCGCCAAATCCGTCCATGCATAAGTGAGGGCGCCTGTAGGGGTTGATCCGCTGCCATCTAACGTCACGCCATTGTTGATGCAGTCAATGGCCGCAGCAGTTGCAATGTTCGCCTGAACCTGCAACACATTCAGCGTAAGCTCCAGCACACTGTCGCACCCGGAGACTGCCGTCAGTTGGAGGGTATAGTCGCCGGCCACCGTGAAGGTATCGTTGCCGGCAAGGTAACTTTCGCCCTGACAAATGGTGGCGCTCAGCGTTTCGACGGATGGTTCCAACACCGTGAGGTCAAGAATGACGGTGCTGTCGCAACCAATGCCGGTGAACAACGGCCTCGTGTAAATTCCACTATCGAAAAAAGGCATCGCGCCCACGAAAACCGTATCGCCGCGGCAAATCGTTTGGGTTAATTGGACAAATTGGTCGGGCACTACGGTAAGATCCAGGTTCACTAAGCTGTCGCAACCGGCAAATCCATCAATTAACACAGCATAGACGCCTGTTTCGGAGAAGGTACTGTCGCCCACCGAATAGCTGTCGCCTGCACAAATGGAAATATTCAGATCGGTAGGCGGCGGCGGGGCGGCAATGGTTACGGTTACGCAACTGTCAGAGATGTTGCCGCAAAAATCCGCAAAAAAGCCATCTAAATTGCTGCGTAAACTATCCAGCGTCAGCACGTTGTCCGGAACCGGGAGGCTGTCCACCTGGCTTTTCCGGTAAGACAATCCACAAACCTCATAAGTGCCGGCAGGATAAGTGGTTAAATCAACAAGCGTGTCCAGGTCCAGCAAAATCCCGTTCTGGCTGATGAGGTACGTATAATCGTATTCGGAGGTATCGGGTCGCAGCCCAATAATGGTTGGTGGCAGCTCCCATGCAAGCGTGGTATCTCCTTCGCAGGCCAGAACATCCGTCTGGAGCAGATCGCCGGCTTTCGCAAAACAGCAGTCTACCCCCCGGCTGTCGCAGAAAATGATTCTTGCTGACAAAACGGCGCCGGAGTAGGAGGATGGATTGTTGGTGATTTGAAAAGTCCAGGTTCCGTTGACCGGCCCGGAATTGAAATCTTCCAGACAACCGAGATAAGGATGGTAAGAACCGTCGTAGAAAAAACCGGACGCAAAATTGGCCGGCTGTTCGTTCGACCACTGCGCGACGTAGCCGCTGTCGGGCATGGGTGTTTCAGCGCAAGGCAGGAAGGTGATGTTCCAGCGGGAAAAAAAGGTAAAGGCAAATTGCTCGTCGGTATTCGGGCCGATGAGCTGCACGACATCGCCGCCTGGCGAAGTCACTGTAATTTCAAGGTTGTCAATAAACTGGTGCAGGAAATAGAGTTCAATGCCGCAGACGCCCTGCGCGGGGTCGGCGAGGTTGTCGTTGAAATAGTCGGTTATCTGCAATTGGAAAGACTGCGTGTTGTTCGGATTGATGATGATGGTATCTTCCAAACCGCAGCTTTGCCCCAACAACCAGAAGGGACTAATCAGGATATGACACAGGATAATGATTCGCTTCATAAAGCGGCCTCCTTGCGGAGCGATTCGTTTTTGGGAAAATTAGTATAAAGTAGTTAGTAGAAAGTAGATAGACTTTGCTAGATATTGGTACGATGATCTTTTTCCCTTTTTAGGGGGTGTCACCAATAACCAGTAACCGATAATCAGTAACCAATCTACCATATCCAAGACCTCACACTAACGCGATTCGCTGGATGCCCGTATGTTAATTTCGGGAATTTAAGAGATTTTAGTGCTGCTTGGTGCAAAGGTACGGGTTTTAACCATTCTAAGCACTTATCAGTCTATCCCATTATTGCTTTAGTGTAAGGCATTGATAATTAATATATAGAATAAAGATTTCCGCCCCGTGCCCCATCGGGTCAAACCTTGTTTTTTCATCCAGGAACCTGTTGATGATAAAGAAGCGTCCCGGAGGAATTGTACCTTTACTACCTGTCTTAGACAATCCTAATACAGCCAATAAAAATTTGACCATGACACGTTTAACCAATAAAACCGCCATTGTCACCGGCGGC
>JALHRK010000512.1:1418-4192 GCA_022841505.1 Saprospiraceae bacterium | reverse complement strand
TTGAATCAAATGATCCGTAAAAATCAAGCAACCCGCCAACGCTTCCAGGTGTGTCGTAATCATCATACCATCCATAAAAAAGCCAATATCTTTTCATTCTGTTGGTATTTTGCCGGTAATATGCTGCGCAATCGCCGCCCGGATTTTGTTTATTTCGGATAGGCGAAGATTTGTTTCAACATAAGACTTTGTGTTAATTTTGTATTGATCCGTCCCTTTGTTAATACTGGAAAGAATAACGCCAAGCCAAGCAACATCACAATAATCAAGCAGCTCCATTTTCATAAATTCAGGCAGGTCACGCGCAATGCACGCCGCCCCGGCAACCGTCGCTTCAATGGCGGCAATATTGCTTTTGCATCTGTTGAACGTGTTGTCCTCCAGTGGGAAAACTACAAAATGAGGTTTGAGTTGGATCAGTCGTTGGAAATACGAAAATATGTCGTTTGTCCAGGCTTCTTGTACGATGGTCGTCATGTGGCCTCCGTAATTCGTGTAAAAATACCACGGCATGCAGCCCATAAAAATAAACTCGATGTTTTCGTATTCTCTGAACGCATCCCGATGCGCGAACAAATCCCCATCGTGGGAATTGCTGCCCCGGTAAACTATCCGGATTTTTTCACCTTCCTCGATTGGCGCTGGTTCCTGAATTGGCAAAGTGTAGTCGTTCCAAGCATTTGGAACAACAACCGCCTCCCGGCTATATTCGATTTTGACTTGATTGGCAAGTTCCGGCGTGGAAACCGTAACCACATCGGCATGGGTCATTGCTTTGCGAAGGTTTTCAGCGTGTCCCGGCCCAAACGACATGCGTGCCGGATTGCTTGCCGGGATCTGCCAAAGTAAGTCGTCTATATCAACCCATATTTTAGCGCCCGCCAGTTTGCCGTTCCGGAGCGCTCTTATTTCATCATCCGTGACCGGACGGTGAGCAAAAACAATATCGTAAGCCGCTGCCGTGTCTGGAGTGAAGTTTTTCGGCCCGATGTTATGAACCTGCCAGCCCTGTCCGGCCATCATGCGCCCCAAATGCCCAAAAACGCCAGTAGAGCGGTAAAACGTCGTTGCCGATTCGATTGGTTTGGTTAAACATGCAATTTTAATCATGCCAGCCCTTTTGCGATTAATAATAGAATCCTTTCCCGTTCCCCAAATGCAGGTACTTTGTTCGGTTCCTGGAGCGCGTTTTGAATCGGTAACCCGTTTTTTTCCATCGCTGATTTCCTGTTGTGGCAAGTTGCGCACATGGTCGCCATGTTTTGCGGATCGTATTTAGCCCCGCCCTGGCTGATTGATACCAAGTGATCTACAACTCCGCCAATGGTGCAATCTACAAGCCGCCCGGCAGTTAGATGGACCTCACAAACAGGATTTTGAATCAGGTAGGCCATTCTAGTACGTCGCCAAATCAGTGAATTGTAAAACTTTCTGTCTCCTGTCGGATTCCGGGCGCCGTGCTGTTGGCGTGGTCTGTTTTTCGGTAGGTGCGGCATGTTTATCACTTTGTTCGGTTCAAAGATGGCGCAAAAATTTGAAAACTACAATAGCGGTTAGAATAAAAAGCAATATCTGCTGCCATCCTTTCATTTTTGCGATACGCATCACTGCTTTGCGCTTTGGTTTCCGTTGCCGTCTTTGCTGTGGCGCTGGCTCCTGCTTTTGCCGGATCGGGTTTGGATAATCTACGTCTGCAAACCAACTGACCGGCGTGACATGGTAGTGCAACGGATTGCGCTGCACTGGCTTTTGTGGATCGTATTTTGGTGTCATTCGTTGGTGCATTTTAAAATTCATCTAACTGCGCACTACCGAAAACACCTAAACGGTACTTCGGTAACGCTGGAGTTAGTCAAAATTAAAAAGGAATAAAAACAAGTAGATTTCACCAAGCGATACAAAGAAGTTAAATCCCCTGTAAAGTATGGTTAGTTGCGCCGCCGTAAACGGGCTATCTGCCGTTACTTCTGTTATCCGGATTGTGAAAAATCCTACAAATGGAATCATAGAAACCAGCACAAAGAATAAATTTTTCATTCGTTTCATCTTTTCAAAATGATTTGTGATAAAATTACCATCAGCTTTCCAACCCCGACCAAAGTTAAAAACCCTTTCGGATGTTCGGCGATCCATTTTAAAGCGTTGTAAGCGTCTTTCTCGTATCCGGCGGCATACATACCCACATAAGCCAGTGAACCCCAACCCAGAACAAACGCAGCAGCCATTGCGGGAATTACAAACAGGATCCCCAGCACGAAAAACCATTCCGTCTTTCCGCTGCCAAAATACGGCACGTTGATCGGCCTCATTTGCCGGTGCATCCATTGCTCAATTTGATAAGCAAACGGAACCCAAACCAGAAAAACAGGCAGGACAAACCCCGGAACACTTTTACTGATCCCATCCATGCGCCGCATCCAACTGCCGCCAATACCGCATTTGAACACAAACGGGTTTGGGATCACAAAAAACAACATGTGGATCCCGCAATAAATCCATTGCGGGTTTTTGGTATAGTTTCCGCTTTTCATTGGCTCAGGCTTTTCTCGCGTAACCGCCTGGCCATTTCAGTGAAAACACTGGAGCAGGACGGGATCGGATCGTTTTGCGCATCCTGTTCTAAGGGATAATGCACCCCCTTTGAGTAGTCTAACTGTCCGATCCAGATTTCAGCCGTCAGGCAAAGTTCGTGGTCACTCATTTCTTTTGCGTCCATTGGTGTTGATTTTTACCGTACAAAGTTTCTAAAACTTCATTCATTGCGTCCAGATTCC
>JALHRK010000512.1:0-1408 GCA_022841505.1 Saprospiraceae bacterium | reverse complement strand
CCACGGCGCAAAAATACCCTTCTGCGCTGGCTGCTTCCAAAAAGGCGACCTGATCCTTTGACAATTTGCCGCCCTTTGTCTTTAACTCAATGTAGGCTCCCGGATGCCCGGCTTTTGTTCGGTGTGGAATGCACCAATCGGAGACGCCGGAAAGTACGCCCTGCAACTTGTTTTGCATTCGTTCGATGTCTCCCGCCCTGCCTGGGCGCCTGGATTCGTTCGCCGTGTGATACGCCAACGGCAGCCCGAAAAACTGAACTAATTGAAAGCTGGACTTTTGAAAGTCCGTTTCTTTGCCTTGGTATGGTTTGTCTTTGCCGTATTGCGGGATCATTGGAAGATGAATTTTAGCACTTTCACAATCGCCCGATCAACCCGCCAAAGTTTGGCTATCATTGGCGTAATGGTTTCCGGCGTGTGGCCCGGATTGCATGGGACGGTTTTTGTTTCCGATCCGATTTTGAATTGTACTTTCATTTTGCTATGTTGTTTATAAAGTTAATTCTTTCTCCTATCCAGCGCATAACAGGAACAGCCATGCTGTTGCCGATTGCGCGGTATCGCGGCCCGTCCGGGCAATTGTCTCGTGATTTGTCTGCATTAGCAGCATGGTCTAATCCAAGAAATGATGCAACGCGCTGCTTTGCGTTTTTGTAGGGGATTTTCGTAAAGTTGTCCGGGAACCCCTGCAAGCGTTCACATTCTGTTGGGGTAAAGCGGCGAATGATTGATTGAGGCAAAACAACGCATTGCGCTGCGTCGCCTTTTCCGGTTTGCCCGGCTTCGGCTGTTAATGGGTATGCGTTATTGGATAAACCGCCGCGTCCGTTTCTGGCAATGCGCGGCTGAAATATTGCCGGCGTTTTTGACTTATCCAATGTTGGCGATACTTTACCAACGCTGTCGCCCTGTGTTTCTGAATTTTGCCAACCAAATGCGACGGCGTGTTGCCAGCCATAAACCAGCGCCCCGTTTTGCGCATCCTGCTGCGTCACTGATCCGGCTGCCTTGCCACCGCTTCCAACGCAAGGCGCAATTCTTCCGGCAATACCTTGCCGCGTTTCTCGCTTCGGTGCAGGATGCCCCGACAAGCAAGTGGGGTCAAAAAGTACCGCTGCGGCACGCTTCCAGTTTCCAATATGTCCGACAACGAAGATGCGCCGGCGCCGCTGCGGAACTCCGAAATATTGAGCGTCAAGAGTTGCCCAAGCGATTCCGTATGCGTCGGCAATTCCTTCAATTGCTCCGGCGTTTCCCCATCCGTTTTTTGGGATAGCAATATTCCTGCCCGTGAATCCGCCCAAAATTGTTGCAAAATCGCGTCCGCCGGCGCTTGATAACACTCCGGGAACATTTTCCCATACAAACCAGGTCGGACGTTTTTCTCCAAGAATCCGAATAAAGTGCA
>JALHRK010000511.1 GCA_022841505.1 Saprospiraceae bacterium | reverse complement strand
GGAGGAGTTCGCCTGTGAAAGCCAATGAAGAAGTTCATAGGAAAGCCGTATGCGGGAAAACCGCACGTACGGATTGACGAGGGGGAGAAGCGGCACTGCCGCTTCTCTCTACTCTACCGTAATCTTAATAAAATTAGCAAAATGAAATTATCAACAACCTGGGGGCTGCTCTCCGCAGTCCTGCTCTTCACCACCTGCGGCCAACGCTCGCAACGCCCGGATGCTTCCGGCGCAGCCAGCCCGACGTTCCAAAACGTAATTGTCCTCCTTGATTTATCCGACCGGATTACCATTGAAGGGCAGCTCGATAAAGACCAGGAAATCATCAAAGCGGTATTGGATGTTTTTCAGGAAAATCAAAGGAAGTTTGGATTTATTAATTCCAAAGATATTCTCCGGCTTGCTATTGCGCCGGAACCGGGGGTTACTGCCATTGCGAATGACCGCCTGATTATTGACATGAGTACCATGGTTAAAGGGAAAAAAGCCAGCCAATCAAAAGGTAAACCTGCATTCGACGAGATGCGCGAGGAATTTGAGGCAGAACTAAGCGACCTTTACACCAAAGCCTCCGAAAATCTTAATACGGGAGCTGATCTCTACACCTTCTTTTGTACCACGTTGCCGGTTTCTTTTCTAAAAGACTCCGAAAAAGCAACCAAAGTCATCGTGCTAACCGACGGTTACCTTTATTTCAACAAAGAATTCCAGAAAAAGCGCCCCCCCGGCTCTTACATGATAGATCGCCAGGTAGATAAACAGCGCAAAGCAAAAGACTGGAAGGCATATTACGACAAGTACAAACTTGCGCTTAAAGCCTGTACGAAAGATTTAGATAACGTCGAGGTGTTGTTTCTGGAAATCGCGCCAAAATTCCAGGGAGAATCGGTCAACGAATTCGACATCGTTTCCCACTACTGGTCTGAATGGTTTTCTGCGATGGGTGTGGAAGCTGAAATTTACCCGCACAACCACCAGGTCAGCAACATCAAAGGCTATATCAAAAGTTTTCTGAAGCCCGATTAACCACCGCACCATGCAACCCTTCCTAGACTCTTTAGGCGCCAGCCTCGGCGTGCGCAACGGCATGTTCCGGGTGAAACCCCGCAGCAACGAAGAGCGCTTGTTTGCCATCCGATAAATCAACGCCATTTTCATCACCAAAGGCGGGAGCGTCAGCTTCGGAGCCCTGATGCTGGCGATCGAGTCGCAAATCCCCGTCGTGCTCATTGACAACATTGGGCACCCGGTCGGGCAGGTCTGGGGCGTGGAGTTTGGCAGCATTGCCACCATCCGCAAGAACCAGGCGCTGTTTTCCGGCGACCTGTGCGGCATGGATTGGATCCGCAGCGTGTTGCTGCAAAAAATTGCCAACCAGCGCGCTTTGTTGCTTCGGTTGATGGAAGGGGATATCCCGGTGGAAGCGCTACCTAAGCTGGAACGCGCCGCCAAAGCCATTGGCGTCGTAGCCCTTAATTTTGAAAACTGGTCGCCCGACGATCCCCAGTTATTGGACGCCACCGCCGCCACCTTTAGGGGTTGGGAAGGCACGGCCACGCGCTTCTACTTCCGCGGAATTGCGACCGTTTTGCCCGAAAAATACGAATTCGCCGGTCGCAGCAAACGCCCGGCCTACGACCCGTTCAACGCCCTGCTCTACTGCTACGGCTTTCTGTATGCGTTGAGTGAACTGGCGCTCATGAAGGCAGGCTTAGCCCCCTGCAATCGGCGAGTTGTTCTATTATAGCAAGGATTGAAATCTGTTTTGAAGTTCGCCGGATCGGAGTGCGGCGGCACAAGCCCCCGTGGTCGCCAGCTTTAGCTGGCTGACCCAATGCCTTGTACGCAAATCATTTAGCCAGGTCAGGTCTGCCAGCTAAAGCTGGCGACCACAAAAAAGCCCCCGGAATCAACTCCCGGAGGCTTTATCTAAAATGAAGGTACTTTACCTTTTATCTGATTCCGACAACCAGCTTTCCGCTGCTCAGGCGCCGGCCATTCGCGGTGACGGTGTAGTAGTACAGTCCGGCAGCCGACAAACTGATATCGAGCGGCGCTTCCCCGTTGAGGAGGGGCAGCTGCTGCAGCAAAGCGCCCGTAGGGTGGTACAACTGGAACTGCGCGGCCTGCCCTTCCAATCCTTCCACCCGGATCAGGCCGGTGGTGTACATGGGATTGGGCAGGATGCGGGTGCGGTACGCCTGCGGGGTGGCCGGGTTTTCGGTTTGCACCATGACAAAAGGCGTGCCGATGACCTGCCGAACGGTGTTCGTGATCACCGGCTCGTTGAAATCAAAATAAATGGCTGCATCGTTTTGGATTTCCGTTCCTGCCGCAAGATCGGGCTGTTGTTTCACCCGGAATTTGACAAAACCCTGCGAAGCCGCAACGTTCACATTGCTGTCGGGCAAAAGGATGTCGTTGAAGCTGAATTTCAGGATATTTCCCTCCAGCAGGGTAAACGTATAGGCGTGACTGGCAGCTCCGGGGCGAATAGAGGCGATATCCAAATGTTCGGAAAGCGTGTCGAGCACCACCACGGTAAAGGCGGTGTCCGTGCCGGTGTTTTGGAACCGGATCAGGTATTCCAGGTCGGTATTGGCAGCGATAAGGTGGTCTTCCAGGGCGCCGCGCGGGAACGCCTGTTTGTCGTTGGGGTCGTAGCTGCCGATGTTTTCGCGGCAATCTATGTCAATATGGGGCGCCGGATCATCCTGCGGGAATGGGATCACAAAGCCCAGACTGATGGCGCCATCCGGATTCATTCCGCAGCCTTCCACCGAAGCACTGGGCAAAACGCTGAAGGGATGCCCCGGAACCTGAGGCAATTCCACCCGGTACGTTGATCCATTGGCGACAAAACTCAGTTGCTGCGACTGGCCGCTGTTCAGTTGGATTTCGCCCGACATGAACATAATCACGTCTTCCACCACGTAGTATTGAACCGGCGAGGTCATGTCGGTCGCACCGGTATTGGTGATGGTAAAAATCACTTCACCACCTGCGCAGGCGCCGTCCACTGCAATTTCTGCCCCCGTGTACGACGGAATGCAATCGCTTACCGGGAATATCCGGGCCGTGGTGCAGTGGGTTTGCCCCAGTACGGCATCGCAGCTGACGAGGAGGCTGATGTAGAAGCTTCCGCAAAAGCCGGGCGGCACGTCTCCCAGACTGAAAGTATAGGTATTGCCACTGACCGAAGTCCAGGGAAGGGTGCTGCTGGTCGGCGACAGGAATTGGTCAAATTCAACTTCTATCGTTGCATTTTCAGCGGTTTCCGCTCCGTAATTGCAGTAGTTTACGGTGTACGTACTGTTGAAACAGCGCCGCAGGTTCGGGGTGGCAAGGTCCACCTCCAATTGATGGCAACCGGGAATTAAATTCACCGGGAAGTCGTGCAAAAAGGTGGCCTGGCTGTCGAAATACCCAAACGGAACGGGCGAAAAGGAGGGGCAGTTTCCGGCGTTGTTGCCCAGATTCCCCAAGCGCACCTCGATGCTGGTGGCTGCTTCGGTCAGGACTTCGCTCATTTCCAGCGCGTACTGTCCGTTGGCGTCGGTCAGGCCCTGTACCCGCCAGGTTCCAGATCCGGTTACGGCCACAGCTTCAACTGGTAGTCCGGCAAGCGCCGGTTCATTGCCGTCCTGCATACAATTTCCGTTGGCATCCGCAAAGAGCAGCCCTTCAAAATGTTTGTTTTCGCTATCCGGGCTGGTTACTAAGATGGTCGTCCAGCAACGGGCCCAGTTTCCGGTGGTGTCTCCTGCCCAGGCTGCGATGGTGTACAAACCAGGCATTGTAAAAGTCAGCGTACTGTCTGCCGGCGGCACACCGGCGGACGGCTCCAGTTCTAAGCGCAGCCGCACATGATCCGAGCAGTTGTCAAAGGCGGTCTCCACAACATCGTCCGTTGTGATCACCACCGTCATCGTTCCTGCATCCAGCACAGCAGTAAGGTCAGCATTACAGGCCACCACCGGCGCAATGACATCAGGGTTGCAAATAAATTGAGCCGAAAGCGGGAAAACGGCCCCCGTCATCAGCCCAAAAATCAATAGAATACCGTTTAAGTTTTTCATGTCCATTGTTTTAAAAATTGAGCAAGTCCCATGGGATATGATTACGGTACAAAAATGCGGACGCTGGTTGGTCAAAACAAAAACAATTTTCTATGTTTGTAGCTTTGAAGTTAGCCTTAAAAGCATATA
>JALHRK010000510.1 GCA_022841505.1 Saprospiraceae bacterium | reverse complement strand
CCCAAAACCCCTTTTTGCCTGAAGACCCGGGGTCCTGGGAAATCCGTGTCAAACAAAATATTCCGCCTGCTATCGCAGCAGTGACCATCGCTCAACAGACCAAAACAAAAAATGCTTTTAGTAATGGGGTGAAATTTGTAAAATACCTCGATGATTTTTACCGGAATTGTTTACCCGGAACTGCTTTTTTATTGCTGTCTAAGAAAACTCAAGACCGATTTGTGCTTTCCAAAAATGAGAAAACTATCCGCAAGGAAATAGGGCTTTTTTTGGACAACCGGTTTAAGCTTTTTTTGGAAGAAATAACCGAACCAGGCGTTTTGAAATTAGCATTACATGAGTTTTCCTGCTTTCTGGAGCAAATCTATGCGCAGAATATGGAGGTGTTGCTAAATGAATTATCAGTAAATGTGGAAGTAAATAAACCAAAAAAGAAAATAAGTAAACTAAAAGAGGATAGTGAAAAAATTGATAACAAGGTAATAGAGGAAAACATTAACGAGCCGAGTGCCCATGATATTACAACGCCCCCCCGGAAAAAATCCATTCTTGAAATAATAAAGAATTGGCTGAAGCCCTCGATATCCTTAAATAAAACAATAGGGGAGAGCAATAAAACAATAGGGGACAGCTTTCAGTTGCCAAAATCAGCTAATTCAGTTGATAGGTCCTCGTCATCCTTCGATAAACCCAAAGGCGACAGGGCAATGACAGAAGAGGAGAAAAATCGTGCTAAAAGGCACATAGGAAATGCCGAAATAAGGGAAGCGCTGGACTTGATGCGTATAATTGCTTCTAGAGCAAATAATGAGCAGTTTTTGAATGAGGTATTGATTCTCAGTTCGCGGTACGAAGCCGTTCAGAAACAGGAAAGAATGGGGATAATTTCTTTTACAGATAGCAGACTGGGGTACTATCAAATCAATGATGCATTGTTGAGCATGATAAATGAGTATTGAGGTCATCAGTACTGGACATTTTAAGTATCATGGAGAAACGAACCAACGTTTATTAGTTTAATAACCGTAACGTCGTGTTGAGCCGTTGTATCGGCAACCGCAAAGCGGTCAACTGTGAATAGCTCCGGATGAAATCCGGAGAATAAAGTGCAGTGTTGAACGCCTCATAACCCTGGAGGGGTTGAATTCTGCTACGTTTTTTTGCATTCAACCGCTTCGCGGTTTCCCGTAGTTAATGCGCCTGCCTCCCTGCCACCGATTTCATCGGCGGCTATTCACATTCAATCCTTTCAGGATTGTCCGGATGCTGTATTTTATGCCCTTTTGATTACTGGTCCTACCCGTTAAACATCCCTAAAAGATAAATCAAATTTTTGTTGTAACGTTTTGCCCGGCAAATGTATAAAGTCTCGTGACTACACCAAACAACATGCTATTTTTAAACTACTAAACCATTCAACCTATGATTTTCGAGTACCTCAAAAAACCACTCGTGGTTTTTGCGCTCTTGTTTTGCGCATTGACATCCCCCACACTCCTGCACGCCCAAATCAGTATTGGCGGAAAGCCATACAGTTTTACGCACGAACTCACGGAAAAAAACCTGCCTGCTGCGCGAATGCCCAAAGTTGACCTGGCTAAACTCCGCGCTGAAGATGCCACCGAAAGCCGGGACGGCAGTACGCCTTGCTGGCGGTTTGCAGTGCCGCATTCCGTTCGGCTTAATCTTCAAAACGCGGGCCATTGGCAAACCCTGCCGGGCGGAGACCGCTTATGGCGCCTGCAAATTGATTGCCCCGATGCAATATCGGTCAACCTGCTGTACGATGATTTTTATTTGCCGAAAGGCGCTACTTTACACCTCTATCGCCCTGATGGCCAACAATTAAGAGGCGCTTTTACCTCCCGAAACAACACGTCGGACCGCAAATTCGCTACGGCCATTATTACGGGCGAGTCGGTTGTATTGGAATATTATGAACCCCTTGCGGTACAAGGGCAGGGCGCGATTTCCATTGATCGCGTCAACCACGGCTATCGCGGCTATGGTGAAAGTAATATTGATCTGGGCGCTTCCGGGGATTGCCAGGTCAACATCAACTGCCCTGAAGGTGATGCCTGGCAAACCATCAAAAGGAGTGTCGCCAAATACACAGTGAATGGCAATGCCTGGTGTTCGGGTACTTTGGTAAACAATACGGCACAGGATTGCCGGCCACTTTTTCTGACCGCCAATCACTGCGCCGAACCCATTCCTTTAGATGCGGTTACGGCTTCTACAACCGTAAATACCCTGGTTTTCTATTGGAATTTTGAGCGCAGCGGCTGCGACAACACGGGCACGGTAGATGATACCCAAACGACAGTCGGCGCGAGCATTCTCGCCAACCCTTCGGTCGGAGGCGCACATTCAACTTCATCGGACTTTGCCCTCTTCCTCCTGAGCGAAAATCCCAAGGATGCCTACAATGTCTATTTCGCAGGCTGGGATGCCTCGGGCGCAACCGGTATGGGCGGCGCTGGCATTCACCATCCTGGCGGAGATGCCAAAAAGATCGCAACCCACAATAGCACGCCCGCTTCTGTTGTATCGGATCGCTACTGGCGCATCTTTTGGCTTGCAACCCCCAATGGCCAGAGTGTAACCGAAGGCGGGTCTTCCGGTTCCGCCCTGTTCCGGGCCAACGGGCGCGTGATTGGCCAATTGTTTGGCACGTTCACCGGCACGAATCCCAATTGCAGCGACCCGGATAATGACAATGGCGATTATGGGCGGTTGTCTTACTCCTGGGACAACGACGGCGCTACCGACAGCCGCCGAAGACTGCGGGATCACCTCGACCCGGTAGGATTGGGGGCGACGACCACCCTGGATGGCGCGGATAATCCCTGCTGTGATCTTTCGATCACCGATGTTAGCAAGACCAACGAAATCTGCCCCGGCGCCAACGATGGCAGCATTACCGTTACAGCGACGACCACCAACGGGCCGCTCGAGTACGCGATTTCCGGGCCGGTAAACCAGAGCAATGGCACAGGGGTCTTCACGGGATTGCCGGATGGCAATTACGACATCACGGTGAGAGACCTGGGCGCGCCTGCCTGCGTGTTGACCGCTTCGGCCAGTATAGCCAAAGGCTTCGATATTGCCCCGCCGGTCCTCGTGTGCCCTGCTGACCTGACCGTATCCTGCGATTCGATCAATGAGCTTGCCGCAACGGGTGAAGCAACGGCGTCGGACAATTGCGATCCTGCACCCGTCATCACGTATACCGATGAGGTCGTGAGCGGCGACTGCGAGTGGGAATGCACGGTTGAAAGAACCTGGAAGGCCATGGATGTGAATGGCAATGAGAGCATTTGCGTACAAACCATCATCAGTTCTTCGCTTTCCCTGTTGCAGGAAGCGCTTTCCCAGGACGTAGACGGCGACGGTCTTCCCGATCCAATGGTGGTTGGGCGCTCCTTTGGCACGGTGACTTTAGACGCTGCCGACGCTGCCTGTATCATCAGTTGGATGCCAGCCAAAGGCGATTCCGCTATGGCGTTGATCGTAGCACAGGTGGAGATAGGCGCCGATTGCCTGCCAGGCGCCAACCCGCTGAATGTAGACGGCAATCTCGTCAACCCGCTTTTTGCAGAAGCCATTGAATTGGGCCTCAAAGTTCGCTTGAATGCTGCTTTCGGCGACGCGTTGCTTGCTGAAACCAGTTGCGCTTTTGAACCCATCGTCCTCCATTTTCTGCCGCCTAATCCGACTGTAAAAGACCTGCTTCGCTTAGCCAATATTGCATTGGGCAACCTGATCGGCCCATCGCATTTGCCGGAATTGTTAGCGGCCATTCGTTGCGTCAATGGAACCTCCGAACTTTGCGACACCGTTAAGGAGGCGTCCAAACCGGAGAAAAAAATGCAGGTTCCTGTTCAGCGCCCGCAAGCTCAGGCTCCGGATTTCCGGGTATTCCCCAACCCGGCATCGAGTGAGGTGACGATTGACCTGAGCGCGTATCCCGACCAGGCCGTCCGGCTGGAGTTGTACGACGTGCAGGGCAGGGTACTCCAAATATTGGAATTGAATACCGGCGAAACCGTGATCGGACGCCTTAACCTCACCGCTTATCAGGACGGCATTTACCTGATCCGGGTGCAATCGGTCGGGGCAGAAAATGTTCTGCCCGGACGGCCGAATGCGACTAAGCGCATTGCGCTGGTTCGCCACTAAAAACGGCAAGTAAAAACAATTTTTTAGTCCTGTAAAACCATGGGGCATTCCGAAAGTTCGGGATGCCCCATAATG
>JALHRK010000509.1 GCA_022841505.1 Saprospiraceae bacterium | reverse complement strand
TTCCCCGGGCCAGTTTCCCGTTCATTGACATCCACAGCCACCACTGGCGGATGGCCGAGCAGGACCTGGATTTACTCATCCGGCAAATGGATTCGCTGAACATGGGCATCGTGGTCAATCTCAGCGGTCGCGGCGGCCAGGCGCTGAAAGGCATGATGGACAACATTAAAAAATACGGTTACGAAAACCGCATTTTATGCTTCACCAACATCGAAATTCGTAGCATTGACGAAGCCGACTGGTTGGAAAACACCATCAAACAATTGGAATACGACCACAGCATCGGCGCGAAGGGCCTCAAGATTTACAAAAGTCAGGGCATGGAACACAAAGACAAAAGCGGCGCCCGCATCCGCATCAACGACCCGCGCTTAGACCCCGTTTGGGCAAAATGCGGCGAACTGGGCATGCCCGTACTGATCCACGCTGCCGACCCCAAAGCGTTTTGGGAACCGATGGACGAAACGAACGAACGCTGGCTGGAGCTGAAGCTGCACCCGGGCCGCAAGCGCTCCGAAGATAACCCGGCGCCGTGGGAAACCATCATTGCTGAATCCCACGACTTGTTCCGCAAACACCCGCGTACCAATTTCATCAACGCCCACTTGGGTTGGTTTCCCAACGACTTAGAAAAGCTAGGGAAATTGCTGGACGAAATGCCCAATATGTACGTGGAAATCGGCGCCGTCATTTCTGAACTGGGCCGCCAGCCGCGCATGGCCAACCGCTTTTTTAAAAAATACCAGGATCGGGTGCTGTTTGGCAAGGATTCGTACCAGCCCAATGAATACCCAACCTACTTCCGCGTGCTGGAAAGCGACGACGAATATTTCCCCTATTACAAGCGCTACCACGCATTCTGGCGCATGTATGGCCTGGATTTGCCAGACGACATCCTGAAAAAATTGTATTATAAAAATGCTATGAAGCTGATCCCGGGGTTAGATAAAAAGTTGTTTCCGAAATAATTCAACAACGAACAACCATGCCAACAAAAACCAACTCCATCCAGCTTTTCAACCTCTTGCTCATCGCTTTGATGGCGGCTTGTCAGTCACCCAAAAAAGAGATTTTGTATAAATCAGAAGCCTTTTCGGTTTACCCGGACAAAGTCGTTCAGCAAACAAATGAAGCGGTGGTGTTGTCACCCACGCACCTCAAGTCCAATTACAGAAGCCCCGTCAGCGAGACTTATTCCAGGCTGATCAAATTCAAATTCAGCATCAATGAAAAAGACAATGAATCGCCTCCTGGTCAGGATCATTGGCTGCTCATTGGCGACGAACACGAATCGCCGGTCATTACTTTTGGGGCAGCGCCGGATCCCTTGCCGCAGAGCCAGCCAGGTTTCCTGCCCGTCAATTATGAGTATACTTTTCGGGTAGACCTATCCCCAGTGTTGCAGCAGTTTAAAGAAAAAGGGTACTACGAAGCTTTCGATGGTTCCCGCGTTGCGAAAGCTGATTTTAAAGGGTTTTACATTGCCGGCGGCTCAGAGCCATTGAGCTGGGATTTCGTTAACCTCGACAACAAAGGCTTAAAGTTGCTGAACCCGGACGGTGATAACATCTACACCCTTACGGTCAAACTGAACCCTTATAACGCAGAAGACAATCAGGACAAGGAATGGAAATTGAGCTTAGATCTTTCCAACAAACCCAAATACCAATCCGACCAGCCCATTGTAGACGCCCTGTTCAACCTTTCACTGGAGGAGGCGCTGAAAAACATCGAAGCCGACAGCACCCTCCGAACCGGGGCGAAATGGGGCGGCGTCTGGACACGCGACATCAGTTACAGCATTTTTTTGGCGTTCGCTTACCACGAACCTGAAATCGGCAAAATCAGCCTGATGAAAAAGGTGAAGCGCGACCGCATCATCCAGGATACCGGCTCCGGTGGTGCCTGGCCGGTTTCTTCCGACCGCACAACCTGGGCTTTGGCGGCGTGGGAAATTTACAAAACCACCGGCGACCGCGCCTGGCTGCAAAAAGCGTATACCATCATCAAAAATACGGTGGAGGACGACTACAAGGTCATCCGCTCACTGCAAACCGGGATGTACTCGGGCGAGTCTTCGTTCCTGGACTGGCGTGAACAAACCTACCCCAAATGGATGTCGAATATGGACATCTATGCCTCCGAAAACCTCGGCACCAATGTCGTACACTACCAAGCCCATGTCATCCTGTCCGAAATGGCCAAAATCCTGGGCGAACCGCATCAGGTTTTTGCCGACAGGGCAGCTACGCTGAAAAAAGGCATCAACCAACACCTCTGGATGGCCGACAAGGGGTATTACGGGCAGTATTTGTACGGCCGTTACGGCAGCACGAGCCTTTCGCCGCGGTTCGAGGCGCTGGGAGAAGCCCTTGCGGTGTTGTTCGATGTGGCCGATTCAGGGCAGGCGACGGCTGTTTTTGAAAAATCGCCGTTGACCGCTTACGGCGTCACGTGCATTTACCCGCAAATTCCCGGCATACCGCCTTATCACAACAACGGCATCTGGCCATTCGTGCAATCCTACTGGAATTTAGCTGCTGCAAAAGCCGGAAACGAAAAAGCGCTGACGCACGGATTGGCGGCCATTTACCGCGCGGGCGCTTTGTTTCTGACCAACTACGAAAACTTCGTGGCCCAAAGCGGCGATTTTTTAGGCACGGAAATCAACTCCGACCGCATGTTGTGGAGCATGGCCGGCAATCTGGCCATGGTACACCGCGTCTTCATGGGCATGAATTTTGAAGCGAACGGCATCCGTTTTCGGCCGGTTATTCCCACGGCTTATTCGGGTAAAAAAACCTTGTCGAATTTCAAATACCGCAACGCAACCCTGACCATTAGCGTGAACGGGACCGGAAACCAAATCAAGTCCATCCTGATGGATGGCAAACCACTCGAAAACGCCTTTTTTCCGGCTGATATCGAGGGCGCGCATACAATTGTCATCGAAATGAACAACAAACGCTTCGATGCCAATCCCATCAATTTGGTTCCTAATAAATTTTCCCTGCCCGATCCGCAAGTAAGCCGTAACGGGAACCGCCTGCTGTGGAAAGCCTTGGACGGCGCGGTAGAATACCGGATTTATAAAAACGGCAAGCCAACGGATAAAACTACGGCGGTTCATTACGATACGCCGGGCGGCGGGTTTGCCACCTACCAGGTGAGCGCAGTAGATCAGGCAGGCGTGGAGTCGTTTTTGAGCGAGCCAATGATGGTGGTGGAGGATGATGTGGTCATGAAGGTGGAAGCGGAAGATTTTACCGTGCCCTCAAACTTACCTTATGTCAATTACACGGGCAAGGGTTTTGTCGAATTATCCAATACAAAAAACAGGGCCATCGAATTCAAAGTCGAGATGAAAATCGGCGGCGATTACCTGATTGACTTCCGTTATTCAAACGGCAGCGGTCCCTGGAATACGGAAAACAAATGCGCCTTGAGGAGTTTGTACGCCAACAATCAATATACTGGTGCGATCGTTCTTCCGCAGCGGGGAACGGACGAGTGGTCGGACTGGGGTTATTCCAATAGTTATGTGGTGAAATTGAACGCCGGCGCCAATACCCTGCGTTTGGTTTTTGAACCCTGGAATGTGAATATGAATGTGGATGTAAATACGGCGATGCTGGATGGAATGCGTATGGTTAAATTGTAAAAATATGAAATGGAATCACTCACCTGTTACTATCCTTAAAGCTGGCCTATTGGTCGGCACGTTAGACATCGCTGCTGCTT
Organism: Saprospiraceae bacterium; assembly: GCA_022841505.1. Lineage (GTDB taxonomy): Bacteria > Bacteroidota > Bacteroidia > Chitinophagales > Saprospiraceae > JABWAJ01. The sequence continues at coordinate 568 of JALHRK010000509.1, read as the reverse complement.
TCGCAAATACCTGGATTTCATCGGGCACAGCACCGGATGTGGTGCTGAAATTCATCGCCAGCGGTGTTTTTGGCCGTGAAGAAGCGTTTGCTGGTGGTTGGGGCATGGCCGCGATGGGCCTGCTGTTTCATTATTTGATTGCCTTTTCCTTCACCTTATTTTTCTTCTGGATCTTTCCCAAAGTAAAAACCTGGATTCCGAACTGGGTTTTGCTGGGTGTGCTTTACGGCATTTTGGTGTGGGTGGTGATGAACCGGCTCGTCGTGCCCCTAAGCAATACGCCCAAAGGGCCATTCAACCTCCAATCGGCCCTCATCAATGCTGCAATCCTGATCGTTTGCATCGGGTTGCCCCTGGCTTTTATGGCTAGTCGCCAAAAGGTTGGATCATAAGGAATATCACAGAAGACGCAGAAGCGTCTAAGTACATCCTCCTTTGAGGGCTTCAATATGGCGGTAGAGTAGAGAGAAGCGGCAGTGCCGCTTCTCCCCCTCGTCAATCCGTACGTGCGGTTTTCCCGCATACGGCTTTCCTATGAACTTCTTCATTGGCTTTCACAGGCGAACTC
>JALHRK010000508.1 GCA_022841505.1 Saprospiraceae bacterium | reverse complement strand
ATAAGGCTGACCGCGAAATGCTGCTGCGCGTACCTGGCATGGGCCATAAGTCGGTGGAAAAAATAATACAGGCCCGAAGTTTTCGGTCGCTCACCTTCGATCATTTGCAACAGATGGGGGTGTCGCTTTCACGGGCGCGGTATTTTTTGACCTGCCAGGGTAAAAACGAGGTCTTGCGCCGCCCAGCTGCAACCAATGCGGACCAGTTGCGCAAAATTTTGCTGCAACAGACGCAAAGCAAATACCAAGCGGTGCTGACCCCGCAACTTTCTTTGTTTGATGCTGCCGACGAGGTGATAACTGCTCCTGCTCCTGCGGATCTCCAGACTTTATTTGCGGCAAGCCTATGAACATCTTGTACTACGACGGCTCTTTTGAGGGCTTTTTGACGGCGGTATTTGAAAGCTATGCGCGCAAATGGCATGATGTGCGCATTTGCAAAGCGCAAAGCGGCGCCAGTACCTTGTTCGGTGAAGTAAGCCCGGTCGTAACCGATGTGCCGAAAGCCATGCGGGTATGGAATGGCTTAAAAACCAGAACTTCGGAAGCGGCCTGCCGCCTATTTTACTACAATTACCTCTCCGAAATGCCGAATTCGGAAGACTGGATGCTCGAATATGTGCGCTACGTTTTTGCCAGCGAAGGGGATGTGAGCAGTGACTTCAGCCACAGTGCGGTTTCCAGCATCGCGCGTACGGCCAAAAGCGTTGGGCGCGAAAAGCACCGCATGGAGGCGTTCGTGCGCTTTGAGCTCACTGCTGACCAGGTTTATTACGCTGCGATCGAGCCTGATTTTAATGTCCTGCCGTTGCTGATCAAACATTTTAAAAGCCGGTACGCCGACCAGCGGTGGATCATTTGGGACAAAAAACGGCACTATGGGTTGCGCTATGATTTAGACAAAGTAGAATTGATTTATGAACCTGAAATTTCGGATGCAATGGGCGAACCTTCGCAATCGGACTATTCCCAACTCTGGAAAACCTACTTCAAGAGCACCAATATTGTCGAGCGGCGCAATATGAAACTCCATTTGCAACACGTGCCACTTCGGTACTGGAAATATTTGTCGGAAAAACAGCCGTAACCCGCTCGCGCGATGGCTCCGCCTCGCGTGTCCTATTCTCCAGGCTCCAGCCTGGATTTAGTATACAAACAAATCTTAATGTTACGGCGAAATGTACCCAAAAACATATAGATTTCGCCGAAACGAAAAATTTGATCGGGCGAAATGTGGGGGTAATAAGGGAGATTTCGCCCAATTGGCAAGTAAAGCTGTACTCAAGTCTCAGGGTATAATATAGAATTTGGACAGTTGATTAAGCCGTTTTCTTACTTTTGGCACTTGTTGAGCTTAACAACATGAAAAAAACAATCCTATTTATCCTGCTGGCGGTTGGTTCCGCAATTTTTTTGATGTTTTCCGGCATAGATTGGTGGTGGGCCAGGTTGAGCTGGCGCTACTTGTTTCTACAATATGTCGGCATTCCAAGCGTCTTCATCGGGATGATTTTACCGGTTGCGTTGCCGCTTTATTTTTATTTAACCCGGAAAAACCAACCCAGGAATGGTGTATTGGCGACTGTTTCGTTCAGGGCTTTTCTTTGGGCTTGGGGATTGTCCACTTTTCTGAAAGCTTTTACCAATCGGGTAGCGAGAGAGCCTTTTGAAGATTTGGGAACCACCGATTTTAGCCAACAATTCCGCTTCGGTTTTTTGCAGGGAAATAATTTGTGGGAAAGTTTAATCGAGGGATTCCCGTCAGGACATACCATGACGGCCTTTGCCATGTCGTTTGCGATCCTTCCCTTTTTAACTTCAAACAGAAGCAAAGTATGGGCCATCGTTTACGCAGTATACATTGGTCTTGGCGTTTCTGTGACGGTGCATTGGCTGTCTGATGCAGTGACCGGCGCATTGATAGGGTATATGATTGGGGATTTTGTTGTTTCAAAAGCGGACACAAAAAAAAATTAGCCTATGTCTGAAAAATCAACCGTATTAGCGCCCTTGTTTTCGATCTTGGAGCACTTGCGCATTTCGGAGGAAACCCGGCAGCAAATTGCCGATAAAATCGAAGTCAGGCGGGTAAAGTCAAATTCAATTTTGCTGATGCCGGGCAACACCTGTACGCAGTTATATTTTGTAGTCAGCGGCGGGTTCGTTTGCCGATATTTCAACGAAAACCTCGAAATCCCAAAGACCATTAATTTTTATTTAGACGACCTGCACCCCTTCATGGCTTGCGTGGACAGCTATTTTTCCCAACAACCTACCGCCTGTGAACTGCGTGCTGTGCGGGATTCCGTAGTGCTATCCATGTCGAAAAAGAACCTGGATGCCCTGATGCAATCGAACCCTGTACTTCAGGGTTTTTACGACACCCTCGTGATTCAGGCATTGGTGGAAGAAAATGAATTGAAACTCAAAATCATTTCCCACAACGCCGAACAACTCTACCAATACCTGCTGGATGAACTGCCGGCCGTCATTCAGAAAGTGCCATCGAAATACATCGCCGAATTTATGGGCATTTCGGCGGAATGGCTAAGTAAGGTGAAGCGGCGAAAGAAATAAGTACCTCGCATTTCTTGAATTAGTTCAATGTTTTAGTCCGGCATACCCACCAACTTTGCATCAACTTTTAAAACAAAGGGTTATGCAAAAACAATATCTCGGGTACAACGAACCCGACAAGCGTACGGATTACGCCCCTTTTTACAACGAAAAATGGCGCCACTGCCCGCTGACGTGAGCGCCGCACTGAACGCCGGTGCATTGCCCTGGGGCGCCCTGCCCGATATCGGAGATTTGCCCTTGTTGGAAAAAGCGAACGATGCAGCTGTTGAGAACGGCTACTCCATGGACAAAGACGGCAGCATCGCAGTGGCGGTGAAAACCAACATGCCTGGCGTGACCCCCGCTATGTGGGACTGGTGGTTTGGCTGGCATGGCTCACAAGACCTCCGTTACAAACTCTGGCATCCTGGCGCACACCTCAGCGCCCGCTGGGAAGATGGTAAGGACGATGCCTGCTACGTTGGACGCAATTCCATCATCCGGGAATACATCGGAAAAGACCCGCTGGATGCCGTTGTTCAGTTCAAATCTCCCCTGGAGTTTGGTTTTTCAAAGGAAGCCGTCAATCGCCCGGACAAAGCTGTTTACATCTGCGCCAAACTCGGCCACCCGGATCTGCCGGTAGATTACGGCAGCCTCGTACACCAGGTGCGGGTCACGGAAAATGGTGCTGAAATGCGCTCCCGGTTTTTCATAGGCGGGAAATATGCCGGCGTCCGGAAAAAAGGAAAACTGGCGGCAATGGTCACCGACCTCGTTCGGAAATTCAGGCGCCTGCCCGATAATTTCGCCTCCGACCTCCTGCGCCACTGCGCCGAAGAAATGAACCACCTTGCAGCGTTTTTGCCCCGATTGTACGAACAATACCATTCTGACAAACAGTTGGCGATCAACGGCGATATTTACCACCATGCTCAGGAGGATTTTAATAAAATCATTCTCAATAATTTATACAATAAGGTGGATACTGGCCGCACGCCCGATATGCTGACTGAACCCCGCACCGTGGAAGACGTCCTCAACATCGTTCGGTATGCCAAAAAAGTGGGCAAACGGGTGACCGTGCTTTCCGGCGGGCGGAGTTTCAGTGCCAACTCCATCCGCCCCGATTGCATCGTGATTTCCATGAAACATTTCGACCAGTACAAAGTCAACAAAGAAGCGATGACTGCCGAGGCAGGACCGGCTGTTGGCGGATCGGTGTTGTTGAAAGCACTGTTTAAAATGAACTTGTTCTTCCCGGCAGGACACTGCACGGGCGTGTGCATCGGAGGTTTTCTGCTGCAGGGCGGTTATGGCTGGAATGGGCGAAAAACGGGCATCGCCTGCCAAAGCATCCTGGGGATGGACATCGTGACTGCCGATGGCGAACTGGTTCACGCCAGCGAAAGCCAGCATGCAGACCTCTTTTGGGCGGCACGAGGCTCCGGCCCGGGGTTTTTCGGGATAGTGGTCAGGTTTTATTTGAAACTGTATACCCTGCCGCCTTACCGGGCCATCATTGCCCACGATTTTTCCATGAAGCATTTGGAAGACGTTTATCGCTGGGCGGATGAAGTAGGGCCGGACATTCCCAAAGCCGTTGAGTTTCAGATGTTGATGAGCAAAAACATGATGAACATTATGGGGCCGGGTATTGAAGCGTTTGCGCCAATTTTTGCCGAGAACGAGGACGAATTTGAAGCAGCCAAAGCCTTTATGCAAAACAGCCCCATCCGGAAAAAAGCGATCATCGCT
>JALHRK010000507.1 GCA_022841505.1 Saprospiraceae bacterium | reverse complement strand
TTCCCGCGCTTCGAGGACTTGTGCAGGGGTGAGGCCGTGGATGTTGAAGTTGTTTGCGGGCATGTAGAAACCTTTTTGTAAAGATACAATTATACCGCTAAATCACAGCCTGCGTAACAACATGATATGAAGCTTGTTAAACTTCCTTCAACTGGCGGTATTCCCCTGCTTGACGGTTCCCGTTTTCACCAAATCCCGAAACATCAGAATTGCCACAACCAACCCCATCACCCAACCGATCGGATACGGAAGGGCAAAAAGCCCCAACGCCATCGGGCGCCCGGTATCCCCGCCGATACCGCCCATCCAGGTCAAAATCAGCATTACAGCAACACCCAGCACGATCATCAAAGCAGAAAGGTACAACCAGCGACGATAGCGGTGCTGGAGAAACATGGCGCCAAGCGCAAGCAACCACGCGCCCATCACAATAACGATGGAACCTTCCAGCGGATCAATCGCACCCAATAGCATAGCCACAAATCCGATAATGGCCATCGTTTTCGACAACATTAACTTGTTCATGTCTGTGAAGTTTTGAAGGTCATTGCTTCAAATTATGCAATCGGGTGAAAATTAGGTGGGAACTTTAACTGGGTAACGTTTACTAAACTTTTAAAGTTTAGTAAACGTCATGTTGACAAAAACGTCCAGTTGTACAGTCAAATATACAAATTTTACTCCAAAAATCCAAGCCTCCGCCTAACCCTTTCACCGCCCCACCTCCACCTTGATCCCCGAATTATTCGCCTGAAAAACAGGGAAATACATCAACTCCACCTTCGCCGGATTGAGGGCAAACGTCCCGGCATAACGTGGTAGCAATTCAATGAAAAACCGGTGCGTGCCAGGCTTCAGGTTTTCGCAAAAAATGGCCGTTTTATGGCGGAAATATTCCCGGTGTACTTCCCCTGGAAAATAGGCGCGTTTCGACTCATAGCTGCACGACGCCGGAATGGGAACCTCGATCATCACATACTGCGCGTCTTTGTGTACCTCCACCGTCACTTCCAATTTTTCCGGTTTGCCGGCACGAAGGCGGTTGCCGCCTTTGGCAAAAGCGGTATGAATGCTAAAATGTTCGCTGTTTTCACGAGGTGCGGCATCCCAATAACGTTGGTAAGCGGTGAAATAAACGGGAAAGTCGCCGGTTTTGGAGACGGTCAGCGACTGGCCCGGCGCGATGGTTGTCTGGTAAGGAAAAGTTTTGACCTCAGCTGTTGCGCCGCCCGACAGACGCAGGGTAGGGGCTTGCAAGGAATCCCCACGAGTTTGCAGTCCCGGCAAAATGGCGGCGATAATTTGCGCCGTTTCGTAGGTATTGTTCCATTGCCCACGGCTGCGCGCTGCTAAGAAATAATTGCGAATGCGGCCCAGCAAAGCCTTGTCAGGCAAAGAATCGCGCTGCAGGATGCGGTAAGCGGCTAAGGTGATTTGAAGCGTATTCCTATCCAACGAAAATCCCTTTTCCCCGCCGAAAAAATACACATTGCCAAACAGGGTCTCCTGCCGGTAATGCGCCAGCGTGTCGCGGTTCCAGGCCAGTCCGGACTGCTGCTGCAATTCCATCAGCCGGAAGCGGTCGAAGGTGGAAAGGGTGGTGTCTTTTTCAATAAAAGGCAGGTAAGCCTCGTACTTGAACTTAGCGTCAAAGCTGCGCAGAAGGTAGAGCAATTCCAGTTTTCGGTCGGTTGAGACATTTGATTCCAGTTCCCAAATCGCCTGCTCTATAATTTTTTGCTCCGCCAATTTTACCGCATATCCCTTCTTTTTAGCTTCAATCAGCGCTTCCAGCACGTGGATACTGATCCAGTAACTTGTAGCAGATTGATTCCACCAGCCCCAAAGCCCCCGGTCGTTTTGGTTGTCCAAAATCCGGTTAATCAGTTTTTGCGCCTGCGCTTTGCGCGGAAATTTCCGGTTTTTGAATGCAGCAATTTGCTCTTCCGCCAGCAACGCCTTCAATCGGGAAGCCATTTGTTCATTGCAGTCGTATTCGTAGTGGATTAGGCGGGCGATTTCTTCTTCCACCACTTCCAGCACATCGGCGCGGGCGTAGAGGTGCACTTCGCCCAGACTGTCAGGGAACATCCATTGCAAGGTCGTATCGCCCTCCAGCGCGATGAACTTGCCGGCGGTGCGCTCCAATCCCAGCGGAAACACTTCGATGCTGCGTTGTTCGCCATCTAAGTAGCCGTCTGGTTTTTGCAGCAAAAATTTCACCTGAAGCGAGTCGGTTGTCGTTGGCGAAAGCAGCACAGAATCCGTCACGGCATCGGCAATCCGGTAATCGCGAAGTACGGCTTCTGAATCGCCCAGCGCAAAGCCGGCGCGCAGCGACACCGTATCCGGCAAATAATTCAGCACTTTGCCAATGGCCCAGGCGCTGTCGCCCTGCACCAAAAAACGCGGCAGGCTGAGCCTTGCGGCCAAGGGTTTGAACGACCGGATATTGCCTTCGGTTTGCCCGGATTGCTGATCACCATTCATGGCCAACACGAACGTGCGCCAATTCGTGATGTCGTCGGGAAAAGTGACTTTGAAAGTCGCCTTGCCTTCCATATCCGTGCGCAATTTGGGCTGCCAAAACGCGTAATCCGAAAAATTGCTGCGTATGGAACTGGCCTGACTCGCTGCTTCCAGAAAAGCAGCGTCGAAATCCGCGCCTTTTCCGCCTTTTTTGGTGGTGATGAGCACCACGCCGTTGGCGGCTTCGGGGCCGAAAAGTGCGGTAGCAGCTTCGCCTTTTAGCATCTCCACGTTGGCGATCTGATCTAACTCGGATTGGGGAATAAGATCCCCCTGCACCCGAATGCCATCCACATAATACAGCACGCCATCTGCCCGGCTACCCCGAACGATTAACTCGCCGCCTTCGTCTTCTACGCTGAGTCCCGCTGTCATGGCGGCTATGGCGTTGATGTTGCGGGTAGGCACGCCCCGGATTTCATCACTGGTGAGGACCGTTCCGGAAGTTGTATTGTCTTGTTCGATCTGCGGAACTCTGTAAGAAGTAATAACAACTTCTTCAAGTTTAATCCCGGATGTTAAGGCAACATCAACGACGGCCAGATTGCCAATACCCGTCACTAGCACGGACTGATAACCGGTGTAATTTATTTCTATCTCATTTTCGCCTTCCGGCAAAAAAATGCTGTAGTTCCCGTCAATGTCCGTCATAACCCCATTGGTTCCGGATGAAGCCATGACTGCTGCTCCAATGAGCGGTTCTCCGGTTTCATCCGTCACCCGGCCTCGAATCATTTTGCCGGGTTCCGACCAGCTGAGACTTCCCTGATAGAGTTGCTTAATCTGACCTACTTCTCGTTCCATGCCTTTTTTATTCGGTACTGGCGAGCGCATTTGCTGCTCTAAGGTTTCGTTCATCCGGGTGCTGAACGTATCACGCGGGTGAAGAACGAGATTTTCCACGAACCGGTAAGTCATTCCGCGCCCTTGCACAAACAGGGAATCCATCAGCGCATACCGGGCATCGTCATAAATCCAGACCACCCGGTAATCGCCGGAGTCAAGGTTGTGAAAAACTTGCGTCGTGCCCGGGTAAACCCGAAAAAAATTGGGGTCTTTGCGATGCAGCAACAGGATGTTCAACGGCCTTGAAAAATCCTTTTTTTCTTCCAGCACTAAGCGCAGTTTACCCTTGCCCGGCGGCGTTTCCTGAGGATATTGATAGCGAGCGTTTTGCCTGCGCCAGGCATCGAGGCGCAATTGCCGTTCCCTTAGCAGATAGGGTTCTGAAAAAGTCCAATCGCCAAGATTTTCTACGGCGGACGCAAACAAATTAGTCGGGTAGCGTTGGGCAGGCTCTATTTGCCGCATTTTCAGAATTCCTTTCAAAAAATTGTACTCGAAAAATGGCTCGTGCTCGAAATAGCTTTCAAATCCATCTGCTAAAACAAATTGAACGCGATCGGGCATAACGGGGCCTGCCAGAAAACTTCCGGCATTGTTCCCGGGCATTGTAGTTGGCCGGCGGTGCAACAGGTATTTTTGTTGCAAAAGCATCACTTCTTTCCCTTGCCGGAGATAGGCCGTTTCGCTTCCGAAAGTATGTCGAAATGGAAAGATGTAGCGGTAGAGGTTGCCTTTTTCGCTGTCGTTCAAAGTGCTGGGCATGGGTGTAATTTTCACCTGCTTGGACCGGATTGAATCGCTCAGGCTGAAAACGAGTTTCCGGCCAGCGGTCATGTAAACGCTGTCTATGCGGTACAGGCGATCCTGTGTGCGCAATTCCACGCGGTGGTAGCCCTGCGTTGCGCGGAAAGCATACGGCCGCTCGTTTTCCGACCAACTAAAATAAACCGGTCTTTGATCCAAATAAACGACGTGGATGGGT
>JALHRK010000506.1 GCA_022841505.1 Saprospiraceae bacterium | reverse complement strand
CCCTCGCAGACGTACGAAGGGGCAGCGCCGCCAATGCACCACTTAACGCTTTTTCCGGCTCCGACAATAGTATGAACCGCGCAGGCTTGGTACTTGCCGGCGGCAACCACGCCTGGCTCGACGGTAAATACCGGCAGGGTATGGAGGATGGCATTCTGACGGCATCGGAAATCAGCCAACTCGATTTTTCGGCGACGGAACTCGTGGCGCTGTCTGCCTGCGAGTCGGGTTTGGGCGAAGTGCGGGGAGCAGAAGGCGTGTTGGGATTGCAGCGCAGCTTCAAAATTGCGGGTGCTCATCACTTGCTGCTCTCGCTCTGGCAGGTACCCGATCAGGAGACGCAGGAGTTTATGTCGCTGTTTTACAGAGCATGGTTAGAGCAAAAACTGCCGATTCCGGGGGCTTTCCGGGCGGCACAGGCAAAGATGCGGCAGCTGTATCCGACGCCGTTTTATTGGGCGGGGTTTGTGTTGACGGAGTGATGTATAGAGCTTGTTGGGGAATTCATCAATCGGCTACGGCTGGCAAATTTTATTTTATACTTCGTTAAATTTTTTCAACATAGCTGCCTGCTATGTTTGCAAAATTTACCTCGTCTAAAACAAAATTTCCTCACCCTCGCTCGATCATGAAATCCCCAACAAACGCTTACAAAAATTTGAGCACTGCTTGCGCCTCTACTGAAAGCGGATGGCTTTTCTTTTCTAAGATCTGTCGCACCAAATTTTCCAACAATTGCTGCCGCTTGGGTTGTTGTGCCAGATAAGCATACAGCAACATCCGCTGTGCCTTCACCTGCAAGCGCGGAAGATTCCTGCCTGCCAACTCTTTAAAAATTGTTTCCGCTTCGGCGAAACGGCGCAATTTGAACAAAGCCCAGCCGCGCACATAGCGCTGCTCGGCATCCCGGATGCCCGGAACCGCCATTTCCGTCAGACGAAGCAGCCCTGCGTAGTCCTTTTTTTCGAGGGTTAAGTCCAGCGAGTCGGCAAAAGCGACCAACGCCGGCGCATCATCGCCGCGAACACCAGGGCGCAGGTCGAGGTCGCCGACTGCCTTTTCGGCAAAGGCAAGTGGCGTGGCTACAGCCGTCGGAAGTTGCTGCGGGGGCGTTTCTTGTCTACTCCCCGGTAAATCTTTTTCTTTTTCAAAAATTTGACTATCAACAGGTTGAGTGGTAGTTGGCAAACTTTCCGCAGGCACTTGTGAGGCGGGGGAGGGCGTATCCGCAGGTGTTTGTTTCCACCAAAAAAACAGCGCGGCACCGCACAAAGGCAGGGCCGCCAGCCAAAGCCAGCGTCTCCGGCGGGGCATCTTTTGTTCGCCCTTCCAATGCTGCATATCTGTCCGGAGGTTGTCTTCCAGCAGCATTTCCATGCCTTCGTGTTCGAGACGGCGCAGGGCAAGTTCCGCCTGCCAGTCGGGGTGCTGCGCCAGCTCTGCCTCAAAAGAGCGGGCAGCCGCTGTGTCGAGTTTGCCGAGCAGGTAGTCGTCCATTTTATCGAGCAGTTCTTCGTCACGCATTGGTCCCATCGTCTTTTAGTTCGTCCAACAAATCGGGGTGTTGCAGCAGGAAGTTGCGGAAGCGCTGGCGGCAGCGGTAACATTCTTTTTTTGCCATATCGGCACTGCTCATTCCGAGTTGCTGTGCCATTTCTTCGTAAGAAATGCTTATTTTGTACAATGCCAGGATGTGTTTGCAGCGCCCGCCCATGGCTTCGAGGGCTTGGCGTAGAACGGTTTTGCGTTCTTCTTCCATAAATCGGTGCTCGAAGGATTCAGCTTCTTCCGTCAAATGAGCGGGCAGCAGTTCCGTCACCGGGAGCTTGCGGCGGCGGCAGCGTTCGAGCCAGCCATGGCGGGCGATGCCGAAGAAATAACCTTGCCAGGTGCCTGTACCGTCAAATTTTCCCAGGCGCACATTGCGGTCAAAAATGACCAAAGCATCCTGAAAAACTTCTTCGGCTTCTTCTTTCGAGCCGCCATGTTCCTGCACCCATTGCGCCAGCTTGCGGCGAACGTTGTCGTCGTCGTATATCCGCTTCAAACCTTGCCGGCGTTGCGCTTCGGAGCCGCAAAGCCACGCGGTCAGTTCGGCTGCGCTGATTGGGTTCATAGCAGAATGGGTATTTGGAAGGTAAAAGTACGTATTGGCTGGAAAAAAGCCGCTGGGGATTTCTTATTTTTTGTTTCACAAAATGGCACTTACTTAAATACCCCATTAAACAACACGACCCTCCATTTGTCAGGATCTTCATAGGTTTCACTTTTCCCTGTCCAATATGGATTTTCTGGTTTTACTGGATAGAAGTGCAAGCCCTGCAAGTGCCGGTTTGCTTCCAGATATTGTTGATAATCATCAAAATAAAAGACAAGCAAATTTTCCTGGGTTGGCTCAGGCAGGGGATGTTTGCTAATATGTTGCGTAAATTCAAGATGATGCGTATGGTCAGGCAACCCCAACATAACGCCATCGTATCCATCATGAGCGCTGAAGCGACCAATGATTTGCAATCCTAAACCTTTGGTATAGAACTCAATAACTGCTTCAAGTTGGTTGGTTGGCCTCGCGATTCGAAATTGTACTGCTTTCATGTGTTAAAATATTTACACCGTCCTGATGAACAGTTCGTTTTTGAAAACATTTAAATAATTCTTCGAAAAAAAGGACTCATTCTGATTAGGGCCGTAAGCCCAAAAGATAAGACTAACCCAAACAGCGTGACCAGCAGGAATTTCAAATTGGGGCCAACTAACCAGTGACTCATTAATTGTTGCAACAATATAACGATAAAAAGATGAAACAGGTAAACACCATACACCTGCTCCGATAGCATTTTGACAAAATGGTTCATCGTGCTACCGTAACACCTGAAAAAGCTTAAAATCCCAATACTGATACCAACACACAATAAGGACTCAACAAAAGACTCCGTAAGCCAATATTCCTTAACCGCTCCTGGCAGTTGCAAATTGACGAGATAGGCGATTATGGCAACGGCAAAGAATGTCAATCCAGATTTCAAGGTCAGCTGATTTAACCAACCGGCGTGGTTAAACATCGTTCCCGCAATAAATAGGCTAAAGTATTGTGGAAGATGGGCCGGTTCGACAGGAATTAACCATGTTCTCCAGGCATCAACGGGATATTTTAACCTTACCAGCGCTGATACCACGGTCAACAAAAGTATGTAAATTAAAATGTATACCCATTTTAGTAAACCAAATTTGTCGGTTTTTTGGACAAACCCACCATGAAATAAAAGAAGATAGAGAAGAGAAAAGACAAGCAACGATGCTACAAACCATAGGTGCCCCGTGGCAATTGGTGGTTTATTTGCATAAGTATCTGCCAGAAATTGGAATATATTCCCCTGGCCACCTGCACCGTAATAATTAAAGGGCAGGAAAACAAATAATGTAAAAAACAGTAAGGGGATTCCCAGCTTTTTCAACCTGTCTTTTATAAATGCTGCGTTGCTTTTCCTATTTATGCTAAATACCAGAAAATAGCCTGAAATAAAAAAATACAAGCCCATCATATACGAAGCATTTATAAAGAAGAGGTTTCCTAACCATGGCGCCTTGGCTACATTGTCTACGGGCCAAACACCGCCGGTGGGGCCATAGGCTTGTCCGGCGTGATGGGCAACAACAAGGCAGGTAAGAAATACTCTTATCTGATCTACATACGCAATCCTGTCCTTTTGCATAACAATTAAGGTTAATGGTTTTGTGAATGCTTTTGCATACTATTGGACATTTTCATTTCGGGGCTTCAGACCTTATAGGTTTTTAAAACTCATTGCGCCAAAATGTCCTGTAGTACGATACTCTCCTCTCATTCCCTGTTCCTATGCCTTTTCCGACTCGATTTTGAGTGATTTGTTCATGAGTTCAAACCCTTCTTTTGTTTTGTCAAGGGCTTTCCCCATTAAAGTCACTAAAATTCCACTGAATCGCTCGCCGTGTATGAGCTTGGTTCGATTATTTTCCTGACCAATCAATTGAAAATAGTGTTCGCCATCAAAAATCTCCTGAAACCCTAATTTACCCTTCCAGCTAAATTCTAAATTTTCTTTAAATGACGTAACAATGGGTTGAAAGGTCATACCATTTCCCCCCGGGGGTCTAATGGAAACCGTTAATTTTTTACCGATTTCCTTTTCTCCGGTGATCGCTTTGATAAAAGGGTTCCACTTGGGATGGTTTTCAAAATCGGTAAGAATAGACCAAACTTTTTCAGGGTTCGCCTCAATCAAAATTTCAGTTTCAATCCGTTTCATTCTTTGTTAATTTAAGAGCTTGTTTGGGATTTCCCCAACAAGCTCAAAGTGTGAAAATTAAAATTACGCGCC
>JALHRK010000505.1 GCA_022841505.1 Saprospiraceae bacterium | reverse complement strand
TCGTCAATGCTGCCATCGCAATCGTTGTCCACACCGTCACATATTTCTGTAGCCCCTGGTTTGATGGCTGCGTTGTTGTCGTTGCAGTCGTCGTCGTTGGCCACATAACCGGTGGGCGCAGTACAACCGGCTTGTGTGTTCAGCGGATTGCCGAAGCCGTCGCCGTCCATATCGCGGTAGTAGATATTGGTGACGTTTTCGTCTGTAATGGTATTGCAATTGTTGTCCTGGCCGTCGCAGATTTCCGGAGCGCCCGGGTTGACGTTCGAGGCATTGTCATTGCAATCGCCTGTAGTGGAGGTCAGTTCGCCGGCTACTTTGTAACCCACAGGGCGGCTACATTGGGTCAAAGCTGATCCCGACTGGGCATAACCATCGTTGTCGGTGTCTCTATACCAGACCTGGCCGGGTTTTTCGAGCGGGTTGTTGTCGTTACAGTCGGTATTGTTTGCAACGTAACCCACTGGTTGTGAACAAGCGGTTTGCGTCATGGCCGGGTTACCAAACGTATCGCTGTCAAAATCGCGGTACCAGGTCGTGAGCACACCTTCGTCGGTGGAGCCGTCGCAGTCGTTATCCACGCCATCGCAGACTTCAGTAGCGCCGGGTTTGATGGCAGCGTTGTTGTCGTTGCAATCTCCGTTGGTAGACATCAACTCGCTGGCCGCTTTGTAACCAGTCGGGCGCAAACATTGCGTAATAGTTGCTGCTCCTGTTTGGCCGTGGCCGTCGTTATCGGTATCATCATACCAAATCTGGCCGGGTTTTTCGAGCGGGTCGTTGTCGTCGCAATCCGTGTTGTTGGCAACGTAGCCCACTGGTTGTGTGCAGGAGGTTTGCGTCATGGCCGGGTTGCCAAAAGTATCGCCGTCAAAATCGCGGTACCAGGTGAAAGAAGGATCGGCTAAGTTAACAGGGCCGGCAGCCGAACCGGTGCATCCATTGAGTGAGATGGAAAAATTACTGTAGGAACCCGCACCCAAACCGGATAGTGAGAGAGCGTTCCCGCTGACTATCACGTTTCGCGGGCTGCCTGGACCAGTGTAGGAAAGACTGTAAATCCCATTGGGCAGGTTAGTTGTCGTAAAGGCGATACTCCCATTGAATCCTCCGCAAGTGACAGGGCTCATAATCGTACCGAGTGTCAGGGTTGGCTTTGGCTTCACCGTGATGGTGAAAGTAACGGGAACTCCGGATTGCACACCCAATACAGGAGTTACGGTGATCGTAGCGACTTGTTGGGAAGTTACGTTCGCTGCTGTAAAGCTGGCTATGTTCCCGCTGCCACTGGCGGCAAGGCCAATTGCTGTGTTGTTGTTGGTCCAGTTGAAGGTAGCGCCGGACGTGCCCGTGAAAGTAATTTGCGGTACCGTTTCTGTACCACAAGCCTGGACATTGCTTTCGGGATCTACCACCGGTAGGGGGGCGGCGACATAACAGTCGAGCAACGAAATCCGGGAACCGGCGGAGGCACCATTGTGGGTAAACGTATAGACAGTGGAACCAGTGGGGTTATTGAGGGTAACCAAGGTACCAAATGTCCCGGGACTAGTAATGCATTCCAATTGATTTCCGGCTCCAGCAGTAGCATATGAGGCTGTGCAGAAATTATCCAGGCTGATCGTTCCGGTTGCTGCATTAAAAGTAAAAATTTCGCCGTCATTGGTGCCGTTTATAACAACCGATAAACTGGTAACCGGAGCAGAAAAAGTGAGTGTTATCAGGTCATTAACATCATCTAACCACCATGCTGTCGAGGCAGTGGAGAAAGAATTTCCCCCACAGGAGTAAGCTGTATTCGGTAAGGTTTCGGTATTGCTGGTTGCACTCACGGTGATGCCCGTCCCGGAGGTGTAAGGGAAGTCAGCCGGCGCGATTTTGGTAGCGGATTGGTAGGTGGTTAAATCGCATGCAACTATCATTGTTTTTGATTCGCCCTTACCATTATTACCTGATGCGGTCAGGTGACACAATAACAGAGCGCAACAAAGCAAGTGTGTAATTTTTTTCATGGACCTTTTCTTTAGATTAATTTATTCAGATCCCTTAACAGAGATGCCTGTCTCAGGCCTGTTCCGGAAAACACAAAAGTATTGTCAGAACCACAGACTAGGGTTTGCTGTCGTTGCAAAATGGTTTGCTGTGGTAGCTATTTAAGCTGGGAAAACTGATGGGGCGCAATAGAAAGCTGTTTCCACAGGTGCAAAGGCGGTAAATAAGACCGTTTGTAAGCGTGAAGTAGAATCATGCAATTTTCAATTCTATTAACCTTAATTAACCTTATTTCCAGACAGATTAACCTGCTCCGGAGGATGGAGGTGGTAGCTTTGTGTCACGAATTGAGGATTTGATTTGTTGAGTATTTGAGTATTTGAGGAGTTGACGGGAAGGATCGAATACTCAACTCCTCAACTCCTCGAATACTCAGTTCTTCAACTCCTCAAAATTTAAATCACCCGACACTTTTTATACCTGGTTCATCATGAAAAAGACACTTTTTACCTTTCTGGTTCTTTGTTTTGGTTTGCTTGCCGCAAATGCGCAGCGGTTTTCCATCAAAGGCGTCGTTGCAGATTCCGCTTCGGCGCCTTTGGAATGGGCGACAGTGGCACTGCTTGCTGCCCAGGATTCTTCCCTAGTCAATTTTGCGACCACCGATTCCAAAGGCGGTTTTGAAATCAAAGGCGTGGGCGATGGAAAATATGTGGTGCAAATCTCTTTTGTGGGTTATACCACTTACTCACGCGCCATTGATTTGAAGGAGAACCTGGATATGGGGAGCATCGTCATGGAACCTCAGTCCAATAACCTGAACGAAGTGTTGGTTACCTCCGACCGCATCCCGGTGATGGTGAAAAAAGACACCATTGAATTCAACGCCAATTCTTTCAAAACCCAACCCAATGCGGTGGTAGAAGACCTGCTGAAAAAACTGCCCGGTGTAACAGTAGACTCAGACGGAACCGTTCGGGCACAGGGACAGGCCGTGCAGAATGTGTTGGTGGAAGGAAAAGAATTTTTTGGCAATGACCCTAAAATTGCCACCAAAAACCTGCCTGCCGACGCGGTGGACAAAGTGCAGGTCTTCGACAAAAAATCGGACCAGGCCACGTTTTCCGGCATTGACGACGGACAGCGCGAAAAAACCATCAACTTAGAGTTGAAAGAAGACCGCAAAAACGGCTTTTTCGGCTACGCAATGGCCGGAGGCGGCACCGATGAGCGCTACGAAGGCCGGCTGAGTCTGAACAAATTTGACGCAAAACAACAATTTGGACTTTTGGCTGCTGCCAACAACATCAACCAACAGGCTTTTTCCATCCAGGATTACCTCAGCTTCAGTGGCGAAATGCAACGCATGATGTCTGGCGGTGGCGGGAGCATGCGCTTAGAATTTAATTCGGATAGTGAAGATGGCGGCCCGATCCCGTTTGGGTTCAACAACAACAACGGCCTCACCACGACCTGGTCGGGCGGCCTGAACCTGAACCGGACGTTTGGTAAAAAGAAAAATACGGAACTCAGCGCCAATTATTTCTACAACCAACTGGACAACGAAACGCAGCGCGTGACCAATACCCAAAACTTTTTGCCGGAAGGCGCCTTCACCAACCGGTCGAATTCGCTGAACCACAGTCAAAATGACAACCACCGCCTGAACCTGACTTTGGATACCAAAATAGATTCGTTCAACTCGGTGAAGCTGATGACCAACCTGTCCTACACCGAAACCAAAACGGAAGTGGAAAGCGCCAGCGAAGCCCTGAACGGCGCCAAATCGCTGAACGACGGTGCGCGCAACAGCTTTTCTGAAGGCAACAGCGTGAACCTGAGTTCCAGTCTGCTCTATCGCCATAAATTTGCCAAAAAAGGCCGTACGTTGTCCACCACCTTCAGCTTCGGTCTCAACAACGGCGACCGCGAAGGCGAATTGGAAGCGGTCAATCAATACTACGATCCCTTGTCGGGAAACCTGAACCGGATTGATTCCATCCTGCAAAATCAGCAGCAGCAAAGCGACCGCATGAACTACGGCGTTGTCGCTTCTTTCACAGAACCCTTGGGCAACCGCAAATATTTGGAATTCAACTACGCCTACCGCCTAAACCGCAGCGAAAGCAACCGCGAGGTCTACGATTTTGAGCGCGAAAACCCGAACGCACCCGTTTTTAACCCATTGCTGAGTAACCAGTTCACCAGCGATTTCGACTACCACCGGGGCGGACTGAATTTCCGCTGGAATACGAAAAAATCGAATTTTACGGCAGGTGTGCAGGCCCAGCAGGCCCAGTTGAGCGGCGAACTGCCCTTGTTGGATACGAAGGTGAACCGTTCGTTTTTCAACTGGTTGCCTTCGGTGCGCTGG
>JALHRK010000504.1 GCA_022841505.1 Saprospiraceae bacterium | reverse complement strand
AGCGGGGCTGTGGTCGCCACCTTCAGGTGGCAGACCCAAACCGATTAAAACTCGAGGAATAGTACACGCGGCAGAGCCTACGCGCAAGCGGTTTTTTGTACCTTACTCAGCGAAATTTCGTGTAATTTTTTGTACTGTCAAGCCGGGCAGAGCCCGTGGAATAGTACACGCGAGGCGGAGCCTACGCGTGAGCAATGATGAAGGACAGCTCCCGCACCGCCTTCCTAATCGAACGCCCTTTCCCATCCCGCCCTGAAGAATGAAACTCCTGCAAACCTTCGGCGGCCATCAATGCCTTTAAATTCCCGGGGCGTACTCCGCCGCCAACCAGAATCGTCAGGCGCCCGGCGGCGTATTTGGCGAAAGCCTTTAAATTTTCGATGCCTTCCAGTGCGGTTGTGCCCTGGCCGGACGTGAGGATGCGCTGCACGCCGAGTTCCGCTAAGCGGTCAATCGCAGTCAGCGGTTCCTGGCAGCGGTCGAACGCGCGGTGGAAGGTAAAGGGCAGGGGATGGGCCGCAGCGACCATTTGCGCGGTGCGTTCCACGTCTAAGTGGCCGGTTGGCAGCAGCGCGCCGCAGACGATGCCGTCGGCGCCATGGGACTTGGCTTCGGCGATTTGGTGCAGCAGGCGCGTAAATTCAGCGTTGGTATAACAAAAATCGCCGCCGCGCGGGCGGATGAGGACAAAAACGGGAATTTGGACGGTGGATTTGACTTTGCGGAGCAGGGTGGGAGGGGGTGTCAGTCCGCCCACGCTCAGGCGGGCGCACAACTCGATGCGGTCGGCGTCCCCGTGTTGGGCGTCAACCGCATCGCGCAGGGACGTGCAAACGATTTCAAGCTGCCGGGTCATGACGCCATTGCGGTGACGCCGGTCGTCTCTTTGACTACGTAGTACATATCTATCGCGCCTTTGTTTTTGGCGTCAATTTTACCCCGGTATTCGCATTCAAACTGGTATTTCACGAGGTTGTAGGTCATTTCAGAGATGTTGATGCGGCCCGGCTCGCAGTTGCCCTCCATGCGGGACGCGATGTTCACCGTGTCGCCCCAGATGTCGTAGGCGAATTTGTTCACGCCCACCACGCCCGCAACGACCGAGCCGGTATGCAAGCCAATGCGCGCTTCAAAAAACGGTTTGCCCAGGCGCATGCGTTCCTGCTTTTGTTCTTCCAGGAATTGCTGCATTTCAAAAGCGGCGCGGATGATGTTGAAAGGCATGGATTTTTGTTCGGAGAGCCCGCTGGCGCACATATAGGCGTCGCCGATGGTTTTGATTTTTTCCACGTCGCGGTACTGGTGGATGATGAAGTCGAAGCCTTTAAAACAGCGGTCCAGCTCCTCCACCAAATCTTCGGGCGAGAGTTGTTCCGAAATCGAGGTGAAGTTTTTGAAATCCACAAACATCACGGTGACTTCTTCGTAGCGGCGCGCTTTCACTTTGCTGAACTGCTTCAATTCTGTGGCAATTTGGGCAGGCAGGATGTTGAGCAGCAGCTCGTCCGATTTTTCGCGTTCCAGGTCAATGATCCGGCTTTTTTCTTCAATTTTCCGCTTTGCGCGGCGGCTGGAACTGTAGAGCAGGAACATCAGGAAAGCCAACAAAACCAGTACGCCGGCGCCAATGAAAAAGTAGCTGCGAAGGGTCTTTTCTTCGGCCAGTGCAGCATCTGAAATTTGGATGGCCAATTCCCTTTCCGCAAGCACCAACGAATCGGCGAGCGCTTCTTTGTTCAGGGTGCTGATGAGGCGTTCCTTCATCTTTTTTTCTTCCTCAATGCGCTTTTTTTCCTCGGCTACCGTTTCCAGTTCCACCTGTTTGGTAGACAGTTCGCTCGATTTGCGCTGCGTTTCCCGCACCAACTGTTCCTGGCGCACTTCCAAGTGGGATTTGTCGCTGCTGAGCTGGTCGCGTTCGGCAGAAAGGTTGCGCACTTCAAACTCCAGCTTGTCGCGTTCTTTTTCCAGGTCGCGTTTTTGGCGGTCAATGCCCGCTTTTTGCAGGTCAAAGTTGCTTTCCAAATCGCTGATGCTGGTTCCTTTCTGGCTGAAGTAGGTGAAAGCTTCTTCGTAAATCTGGATGGCGCGTTGTTCGTTGCGCTGTTTTTTGGCTAAGCGACTGCGTTTGTCCACGCTTTTGATGATCAGGTCGGAGTCTTTGGCCTGTTTGGCAAAGTTGTACGCGCTTTTCAGCCAAACCTCTACGTTTCTGTCGTCCCGCGCGCGTTCGTAGGCTTCTGCGACTAAGTAAGCAGATTGGGCCGACATGCCCGAATTGCTTTGCTGCGTGGCTAAGTTGTGGGCTTGTTTGCCGTATTCCAACGCCTTATCCGTGTTGGTGCGGACATAGGCCTGGGCCAACTCGAAGCTGTAGAGCATTTTTTCCTTGTTCGTTTCCGCTTCCCGCAGCTTTTGCTCCAATTCTTCAATAGATTGTCCGAATGCAAAAATTGCACAGCAAACGAAACAGGCAGACAGTAGTGCTTTCATGCTGATGTTTATCTTTAGGAACGCCGCAATAATAACTTGCGAACTTATTATTGCGATGTTCCTCGCAAAGCTACATAACGTTTTTTTTAAAATTTGTTACAACCGGTGATAATTCCAAATGAATCCAATCCTGATTTTGGTTTTTATTAAATTTTACAAAACATAAAAACACAATACAGCGTTTTGATATTTTGATGTGTGTCAAAATAAAAAGTATATGATTACCAGCGAAAGAGAAATTTTAATGTACTACAATGAGGGGTCGCGTTCCGATCGCATGACCTTAGCCTATGCGCGGAGCATTGTCATTCACATCAAAAGCTACACTTTTGACAAGGCGCCCTCCACCACCACGAGCTGGCAGCAGATCCTGAAAGCGCTGGCTATCCATCCTAAAGATTTGTTGGACAAAGCCCATCCTTATTACCAAAAGAACATCCGCGGCCGCGATTTTGACGACGAAGACTGGCTCAACGTACTGAAATACAATCCCGAACTCATCAAAGCGCCCATCGCTTTGCGCGGTGACAGGGCCATTTTTTGCCTGACGCCGACAGATATTTACAGGTTGGTCTAATGGCGGTCATTTACCATTTTAAATTTTTGAATACCTTGTGGATTCAAATTTTTTAGCCAATAAACCTGATTTGTAATGAAATCTCTTTCCGCGCTCTTCCTGCTCAGCGCGCTGTCTATGGCGCTGTCGGCACAATCTTCTTATTTGAAATTCCGCGAAGACGGCTGGAGCAGTGAAAAAAGCTGCCAGCAGTGCATCGTGTGCAATGAAAAGCCAAGCGATGTTGTGGAAACACAAAAAACGATTGCTTTTTATTGTGGCGAAACGCTGATCGGAACCTGGCAACTGACTAAACTGAAGCTCGCCGCCTGTGATTCGGTGTACTACCAGACGAATTGTTTCGGCAAGGACGGCATGGGGCTTTCTACCTTTGCAACAGACGAGGAAGCGATTGCGGACATCTGCCGCGAAGTGCGCTTTTATTGTCCGGGGGCGCTGGAAATCCGTCGCATTGAGTCGCCACACACCGACTATTCGCTGAACTTCATCCGCGATTTTTTCTCCTACAAACTATATACCGCGCAGGATAAGTCCGCTAAACAAATCCGTGCGACTCCTGTGCTGGCTGATGAAGGCGAGGAAATTTTTAAAGTAACCGACCAGATGCCGCGCTTCCCCGGCTGCGAAGAAATAGCCGGAACAGATGTTGAGAAAAAGCAATGCGCGGATAAAAAGATGCTGGAGTTTGTCTACGGAAAGCTGATTTATCCGGCAGAAGCGCGCGCAGCAGGCCTTGAGGGGACGGTGGTTATTACCTTTGTGATTGAAACCGATGGAAGCATTTCGGATGCCCAAATCGTCAGAGACATTGGAAAAGGCTGTGGTGTGGAAGCGCGCCGGGTCGTCAACCTGATGAAAGAAGAAGGCATTCGGTGGGTTCCCGGCCATCAGCATGGCAAACCGGTGCGGGTGCAGTTTAATATGCCGGTGAAGTTTATCATACGGGACGGGCTTAAGGGGAAGTAAGGAAGGGGGCTACTTCAAAATAATATTATGCAATTTCACATAGTTCTGATCCTTGTAATGGCCTGCTCGTGCCTGTTGCCGGCGCAGTCCAGCTTGCTTAATTTTCGCGAAAGCGACTGGAGCGAAAGCAAGCCGTGTGTACATTGTGCAACTTGCAACGGCGTGGCTGTTGATGGCACGGAAACGCAAAAAGTGTTTGAATTTTATGGTGATGAAATGCTGGTTGGCGTTTGGCGACTCAACAAGATACAGCCTGTGGGATGCGATGGTCTTCCGGTTTACCAAACGAATTGCGATGGAAAATCGGGCTTCGGGCTTTCTCAATTTTTT
>JALHRK010000503.1 GCA_022841505.1 Saprospiraceae bacterium | reverse complement strand
CTCGCTAAATTGGAAGAGGTTTCCACCAATCCCAGGACATCCGGACTCATCCGGAATACGCCATTGTGTGCAGCGCGGATGGCAGAAAGGAGTTTCGTCTGGTCGCTTCTGCGCATGACCTTTGCGGGAACCGGCGCTTCCGAAATGGCGATGTTCAGCCCCGGCTCCACGCCGCTGTATTCGTCCATAATGACTTTTACGATCGCCTGAAAACTGCGGTCAAACACTTTTGGCGACTTCACCGCCACCGTAGCTACGCTTTCGCGGGGGATGGCGTTGCGCACGCTCCCGCCTTCTATCGTACTGACCGACACGCCTTTGCAGGCCATCAGCACCCGATTCATGAGTTTGTTTGCATTGCCGCGACCAAGGTGGATATCCACCCCAGAGTGCCCGCCTTTGAGGCCGTTGATGACAATTTTCCGGCCTTCGGAACCCGCCGGAGCGTCAATTTCGCGGTAAGCCCATTCCACCAGCGTATCAATGCCACCTGCGCAACCGATGGTGAAGACATGATCTTCCTCGGTGTCTAAATTGAGCAATATTTTGCCTTTCAACAACTTCCTGCCGAGGGCTTTGGCGCCGCTCATGCCCGTTTCTTCGTCTAGGGTAAACAGCGCTTCGATGGCCGGGTGCGACAGGTCTTTGGATGCCAGCACCGCCATGATGCTGGCTACGCCGAGGCCGTTGTCGGCGCCAAGCGTGGTGCCGCGAGCCTTTACCCAGTCTCCATCCACGTACATTTCGATGCCTTGTTTTCCAAAGTCAAACTTGGTGTCCTCGTTTTTCTGGTGTACCATGTCTAAGTGCGCCTGTAGGATGACAACCGGGCTTTTTTCGCGGCCTGGCGAGGCTGGTTTTTTGATGATGACGTTGCCAATGGTGTCGGTTAGCACTTCCAATCCCAGCGATTTCCCAAAATCAACCATAAACTTCGCAACTCTTTCTTCATGCTTGGAAGGGCGCGGCACGGCGTTCAGGTCAGCAAAATAATTCCAGGGAGCGGAGGGTTCGAGTTGGCGAATTTGATCAGACATGGTATGGAAAAGTTTGATGGTTAAAGCAATTCCCCACAAAGTAAGGAAAGATTTTTGTTTCGCACAATGATACAATGACTGCAATAGGGGTGAATTGAGAAGGATGAATTGTTGGAGGAGTACCTTCAAACGTGTTAAAATGCTACAGATTTTTGATACGCCTGTTCCAGTTCATCTATTAATTTAAACCAGGTCTCATTTCCCATGCGCCACCAATCTTTATCGTCCTTGATTTGCTTCAGGCAGTCCTCGAATTTCGTTTGCATAGCAGGAAAGTAGTATTCCGGGAACAGAATAACGGGGCGCACGGTAATGGGGTGATTGGCCTGTGCAGAACCCGATACGGCGAGGTAATGGCCGCCGATTATGCCTACCATGGGAGCCTCCTCGAAATGGAGTCTACGGAAGCAGCCGATTATATTAGACTTATATCTGCCGACCGGGTTGTCGGTTTCAATTTCCACGATGCCGTCTTGATGAAAGAGGGCTTTACCTCTGCAAACGATATCTGGTTTAGCGCGAAATAATCCTTTGGCCTTTACCGCTATTGACTCACTGCCAGCTTGTTTCAAAAAATAAAACGCAGGTTCACTCCATACGTCAATATCTGTTGACACAGCCCAGAAGATAGCTCGATAAACTGGCCAGGTTTGCCGGATAAAATTGAGGATTTTTTCCCGCTTTTCCAGACTCATTGACTCTTCCCGGGAGTAGGATTTACTCAAATCGGTGCTGTTGGGACTGATTAGCTCTGCTGATTTGAGTGCATCGTCAATTTCTTTAAAATTTTTTACCACCTCCAATCTTACCAGTTGAGCGCACAAAGTGCCGATTTCCATGGCTATCTGCTCTTTCCGGCTGTCTTTTTGTTCCTGTCTTTTTGCCATAAACTGTAAAAGTTGCAAACAACTTGCAAATTAATGCAAATATGTTGTACGTAGGTTTGCAGTGGTCAAAAACTGGTGTATCATGACGAAAAAAGTACAGCTTCTTTATGCGTTTGTCTATTGCTGCCTGGTCTTCGGGATTGTTTTTTTAATAAAAGACATCATCAAGATCCCGGCGCCTTTCGACTGGCTGGTTAGCGTGGCGGCCTCGTGGCTTTTTCTAATCCCTTATTATCGGCTTTATACCGCTTCAAAAGGCTATAATCCCAGTCTGGGGTTTCAGGCTTTCGGGGTGCGCGAACAAATTGCGGCTTTCGCCCAAATGGTGGTGGTACCCATGGCGGCCAATTTTACATTCATTTTTTCAGTCCGGATTGGCGTGATGTTGTTTGTCGCCGCGTTTGGTCTGCTTGTATTGATTACGCTTATTGGGGAAGAAAAAAATATAAAAAGCCATTACACCAACGTCAATGAGAAAAGTCCGCCAATCATAACGCTCTACTACAGCCGCACCAAGGCCTGGATCAGTCTGCTGTTCGCCTTTTGCCTTATCATTCCGATGGTCTTATTGATCGTGATCGCTATTGTAAAATCCGGATTTCATATTTCCATGCTGGTGCTTGCGGGATTTGTAGGCTTGTTTCTCTATGCTTCGCTCCGCTATATACGGCGGTTGCGCCACCGTAAACCGGTGCTTACCCTCAGCCCCTTGAGCATGAGCTATAACGCTCCGCACCGTCCATCGCAGATAATTGACTGGCATACGATTGCACAATCGGGCTGGTTTGTTGATAACTCGAATAAACAGCTGCTCTTTAAATTAAAAACCCGGATTGAAATCAAATTGGACGTACGCGGTTTGGGCTTGGAGCCCGCCGCGCTGCATGAGCTGATTGGCAGATATTGTGCCGACTATGTGAAAAAGGAAGACTTCCCCAATTACAATTAATTAACGCAGAAAATATTAAAAAAATGAATCAACAACTCGATGATCAAAAACCAACAGAGGTTAAAAAGAAAAGTACAATTTGGGCTACCCCTGTTGAAGAACTTAATTTTCCAATATTGCTTTGTACATTTTTCTGGTTAGGTTATCTTTATTACGATGGAGAAGACAAATTCCAGGCTCCAATACTAGCAATAATCGCCGGAATAGCTGTATTCCTGCTAGTGAATAATTTTTATGTTAGATTATTAAGTAAGCCCAATATCAAACAAACGCTCTTCACCACTACCATTTTAACAATAAGCCTATTTGCCGTTCTGTTTTTTCCAAAGGCTAATTCATTTATCAAGGGCGTAATGAATTCAGGCTTAGTTTCTCAACTACCTTATGAATTCAAATCTTGGTATATTTATGATTTAATAAAATTTGCAGGCTTTAATTTTATGCTGATATACTTTTTGCCGATTGCGGTAATACGGCACCTTTCGCATGTTTTTAAAATAATAGATGGAGAAGAGAATTTTGAATATGATGAAGATGAGATGTTCCAATTCTCCAGCGTAGCATCATTACTTGTATTTTGTATTCATTTTATAATAAATGATTTTCCACTTTAAATATCAGTAAGTATATGAAATCAATCATGTTGTTGTTGTTGCGAATAATAGCGGTTATAGCATTGTTTGGCTTGCCTTTGCTCGCGACATGGGCAATGGATTATTACCTGGATTTTCCAATTGTACTATCATTGGGCGCAATAGGGATTATCCTGTTATTTATCTTCATCGTTTTTCAAAAAGAAAATGCGGGGGGAATCGGATGTCTGTTTTTATTATACGTCATTATTTTCCTGTTCTTCGAACCGGCGATCATTAGCCGTTTGCAACTGGCTTCCCACGATGTCAGAGGTGTCTATTATTCAGAAAACAAAACCGATACTCTGACAATAACAGGGGCGACAAAACATAAAGTTCTAATTGAATTGTGGGATAAAAAAATCCCTGCAAAAGTAAAAGGCCAATCCATTTATTTAAAAGATGGAACCGTGTTGAATTACTCCGAATGGGATGAGCAATCCCCAAAACCAGACGAAATCATCGTCCACTGCCAGATAAGCGGAAAGCTAGAAGGGAATGCTATTTCATTTAACAATCAATTCATTCGCATCACAACCGATTACGTCCCCGTCGGGGAAATAATTAATTAATTCACAAAATCCATTACCATGAAAAAACAACTGCAGGCGATACTCATCGCCTTAATGACACTGCTATGTTTCCAAGCGAATTCACAACCTGTTTCACCCACAAAAACAAAACAAAATATGCTAAGCAGACAAGTCCTACTGGAGGAGTTCCAGCAAATTTCCGGACGCATTTTCGAGTTGTACAGGGAAATCAACGCTCACCCCGAACTCGGGCTGGAATGCCATAAAACGGCTGAGCGGATCAAAGCGACATTTAATGCTTTAGGCATGCAGGAAGGCAGCGACTACAAGTTAT
>JALHRK010000502.1 GCA_022841505.1 Saprospiraceae bacterium | reverse complement strand
TTGCAAATTGGGCAAAATGGGGAAAAAAGCCATATTAACCGGCTCACTTTGCACACTCAGGTCAACCCCGGAAATGGAAAAATGCACCCGGTTCGCTAAGAAGTCTTCCACGACCGCCACCTCAAAATCCGGCGGCACATTATTTAATTGTTCCAGTACCAACTCCCAGGAATTGGTCCCCCCGGAATATTTTTCAAGCAACCACGAAGCATAAGCGTCCAGCAATAATTCCCATGCGGTTTTATCTGACCCTGTATTTGAAGCGCCGTATTCCGGACTGCTCATCAGCAGCAGTGCCACAGCCTGACTTTGTCCTTCGGTAACGCCCGATGTGTAGGTAGCAGCCGGGTACAATACAAAACTCAAATTAATGGTTGGCGGGTCGGAAACCAGCAAAGCCGCTGAAACTGCACGGTAGCGTCCTTTGCGCCTCACCTGCATCAGGGGTTGGGTATTGCTTTCTGCTCCGCCGTCGTTGAGGTTCTTAAAGCTGGGGTTTTGCGGGCCATTCAGGCTTGCGTCGCCTAAGCCGCCATGGCTCAGTACAAAGGTCTGGGATACGTCGGCTTTAAAGCTAACCGATACTTTAACGAACAAGACCTTGACACTGGCCTTGACTTCAACGGAAGCACTGACGTTCAAAACGGCAT
This sequence comes from Saprospiraceae bacterium, assembly GCA_022841505.1. Classification (GTDB taxonomy): domain Bacteria; phylum Bacteroidota; class Bacteroidia; order Chitinophagales; family Saprospiraceae; genus JABWAJ01. The sequence continues at coordinate 3,726 of JALHRK010000502.1, read as the reverse complement.
TGTAATCCGTTTCAAAAGCAATTCCCGCAGTTGCCGTTAAACGCACCAACAGGCTGATTTTTATGATTTTCAGGTCTACTTCGCCTTGTAGTGTGCCCACCAAACCAACGGTAGCTGCAAACCAATAATAGTCAGGCGGATTCGAGGTATTGTTGCTTTCCTGCCAGGCTAAAATCCCCTGAAAAGTGCCCTGCACTGTCAGGCTGAGGTTTGCGGAAAGCGGCCCTTTCGTAAAGGAACGCCCGACGCCCAGCCAAAGTCCCAAACCAAAAACAAAAATCGGGTTGTACTGTACCGGAGCGTTTTGGGTTTGCGGATTGTCGCCGCTTCGCAGTTTGCCAAAATAAAAGCCTCCGCCTCCGGTAAAGATATACACCTGAATGCCAATGGAGTCGCTGCCGAGGGGCCAGCCAACGTTCACTTTAAAATCGCCATTGGTATAAATCCAGATTTGAACAGTGGGCAGGGTAAGCGCAACGGCGCCAAGGTTGATCTGCCGGTATTGCTCGGGGATGGTCAGTTTCCCATAATAAACCCCAAGATGAGGCCCCAGTTTTACATACAGAATGATCAGGTCAAGCCCTTTGAATGCGTCCACGCTGCAACTCACCTCTACGCCGTACAAAACCGGGTCGTTGAACAGCAAACGCACCTGCCACCCTTTAAACTCCAGATCGGCAGCCACAAACCAGTCGCGATCTGGGTGGTAATAATCCTTCACCAATTTTTCCAGAATGGTTTGCGGGTCATTGGTGGTCAGGTTTTTTTCCAGATCGGCAAAAATGGTTTGCAAAGCCGTGGAAAAATCGTTGACATTTGTTGGCAAAGGCGGCCCGAAACGCTGTCCCAAACCTAAGTAGTTCAACTTAAAGGTTGAGGTTCCCTGATCCGGCACCGGAAAAGGAAATTTGACAATTTGCGTTTTTGACTGGTCTGAAGTGGAGGTTTTGAGGTAAGTGGAGGAAGGCTGGTCATCGAACTGCACTTTGGCGCTGACGTCCAACCCGCCTTTATTTTTATTGTAACTGATGATGAGGTTAAAAACTGTAAATTTTGGCTCAATAGTTATAGGCCCATACTGCCCGCCAAGCTGAATACCCGGCGTAGAACTGTCGCCATCGTAAAGCGTCAGGATACACTGTGCCACAGACTCCGTACTGGAAACCAGCACGCTGATTTCAGGCGAAATTTTTGTATTAAAAACCAGCGCCCACGGTTGTTTGTCGGTCAGCGTCGCTACTTTATTGAGTGCGTCTATTTTAAGAACAGAAGCCAGCGCACCCAGCACGTCTGCCAGACTAAACCGGAAGTTCGCAGAAGGTTTGATGGTGAATTGGGTAGGTCCTTGTCCTACGGCCAATTCGAAGCGAAGCCCCAATGGCTCAGAGGAAGTATCCTGATCGGATAACCTGAGTCCCTCTCCAGAAAAATCCAAAAGGGTATCAAACCCGAAGCTAATGCGTGGCATGGGTATTTAGTTTTAGTAATTATCGGCTTTCTGACTGCTGGGTGTTGGGCATATTGGCTACGCCAAAAACGCCGCCTTTTAGTTTGAGTACGTTGACGCCTGGAATAATCGGTTTGGCCTGATCCCAGGAACCGGAGATGCGCAGGTTGTAAGTCACCTTATCGTTGGCCGGAGCTTGTGTTCCCGGGATGTGAAAAGCAAGTTGGTCTACCGTAAAAACCAAAGTGACCACAGCATTTACCATGTCATTCAACGGGGAGGGAAGGTCTTTTGGGTCGGGCACCGTTACGCCAAAATTTTCAGATAACCAGTTAAACAGGTCACTAAAAGACCCCAGATGAACCGGTTGGGGGAGTTTGAAATTAAACCCGTTGGTTATGTAATTCCCAATATCGTCAGTTGAAATCGGTATCTCCGTACCATTTACATCCACAACGATCCCAAAAACAAGCCGGTTGGTGCTGGTGTCGCCGGCTGCGGCTAATGTGTTGGTTGAATTGGCCATATATTTAATGGTTTAAATTGAAAATTATGAATTGGTGCATTTATTCATGACAATAACAACTTGTCCCTGGAGCAACTTCGCCACTGCGGTGCCTTGTATATTGACGCCCAGGCCAAACTCGGCGCTTGGCGCGGTCGCCTGAGCGCAGTACAACACCGGATTGCCATCGCCCTGAGTGACCGTGATCTTCAGGTCCAACCAATCCAGGAGCAGAGGTGCGCCGGGGGCGTCCGTTGGTATGTTCAATCCGAATTTGGCATCAATCGCAGCAATCAGTTCCCTGATGGTTTTTGCATCAATAATTGGGTCTGTTGTTGGCATAACTTTTATTAATTAGTTTCTTTAAGCAACATAGTACTGTTTTGAGGCTGCCCCGCAGCGAGGTTCCAGGCTAAATTACTACCCGCTCCCTGCGAAGGGTCGGCGAAAATGACGAAATCAACAATCACTTTGGGCGGCAATTTGATGCCCAGAATGCTGATTGCCACATTGTTGAAAAGCAGCACATAAACAATTTGATCGGTTGGATCGGTGAGTTTCACCTGCATCAAATTGGCATCTCCGAACACGGTTTTCACAATGCCTTCGAGGTTGAACCCCAACAACCCGCCCGATACTTCCGGCAATTGAATGTATACGCTTACGCCATCGTTGTCGGGCGCAGTATCCGCCGGGCCCCAGGCCATAACCATGTAGGCATCAATGCTGGCATAAGCATCAGAAAGCGCGCCTAAAGTCCCCATGGGCAGTTCAAACTTTAGTGCGTAACGCGGTGATGTGCAGACATTTCCAACGAGCTGCTGCACACCCACAACCTGCCCCAAAGCCTTGGAATCGAGCTTGCCTTCGGCGCCGCTTTGCATTAATACAGATAGTTTGAAAGGCATGGCCGCAACGACACTGTCTTTGCGCACTGCGTTTTTATTTTCCTGAACCGCCCAGTTGCCCGTGTCAATGGTTACACTTTGACTCCCCGCTACCGGTTGGCCCTGAGCGTCTAAAGTCACCTGGATATCGAAAGCTGTACCCGTCAGGGGCAACCCCGATGGCGCGCCCTGATCCGTTGAACCATAACCAAATAAATCGGGAACCTCTTCCTGCCCCGGGGTAAGGGGGTTGCTGAAAAACAACTGGGCATTGAGGGTAAATCTGGATTTTACGATTTGCTGGTTGTCTGCAGTGGTATCCCCCACCGGTTCCAGCGATGCCCCGGTTACGACAAACTGATCCAAAACACTGACCAGCGTTTCGTCCGGATTAAATTCATAAACGAAGTTATTGTTGCTATTGAAAGACACCCTTCCGACGCCGTCTATGGTTTGATACTGACCCTGAATATAAAAGGTGTTGGGAATGCCCTCATTTGGGCCTTGCAGATAAACCGGCCTGCCGAACAACTGGTTGACGGTAAGCCCCACTGAAGCATGAAAGGCGGTAATGGTCGAGTTGTCAAATACGATAACCAATTCTTTAACGCTGAAGCCATAGACTTCCCCGGGATCTTCGGTGTCCTGTCCCTCATAATTAATGACACCAAACAGGGAACTGGTATTGATGTCGAACAGATTGGCCGTCAATTCGGTTTGGTTCGTCTCCACCCCAATGTGGTGCGCAATAAGGGGGCCGTTAATCCCTGCAAAAAGCATTTGGAAATCGGGAGCCATTTGGGCGCCGTCTATAGGGCAGTTGAAAATCAACAACCCTGTCCAGTTTGGATCTGTCGCTATTTGCCGGAAATTCTGAAAAGGATCAT
>JALHRK010000501.1 GCA_022841505.1 Saprospiraceae bacterium | reverse complement strand
CCGTCCCAACCCCGCGTCGGGTCGTCCGTTTCAAACAGCAATTCGCCCCAGCGCGAAAAAACCTTTAGCCGGAAATTGAGCATTGGGCAACGGAATGGCGCCAGTTTAAATGCGTCATTCACCCCGTCCAGGTTGGGTGAAAAAGCGTTGGGTGCGTAAATTCGGCAACAGGGCGTTTCGGGCCAGCTCACCGTTGCGATGGCTTCTCCGCAGCTGTTGGTCGCCGTTACCCGGTAAGTCCCCCCGCCGGAAATTGCGATGGCGGCTAAGGTGTCGCCGGTGGACCAGCGGAACATTTCGGCATTGTCGGATCGGGCGTTTAGGGTCAGGGGCAGCACGTCGCAGATTTCTGTTACCGGGGTGTGCTCGATCTGAACCGAAGGCGCAACGCCAGGATTGACGAGGATGGTTTCCACCACCGTAAAGCAGCCATTGGTCACGCTGACGCGGTAAGTTCCGGGCGTTTCAACGACGATGCTGTTCGTAGTTGCTCCCGTTGACCAGGCGTAGGATTCGCCCAAACATTCCGGCGTGAGGGTCAGCGGCGTTCCGGGGCAAAGCAGTTGTTCTGAGGTGTCTTTTTCCAAGGTAGGCAACAGGTTGTCGAACCAAAAATCCGCTAAGTTATTCATGGCGCTGAAACGGGTAGAAGTACTATTGGCGACAAAGGAAACGACGTTTCGCCGGACTTCCGGATTTGGGCCGTCCGGACAATACACGGCGGACACGTCTATTTGCGGATTGGGAAAGTTTTCTTCGAGGAAATACAGGCTGCCGTCGGGCCCGATGTGCATTTGGCGAACGAAGGCATTGCCCAGGTCGGCAAGCGTTTCCACACTTGCGGGAATGTCCGGCGCTTGCAGGTCGTAGCGCAATACTCCTCTGGGTAATTGTTTGTTAAACGTGTATAGGTAGCGGCTGTCGGGAGAAAACGTGAACCCATAATCGTAAATATCCGGCAGAATAACCGGATCAGAAATGGCCGAAGTGGCCGGGTCGAAGCGATAAATGACCTGGCCGTCGCAAATGTAGCGGCTGTCGGGCGAGGTTTTCAGGATAAAAGGGAAATGCTCCAGCGTTCGGGTATGCCGGTGGTGCGCCTGGACCCCCTGAGCCGTGACCGGTACCGCCAATAAATCCCGGCTGTCGAAATCAATCGTCAAAATCCAGTAGTCCTGCCCGTTGCTGTGGCGCGCCGCTGTCAGGCATTCCGTAGCCGGGCTGAAAACGCGGGTTTCGCCGGTCACCACCGCGCCAAGTCCGCCGTTTGCTGCCATGTCTATTTTGAAATAGGACAATCCCCGGTGGGTGGGTAGGGACAAGGAAGGAAAGTGGTCAACTGTGAAGAGGTAGTAGCGGTTGGCGTTGGCCGGGTCGGGCAGCGCCATGACACCCTGGGCGGAACTCAGACCGCCGCCGCTGGTGGTACCGAGGTCCAGCATGACTTCCTGGTTCCGGTTCCAGATTCTTCCCTGGTCGAATTCGTTATAAATGTTCCCTACGGTGCCTCCGCCATTGCTGTAGAAAAGCACTTCGCCCTGTTCATTGCAAAGCACGGTCACGCCTTCGACGCTGCTGACGCGCACATTGTTGAGCTTGGCGGGTCGCCCGCAACTGAAGTCGAGGCCGTTGTTTTGGCCGAAATACCAGGTATTTCCGCGGCGTTGGGGTTGGGCGAGGGTGGTTGCTGGTCTTATAAAAAGCAGCAGGAACAACAATGGCCATTTTTGAAAAAGCTTATTAGAGATGAGGGTGTCGGGTGTTATTTTTTTCATGCGAATCCTTTTTACTATTCGGAATCAATGGCTTTTGGTGTTTAAAACTTAAATTAGAGCCACTAAATTAAAGAAGTTTGGATAAACAGATCCCCGGCTGTTGGAGCTTTTGACTGAACCACAGGAATTGTTTGATCCCTTAAGTTTAAGGCTGGAAGTGGCTTGATGCACCCCGTCTAACACTACTTATGCTTTGGAGTCGCCGGCTTTTTTTATGATGACCCGCCCCATTTCGCGCTTTTCATCAAATGGATTGGTGATGATTTCCTGCCAGTAGCCGTCGAGGGTAGACTCCCAGATGCTCCGGGTGAAGATGAGCTGGTATTTGCGGTTGTAAGGCGGCGCGGCCTGATCCTGCCCGTTGGCTGACCGCACTTCTTCAAAATAAATGGAGCGATCATCATAAACCGTTCCTTCTATTTCCATCGTATGTATGGTATTGTCTTTGTGATAAACATAGGTTTTTCCACGTACTTTTTTGCCCTTGAATTCCAACAGCAACTCAAAACGAAGGCCGTTTTGGGTATGAATGTTGTTGGTGAGCGTGCCTTCCCACAAGCCGGTTGGTTTTTTTTGACCATACAGAGAACCCGTCGTGGCTAAGCATAACAAAATGATAAAGGGCATAGATTTCATAGCTGTAACAGAATGGTTAATGTTAATTCCCGACAAATATTAAGACAACTTATTAGACAGCGTCCTATTTAGATGACTAAGATAGTAGTTTTGACGTTTAAAGGGCAAGGTACTTGAAAAAAAGAACACGAATGAGGGATTTTCGACGCAATTGCAGGTTTCAGATAAACGGTTTGATCAGGGGACTTGTCATTTTTTCTTTGGCAATTTTGATTGGGTTATCGGCATTAAACGCCCAGGAAGCAACGCCAAAATTATCTTTTTTTCAACCTGCCGATACGCTCCATAAGCCGCGCTTTTGGGCATGTGCCGGCAGCGGGGTCGCCATCTACGGCGCAGCATCCATTGGGTTGTACAATGCCTGGTACCGGGGCTACGAGCTTACCGGTTTCCACACCTTCGACGACTGGGGCGAATGGAAAGGCATAGACAAAGGCGGTCATTTTTTGACAACCTACACCGAAACGGCCCTCATTTTCAAAGGCGCCCGCTGGACCGGTATGAACCGCAAAGCAGCGGCCTGGACGGCTGCGGGGATTGGAATAGGGTTGCAAACCACCGTAGAAGTCATGGATGGGTTTTCAGAAAAATGGGGCTTTTCCTGGTCAGACATGGCTTTCAATACCCTCGGCGCAGGCTTGTTTCTGTCGCAGGAGTTGTTGTGGCAAGAGCAAAAAATAGTGGCGAAACTGTCTTATACCCGCCCGAATTACCCGGTATTCCCAATAATTGCCAGCAACGACGGCGGCGGCGTCACCACGCTGGCCGAACGCGCTAAAGAATTGTACGGCGTTGCTTTTGTGGAAGGCTTTTTGAAAGACTACAATGCCCTCACCATCTGGGCTTCGGTCAACCTGCGTGCAATCAGCGGAGCAAAATCGAGCTGGCTGCCGCCCTGGCTCAACCTGGCCGTTGGCTACGGTGCTGAAAATGTCTACGGCGGCTTCTCCAACAACTGGACGGACGATGCGGGCAACGATTTTTCGCTTGATCCGGTGTTGTACCCCCGCTACCGGCAATTTTATCTTTCTTTCGATGTGGATTTATCGCGCATTCCCACGCGCAGCCATTTTGTAAAAACCCTGTTTACAATCCTGAACTGGGTGAAAATTCCCGGGCCGGCGTTGGAAGTCAATACGCTGGGTGGGGTAAAGTTTCATGGGTTTTATTGGTGAGGGAGGATTTGAGGATTTGAAGATTGGAGGGCAAGTTGGTTATTTGAAATTGCAAATTTGCCCACTTGCCCTTTGCCTACTTGACTTAACCTCTGGGCAAAAACACAAACTCAGCCCCGGGATCGTTTAAGACCAGGATACACAAAAACTTTTTCGGGTCTTTGTAAACTTCGCGGAAAGCGTTCACTTTTTCCATTTGCATCACGCCGCGGGCTGTCAGTTCTTCCAAAGTAGAAGCCTGAATGCCCCAATCCTGTTCGGATTCGCCGGGAGCAATCAGCGGAATACCAATTTCCACTTCCTGGCGGTATGCAACAAATACCGGATAGGAAGAAATGTTTTGATCCATAATGACTTCTGCGGCAGCACCTAAGGTCTGGCGGTGTCCTTTCAGCCATTGCTCTAATTGGGCGTATTCTTCCATCATGTTTGTTACTATTTGGTCGGAAGTCGTTGTTCGTTGTCGGTTGTTCGTTGTTCGTTCTGTTTTAACATCATTCTAGCGTTGTTCGTTGTCGGAAGTCGTTGTTCGTTGTCGGTTGTTCGTTGTTCGTTCTGTTTTAACATCATTCTAGCGTTGTTCGTTGTTCGTTCGGTTTTAACATCGGGCGGGGTTGATCGTTGTTTGTTGAACGTTGTTCGTTCTGTCCGTGCATCTTCAAATTTTCAAATTTTCAAATCTTCAAATTCAATAACGCTACATTTTCAATATGATAAGTATGGGGGAACAAATCAACTGGTTGTGATTTTTTAACTTCGTATTTTTCGCTCAACAGGTTGAGGTCACGTGC
>JALHRK010000500.1 GCA_022841505.1 Saprospiraceae bacterium | reverse complement strand
CTTGGCTCAATTCCTCGTAAGGGTCAATCCCTTGTGACCGAACGTGCTCTTCCCATAGTTCAAGGTCTCGTTGGGCAGCTTCAATTGCCATTTTGCAATAGCAATTTCCACCAGATCCATAAGGACAAAAGCCCCCTGTTTCGTATTGACAAATCTTTACTACTCCTCCTATCGTAATTTGCCATGAAATGGCCTCTTCTTTCATTGCTCGGAGCATGGCGCTATATTGCTGTGCAACGCTTAGGTTGGGCGGCATGTCCCAAGACAAACGAAAGGCGTTCCAAAGATTAGAAAGATCAATCACTAAAGATTCCATTTGTCGCTCGGTGAGGAAAGCGCTGGGTGGGAAAGCTTCCGCTTGAATTCCGAGAAGGATGGGCAATGATACCTTTAAACAGGCCGGCTCATAGATAGGCTCGTCATCTTCCAAGTTGACCATGAATCCGGCTTCTATGGGCGAAGGAGCGAGCTTGGCCGCCTGCTGGACATCTAACCGCAATTGTTGGAGGTACCTTTCCATAAAGAGTTATTTACAGGTGGCTAATTTAGCATTTAATTTTACGTGTGTTGTTTTTTATCAAAGTATTTTTGAAAAAATCTATTTTGTGCAAAAATTCAGCATGAAACGGCTCAATCCGCAGCACCCATTAGAATTGCAACACACAACCCGGCGGCTTTTCCTCCAGCAATCCTTGTTTGGCATTGGCGCCTTGGCGCTTGGCAACCTAATGGGCGGGTGCTCCCGGTCAGGCACCGAGGCCAAGACGTTTGACCTCTTCAATCCCTTGGCGCTCAAGTCACCCCATTTTTTACCAAAAGCAAAATCCGTCATCTACCTGCACATGGCGGGCGCCCCCAGCCAACTGGAGCTTTTTGATTATAAGCCCGAACTCGCCAAACTCGATGGGCTTGACTGCCCGCCATCCTTGTTGGAAGGTAAGAAATTCGCCTTTATCAGGGGAGTGCCAAAAATGTTGGGGCCACAGGCAACGTTTGCCCAATATGGCCAATCAGGCCAATGGGTGAGCAATTATCTTCCTCATTTTCAAAAAGTGGTGGATGAGGTGGCCATCATCAAGTCGCTTACCACCGACCAGTTCAACCATGCTCCGGCACAGCTTTTCATGCACACGGGTTCGCCCCGGCTTGGCAGGCCAAGCATTGGCGCATGGGTCACTTATGGGCTAGGTTCCGTAAATGAAAACCTGCCGGGCTTTGTGGTGCTAACCTCCGGGGGCAACAACCCCGATGCTGGCAAGAGCGTTTGGGGCAGTGGTTTCCTGCCTTCGGTCTATCAAGGGGTTCAGTGCCGCTCGGAGGGGGAACCAGTGCTTTTCTTGAAAAACCCCGAAGGCATGGACACCGAGCTTCGCCGAGCCAGCATTGATGCCATCAACGAAATCAACCAATTGTCCCATGCCGAAACGGGCGACCCAGAGACGCTTTCCCGCATCTCGCAGTATGAAATGGCCTACCGCATGCAAATAACCGCACCAGAAGTGATGAACATCAACGACGAGCCTGCATATATCCATGAAATGTACGGCACAAAGCCCGGCGAAACCAGCTTCGCCAACAACGTATTGCTTGCTCGCCGGCTGGTGGAGAAAGGGGTGCGGTTTGTGCAATTATTTGATTGGGGCTGGGACGCCCATGGCACGGACGAAGCGTTGGCCATTGACCTTGGACACCGCAAAAAATGCGAGTCGGTGGACAAAGCCATGACTGCCCTCATCCTCGACCTGAAACAACGAGGGATGCTGGAGGAAACGCTCATTGTATGGGGTGGGGAGTTTGGCCGAACGCCCATGCAGGAGAACCGTGATGGCAACAAAATGCCCTTCAAAGGACGTGATCACCACACCGATTGCTTTAGCATCTGGATGGCGGGCGGCGGCATCAAAGGCGGCGTAAGTTATGGCGAAACCGATGAAATTGGTTACTCAACCGTGAGCGGAAAGGTGACTGTCCATGATGTCCATGCCACTATTTTGAACCAATTGGGTTTTGACCATGAAAAAATGACCTTCCCTTTCCAAGGCCGCAATTTCAGGCTGACGGATGTGAGCGGGGAGGTCATCAAAGACATAGTAGCCTAATCCCCCGTTCACGAATCACAAATCACGAGTCACAAATCACCACCATGCCTGTTTCAAGACGAAAATTCCTTGCCACTACTACTGCTGCCGCTGCGGTTCTTCCATTTGCGGCTGCAAAAAAACCTGATTTCATGAGAAAACCTGGCTTTTCCTTAACTGTCCTTGCCACCAATTGGGGCTTCAACGGCAACTATGATTCATTTTGTGCCAAAGCCAAAGCCGAAGGCTACGATGGCGTGGAAGTTTGGCTGCCCGGCACCGTACAGGAGCGGGACGAGCTGATGAACGCCGTGGCCAAGCATGGGCTGAAATACGGCTTCCTTTGCGGCAGTGGCGAATCCGATTTTGCGAAGCACCTGCGTGAATTTGAAAAAATACTGCGGGATGGCGTGGCGCTCAAGCCCTTGTACTTCAACTGCCATTCCGGGAAGGACTGGTTCAATTTCGAGCAGGGTAGCCGCTTCGTGCAATTGGGCCTGGACGTGGCAAAATCGAGCGGTGTGCCCGTTTACCACGAGACCCACCGAGGCCGGTTGATGTTTGCTGCGCAAATTACGAGGCAATACATGGAGGCTTTCCCCGGGCTTCGGCTTACGTTGGATGTCTCTCATTGGTGCGCCGTACATGAGTCCTTGCTCAGCGACCAGCCTGAAACCATGCGCATGGCCCTCAGCCGAACCGACCATATCCATGCCCGAATTGGGCACCAGGAAGGCCCACAGGTAAACGACCCCCGTGCGCCCGAATGGGCTGATGCCGTCAAAGCCCACTACGCTTGGTGGGATGAAATTGTAAAGCGCAAGGCCGCTGAAGGGCAACCCATTACCGTCCTCACGGAGTTCGGCCCGCCGACCTACCTGCCCACCGTGCCCTACACCTTCCAGCCCTTGGCCGACCAATGGGACATCAACGTCTATATGATGAAGACACTTAGGGAACGGTATAAGTAGGTGGCAGTTAGACAGTGGGCAGTTGGCAGTCAGTTGGCAGTTGTTTAGTCCAGTAGCCATTGCCGAGAACTGACTATATGACAAAAAGACTTTCAGACTCACTGCCCCCTGCCCCTTGGCTAACTGCCAACTTCAAAACTGCCAACTCTTTTCAACTATCTTTGCCCAAAATTTCCAAATTCGGCAATTATGGAGAAAATAAAGGCATTTGCAAGGGAGGTTTTCCTGTTTTTATCCAGTGGTGTTTTCCTGAAAAACTTTGCCATGATGGTGGCCGTCGTGGTTGGGTTTGCGTTGTTCTCCAATTGGTTTTTGGGGTGCTTCACCAATCATGGCGAATCGGTACAAGTGGATGATTTTATTGGAATGCACGTGGATGATGCAGGTCGCCAAGCGAGGGACAAAGACTTTGAGTTTGTCATAATGGATTCTGTTTGGACGGAAGGAAAACCCAGTGGTGTCATTTTAAAACAAGAGCCGAAACCACTTTCAAGGGTAAAAGAAGGACGCAAAATATATGTAATCGTTACTGGCGACCCAGATGCTTATCGTTTGCCAGATTTGAAAACCAGTTCTTATGATTTTGACCAGTATTCAAAACGACTTGCCATGAATGGTGTCAAATCAAGGGTCAAGGAACGTGTTTTTGATAAAAAACAGGCAGAAAATTCCATTCTGTATTTCTATCATAACGGCAAAAAAATAACCGAGCGTGAGATAAAATCTGGTTACTATGTCATACCGGGCGACATGCTGGAATTTGTGGTTACCCAGCAAACCAGCAACGAACTACAAGTGCCTGACCTCGTTTGCATGAACTACTCGGCGGCAGAATTCCTCATCAGTTCCTCTAATCTCATCATCGGCACGGTCAATGAAGACGGGGGCATCAGCAGCCAAAGCACGGCCTATGTATCAAGGCAAGAACCGGCGGCGGGCGAACCCGTGCAGATGGGCATGCAGATCACGGTTTGGATAAGCCAAAGCCTGCCAGATGGCTGCACGGAAACCAATGCTACAGCCCCTGAGGCTTCGGAGGGGCAAGGCACTGAAGAAGAGGAGAATTGGTAACAAAATTGCCGTTGGCAACAAAAAATTACATCGGTCGTTTTCTTAGCCTTTAGAGCATGTTTGGTATCGTTGACCAACGGGTATTTTTCTTATTCCATGAAAACGCCTTCCCGTTCAGCTTGAGCCGAAATTGCTAAGACTCAATAAGATTCAATTTTTGAAATGAAATATTTGCACACTGCTTTTTTCCTGTTGCTATTTGCAAATTACCTGTGCGCACAAACTTTGGAAGTTGCACCAGTGAAGGGAAATCCCAAATTAAGGC
>JALHRK010000499.1 GCA_022841505.1 Saprospiraceae bacterium | reverse complement strand
TACAAAACGGTTGGCACCGTGAGGAATCGTTGCTACGATTACATCCTGTGGTGTAGTGCCGATTTGCTGACCCCACTGGTTGTATACCGGAGCCTGGATCGTCGTTACGATCTGCGTCAACAGCGTCCAATCAGAGCAGTTGTCAGATACAGTTGGCATTGGTACTGCAAACGCAGCCGTGCAGTTGAATGGACCAGTCGAGTAAGTCAGCAGGTCTGGTACGCCATCCCAATCGTAGTCTACTACAGGGCATTCGATTACCGGAGCTGTGAAGTCACCCACTTTGATCAACTGTGTCCATACCCGGCTGTTGGCTGGGAAGCACCAGTCGAAGATCGTCCAGTCTCGTCGGAAAATATAAGTATTCGCACAGATTACCACGCGCGGGAAATCGAAGAAAGATGCCGACAGGTTACAGTATGCCTGGTTCAGGTCGTGGAAGCCCACTGCTGTACGTAGGAATGGATATCCTGTGATGCCAGGTGATGGGTTGCCGCCAGGCACGTTGCCAACCGTTGGGTATTCGCTGTCGCATGCCACCGTGGCTGTAAACGGCGGGAACAGCACATCTTCGATAACCGGCTTGCGGATCGTAATCACCTGCTGGCAGCTCGTTACATTGGGCATGGATGCGCAGGGGCTGTTCTGATTATCACGTGCCGTGAAAGTGCGTGTGATGACAGTGGCGCCGCAATCGTTGCCCTGAAGTACTACGTCCGTTACGCAAATTTCAATGTTGCCACAGTTGTCCGTTACAGAAGCGTTCAGCGCGCCTGCATGAGGGTAGCCTGTGTATGCCAGACGATCCAACAACTGCTGCAACAAGGCGCGCTGTTGAGCATTAGTCGGCAAAATCACATTACCCTGACTATCTGTAGTATAGCAGCGCGGTACATTGCCTGGAAGTGTGCTCAATTGGATTTGATCCAAGTCTTCGCAAATGAGCTCGCGGTTTTCCACCATCACATCCACTGGCAAGTTGAGCAACTGCCCATCTCCATCGCTGTAAATAGCCCACTCATAGTTTCCGGTAGCATTGGCCAATGTGGAAGTGGTCAGCAGGGTATAAGTTTGACCTGCCACCAATGGCATTACAAGACGCAGCGTAGGGCTAAAGCTCACATTTTGTACGCCAATTAAGTTTGGCACAAAGATGGCGCCGCCTGCCCCCAAGATCTGGTCGCCTTGGGCGATGACATTGGAGCAAGGTTCGTTCGCATTGAATGCGCCCGCAAACAATGCACCGAAACCATTGCCACCCGGAGCAATGCCGCCGGGGAGATCAGATCTAAAGTCGAACGTATAAATGTCGGTTTGGCTGACCTGGAAACTATAGACATCGTAGAAGCGCAGCCCCGGCAAGGTCGCCTGGGAAACAAATTCTAAGAAGCAAGAATATAGCGTATAGTCCATTTGGGCATCGCCTGAAGCTAAGGCGCCGCTATGCAACTGAACATGCTGTGGAATGGCCGCCAGGTTGGTATTGGCAGGACAAACCATTTCAGGAGCGGTTTTGTCTTCCGCCTTTACCATACCCCAACACATGGTGAAATCGCCACCATTCACACCAGGTCTTAGTCTTACTTCATAAACAAACTGCCCACAACCATCCACGATAGCGCCATTGGCAGGGTTGCTGTCAATGACCGTAATTTCAAAATCATCGTTGGTCAGGCACCCAAATGTACCCGACAAGACCATTTCAGGAGTGAGTGTATTTTCGCATTGGGCATTCAAAGTAACATTGATCTGGCTTTGGCAAGCTAAATTCACCGGTGGAGTAACCAATTCAGTTGCCACAATTTGGAAATCCTCAAGGGTTGTGTTGCCCGCCGCATCCGTAGCCGAAATTAATACGTCGTAAGTCCCCGCAGCCGTCACGGTGAAACAATATTGATTCGTTCCGGAGGCCGGCTGAAGATTCTGGCCATTGATCACAACCAAAGGAACCAGATCGCCATCGCAATTGTCCGAAGCTGTCACATAAAAACAGACCTCTTCTTCCCCATTGCTACACGCAGTGATTACAACAGGAATGTTTTGCGAAGGGTGCACCACCACTGGCGCCCAGGTGTCTGGCTGTGCCGTCACCACAATCAGTGCATCTGACTCGCTTACTGCTCCATGGCCATCGGTATATGTTGCGACAAGCAAACAACCGCTCTGCGCCGCTGCTAACGTAAGCGCAAACTCAAAATATCCGGCTGCCGCATTGATCAAATCGGGCGTAATGACTTGACCGCACAAGGTAAATGTAGCGCGCGTCGGATCAATGGGATCGTCACAATCGTCCAGGATGGTAATCGAAGCGATGACATCAACCTGATCGCACTGTGGTATGGTAATATTCAATGCGGGCATCACGATATCAGCAGGCTGATTGGTTGATTGGGCAGGCAATACCGTGACAGTAGGCGATGCTGTAATACCCAGGTATTCAATCAATGGCGTATAGCTGCCTTCCGGCAAACAACCGCTGTATTCAAAATACATGGTGTTCGCTCCTGTATTTGCAGAATGGGTCAGCACAAATCCTGGCAATCCACTCAGCATCACCTGGAGAGGATCTATGGTTTCGCAATCGTGCTGAATACTAAAGCTAAATACAAAGCAGGCTTCGCTTTCGCAGGGCGACAAAGTCACAACTTCCGCATTCGGATAGATCGCAGGAAGGGAATTTTCCACTGCCTGCTCTACCGTTAGCGTTTGAGTCACAACAGCCACATTACCTGATGCATCTGTGTAGCTTGCCGTAACCTCGTATGTTCCGGGGCCGGGGAAATTCAGCAAGTATTCCCGCTCGGTGGCATCTGTAGTTTGTATTGCGAAAGTGGCGCCTCCGGATATTTCAAACACGAAGTTGCTCCAGTCAATGGCTTCGTCACATCCATCGCTCAAATTCACCGTAACGCTGCCGGAAATTTCACTTTCACATGCAGGAATCACAAATTGGGTATTTCCTGAAAGGGTAATTATTGGAACCTGGTTGTCTTCCAAGTCTGCGTTCAGGGTTAAGGTGGCTATATTCCCATCCTGATCCATAGCTGTGATAACAACGGTGCTCTGGCCAATGCTCCAATGAACATCCACTATCCATGTGCCAGAGCCATCATTGGTGAGGCTGGCCTGTGTGCCCGGGTTGATGGAAGCCGGAAGTGTGGTCGCATCCACAGTGAGGTTGGTAAGCCACGCGCCACACACATCTGTTGCACTGATGTAGTAGGTTTCCTGTAATCCGCAGACGCCCTCCGGCAATACAACTGATCCTCTGTTGAATACAGATGGTATGGCTGTTGCCGGATCGGTATCTGCAAGTGCAGGACCTCCAATTAAGTTCGTGATGGACAAAATTGGATTGGCAGGAAGCCCCCCGTAAGTACAGAGGTTGGTAACGACAAACTGTACCGTGGTTGGAATGCCATTAACCAAAATACTAGTTTCGATGGTGAATGTGTAGCCAATATCCTCTATGTGATTGAAATTAATCACATATAATCCACTGATTGGGTCGTAAGTCAATAGATCGCCAACTTGTACGCCAATGGGTGCGTCGGCTCCCATAGGCTGAATCGCCGTAACAACCCACAACATGCCAGCAGGTAAAGGATTCGTGCCATTCGGTCCCCCGCCTACGGTTATTTGTTCTGAGAAGGTTCTTCTTCCATCCGGCGCAAGCAAAGTACTGCAAGCACAAGGATCCGTAAAGTTGTAGTTGTAAGCTTGCAAGAAGGTCAATTGTATGGTCACAATCGAATCGCAACCGTTGGCAGCATTCAAAGTCTCCATGCCTGTCGGATTGCTTTCATCATAGGTTGTGCCATTGATTACCACGCTGTAGCCGTCGCCTTCATATCCTGTGTAGGTAAACGCTCCCGTAGCATTTGGCAGGAACACCAACGTTATTGTAACGATCGAATCACAACCATTGGCAGCAGCCAAAGTCTCCATGCCGGTCGGATTGCTTTCATTGTAGGTTGTACCGTTTACGACTACGCTGTAGCCATCGCCTGCGCAGCCCGTGTAGGTTTCTGTGCCGGTTAGATTCGGCAGGAATTGCAGGTTGATCGTGACAACAGAATCGCAACCATTGGCAGCTGCCAAAGTCTCCGTGCCTGTTGGATTGCTTTCATCGTAGGTGGTGCCGTTTACAACCACGTTGTAACCGTCGCCTGCGCAGCCCGTGTAGGTTTCTGTGCCGGTTAGATTCGGCAAGAATTGCAAGGTTATTGTCACAACAGAATCACAACCATTGGCAGCAGCCAATATCTCCGTGCCGGTCGGATTGCTTTCATTGTAGGTTGTACCGTTTACGACTACGCTGTAGCCGTCGCCTGCGCAGCCCGTGTAGGTTTCTGTGCCGGTTAGATTTGGTAAGAATTGCAGGTTGATCGTCACAACAGAATCACA
>JALHRK010000498.1 GCA_022841505.1 Saprospiraceae bacterium | reverse complement strand
CGAAACCGTTTTCAAAACTTTCGATGCGGTCGTATTTGGGCGGAATCACTTCGATGCCTTTTTGGTTGATGATGCCCCATTTGCCGTTAATCTGAACCACTGCTACGCCGTGTTTAAACCCGGTGGCGCGCTCGTAGTAGCCGTCGTAGAGGTTGGCTTCTTCGGTGATGTAGTAGAACTGGTAGCTGCTTTCATCGCGCACCAAACCGCGGCCTTCAGCAAACAGAAGCAGGCGGTCAATGCTGGGTTCGATGATTACCTGGCCGTTGCGGGCAATGACGCCGGCTTTGCGCATGCCTTTGTAAACCACCGCTTTGCCGTCTTTAAAATCGAGGCAGCGCGAATATTCCAGCGGAATAATTTCTTTCCCGGAAGGATCAATATAGCCGCAAAGGCCATTTTTTTGAACCACTGCCCGGCCTTCCGAAAAACCGGAAACTTTAGGATAGATGCAGGGAATGACCAATTTACCGGTCGTATCTATAAATCCAAAAACATCTTTGTTCTGAACAACGGCAAGCCCTTCCCGGAAATCTGCTATTTGGTTGAAGTCGAGCGAAGTTACCGTATTACCGCTCAGGTTAATAAGCCCGTAGCGAATAAACTCATTGCCAAACGCCACCACAGCAAGACCATGCTTGTCGAAGTTGCGGATTTCGTTGTATTTGGGGCGGAGCAGGAATTTGCCGTTTTGGTCAATCAACCCCCATTTTCCGCCGCTGACTACCCGGGCCACCCCTTTGTAAAAATCGAAAGCCCGGTCAAATTTGGGCTCGATCACGATTTCATCTTTTTTGTTGATAAAACCGGCCCCGGTTTCGGTGTGTACCCAGGCTAAGTTGGCGTTGAAATTGCCCGCCCGGTTGTATTTAAACTGAATTTCGATGTTACCCAATTTGTCAATAAAGCCCCAGTGCCGGCCTAATTTGGCAGCAGCCAGGCCTTCTTTGAAGTCGCCCACCTCCCGAAAGCGGCAGGGGATAACTTCTAATCCATCGGAGTTGACAAACCCCCACATACCGTTGCGTTTCACCGCGAGCCGGCCTTCCGAAAACGAGCCGATTTCTTCGTAGATGGCGCTGACCGCCAACTGCCCCAGCGTATCAATCAATCCATATTTCGGAGCCTGTTTGTACAAGCGCACGATGCGGTTGTTCGTGTTTTCCAGGAAAGCAATGCCGTCGTATTGGCCGGGGATCAGCCAGTCGCCTTTTTTGTTGATCATGCCCCACTTGGTATCGACGTTTTGCACAATGCTGACGCCATTGATAAAATCTTTTGCAAAAGCGAATTGTGGGCGAATTGTGATTACTCCGCTGGTATCTACATAACCCCATTCGCAGCCTTCGCAGACCAAATGTGCATTGTTTTGAAAAATCTGATCGTAGCTGGTATAGTCGGTCATGTAATTGGGCGACAGCATCCCGTTGAGGTGGTGCGAGAGCTTTCCGAGGCTGTTTTGTACTTTCAGACTGCCAGAAAGCCTTCCCTGCATGCTGATCACGGCCAGCCCTTCGCGGAAGGGACCAACGTAGGCGCAATCCCTTTTCACAATCTGCCCGATCTTGTTCACCAAACCGAATTTTCCGGTATCGAAAATGCAGCGGGCCAAAGGGTTCCCATTGCGAAAATCTTCAAACTGCACATCCCAGAAGGCAACTTCGGTGACTAAAAGCCCAACCTCATTGTTGACTAAGCCATAAATGGATTCGAAGCGGTAGGTCGTGCGCTCAAATTCGTAGCGACCTGGTTTTTCAATACCAACCAAGCTGAAATTCAAGTCTTTTTCCACTTGAACGCTGTGAAATTTTGGCTCAATTTGAACTCCTCCGTCGTCTAAGCGGCGCAGGCCCCAGCGGTCGGCAATGGGCGAATAAAACCATTCAAATTTGTCTATCAGGTAAGGATTTTCATCGTCGCTGGTGGAATACCGGCCAATTCGCCCGTCTTTTTTTCCTGTCACCTTAACCTGAAAATGTTTTTCAAACGTACTGCCATCGGAGAGTTTGCCCTGTTCGTCAAATTGCAGCAAAGTCAGGGATTCAGAACCGTTTGCTTTTTTGAGATAGGCCCTGGCCCGGCTTTCTTCCAATTCAATGCGGTGGTATTGAGGCGTCACAACAGCGAGGCCCGCTGCATTCACAACGCCAAACAGCCCATTTTTTTTGGCGGCACAAATATTGCCTTTCAGTGGCGCGATGTAGTCGTATTCAAAGGGCAGCAGCACGCTGTCGCGCACTTGCACCAGGCCCCATTTGTTCTTAAAGCTGGCCCGGAAGGTATTGTCTTCATGTGCCTGAATCTCATCGTATTGTGGTTGCAAAACTAAATTGCCACACCAGTCAATGAGCCCCAGCTGGCGGTCTTTTTTTACCAGCAGATAGCGTTTTGAAAACGCGTAATAATCTTCGTACGTCCCCTGGGAAATGATGTTCCCGAAAGCAATCGAGTAGATGTAAAATTTGTTGTTGGCAACTAATTTGATGTAGTGGTCGGATAGCTTTTTAAACGTTTCGTATTTTGCAGGAATGACCGTTTGGTGGTTGATGTTGACCGCCCCCCAACTGGGGCCGCTACGGAAAAAGAAAAGCGAGTCGTTAAAAATTTTGATTTCATTGGCAACCGGCGCTAAAATTTCACCGCCGGCGGATGTCAAAAGACCGGAGGATTCCCCTTTTCGGGTGATGAAATATTTTTCGCCATAAGGCTGAATGTCGTCGTAGACCGGCTCTGAAATCACGGAGCCATCGCGCCGGACAAGTCCCCATTTTCGGTTTTTTTCGAAGGCAATATAACCGCCCGGCCATACCTGGAGCCGTTGGTAGCCTTTTTTTAAGACTATTTTACCGGCTAAATTTACAACCATCCATTCTCCAAGATCCATCACAGCAATGAGCGTAGAATCCAAAACTTTGAGGTCATCAAACCTGGGCTGAACAATTTCATCGCCACTTTGATTCAATAAACCAACCCTTCCTGCACGCTGCATCACGGCGTAGCCGAAGTGTTTAAAATCGCCAATGGCGTCATAAACCGGTTTGACGGCTAACTGGCCTGAAGCGTTGATCAGCCCCCATTTTTTCTCCACTTTGACTGGAAAAAAGGGCTGCGCCAATAGGGTAAACGGCGTTAGAAACAAAAGAAAAATGAGGCACGGTTGGCGCTTCATGCTCATGATTGGAATAAGATTTTATTGATCTGGTGATCAGAATTACTGGAGATCGTTTTTTTTGAACGAAAATTTAAGAGGCAAAGTACATTACAAACCATGTTAATAATGGCGTAATCAATGCTCAAAATGAGGTGTGAAGTTAGTACATTTCTGCTTTGTCCCAGATATTTAACATTTCCTCAATTGAGGAAAAATAGCGCTGGCCGCCCAAAACCCACCGCTTGCCAGAGGTGTTCAACCGGAAAGCCGTAAAAGGTGTTCTCGATTTTTTTGCAGGCTGACTTTTGGCCCGGGACAGCATTGTCTGTAACGACAATAAAAAAAAACAGAATGAGAGCACTTTCAAAAAAAAGTGTACTTTTGCGTAATCGCTTGGTAATTAAAAAATTACAATTGCTTTGCGCGGTGATAAGCCGTTAAAAATCAGGTATTTTTGAACATTCAGCCAATAAAACCTGCTGCAAAAGACCCGGGTAAAGCAATTGTATTGAAAAAGCTGACAGACGCAATTATCTTTTGAACCCTGTATTGGGATAACTACTAATTCTACTTATCCATGAAGCGTAATACCGGTAACACCGTTATCGAAAGCTTAGGCGCCTACCTTCCGCCCAAAGCAGTTTCCACACGTGATGTTGTGGCAGGATGTGTCAACGAAGTACGTTTTCCAATTGAACGCATCACAGGAATCAAGGAACGCCGGATGGCCGGAGAAACGGAATTCGCCCTTGATTTGGCTATAAACGCCATAGAAGACTGTTTCAAATACTCAAAATACACGCCACAGGATATTGACCTGGTGATTTGTTGTAATATCTCGCATTACGACCAACTCGAACGCTATTCTTTTGAACCCAGTGGCGCCATTCGCCTACACGAACGGTTCGGGTTTGATGCGGCTACCGTCTACGACATTTCCAATGCCTGCGCAGGTGTGTTCACGGGCATTGATATTGCTGATGCTTTCCTGAAAGCAGGCACAGCGAACCGGGTATTGGTCGTCAGTGGCGAATACATTACCCACCTGACAAAAACGGCTCAGAAAGAAATTCACGAGCTGTATGACCTGAGGTTAGCTTGTCTGACTCTGGGCGATTCGGGCGTTGCGCTGATTCTGGAGCGTTCTGACCGCACAGACATCGGATTTCGGCAATTGGAAATGCTGACGCTGGGAAATTACAGTCCGTATTGCATTGCTAAAGCGACAGAGTACCCGCACGGCGGCGCCATCATGCTG
>JALHRK010000497.1 GCA_022841505.1 Saprospiraceae bacterium | reverse complement strand
GGACAAGTTGTGAAAACAACTATTGTGGTCTATGTGGTAAAAAAACACTTATCAAAAAAATAATCCGGCGCAATGATCCAAACCATTATTCCCGCCGTAAGTGATTCCGAAAATCAAAATATCTAAAACTCTTATTACTCAACTCGATTAACTAATCCACTATGAGACTGGTAAATTACCTTCTTGTGGCGGGATGTCTCATCCTGTCATCTCTCAACCTCCATGCCTCAATTTTTGTAGGCGGCTTTGAAGGCAACATTTGGTCCGACCCCCGAAACTGGTCGCCCCAGCAAGTGCCCGGCGCCGAAGCCATTGTGCCGATTGACAAACACGTCGTCGTAGACGGCGCGATTACCGTCGGTTCGCTCATTTTGGGCGGCACACTTGCTGGCGACGGCGATCCGAATTCCAAATTGACCATCACCACAAGTTTCAGTTGGACGAGCGGCTCGGTGGCCGTACCGGTCTACCTCGGCATTGGCTGCGCTGGACTTTGGCAGGGCAACCTGGGACTAAACGCCAACTTGTTCAATTTTGGTGAATTGACCGTGAGCGCCAATGTAGCCGTCAACTACTCCACGCTCAAAAACGAGGAAGAAGGGGTATTGAATCTTACCGATGGTTATAAATTCCAAATCATCAACAACCCCGCAGTGCTCGACAATTACGGCACCGTTCGGCGTACCGGTCTGGGCGGCGTCTTCCAGATTTTACTGGGTGGTCACATCAACAGGCCGGGCTCGGAAACCATCGTTGAAGCAGGCGAACTCTACGCAGCGAGCCTCGACAACTATGCGCCCATCAACATCGCAACTGGAGCTACTTTCCACAGCTACGATTTCAGAATTTACAATGGCACGACGCTCACCGGTGGCGGATTGTTGAAATCAACCGGCAACGGCCTATACATGAACAATACCGACCTGATCACCGTGGATGTTTCCGAAACAGAACTGAACAGCCAGGGCATCAAACAAACCGGGCCGATTACTTTTCTGCACCATTTAGACTGGAAAGCTGGAACGCTGTTTGCCCAGGTTACGTTTGCACCCGGCAGCGTGGTGGACATCAACCCCGGCGGACTGAAAGGCATCACCAACACAACCACCAACCACGGTACGATCAACGTCAACGATTCGTTTGGGTTCGACATTGGCCGCTTAGACAACCATGGCACGATGAACCTCAACGGCGCCTTTACCAACGGGATTTATCACGCTTCGGAAGGCATCCACAACTATGGCCTCATCCAAAAGCCTGCGGGCGCTATCGGTACCTACAACATGGGGGTTCAACTCTTCAACGAACCCGGCAGCCAGCTTTTGGTGCAACAAGACGAACTGCATTGCAGCAGCAACCTGTTTAATGCGGGCGAAATTATTGTGAACGCCGGCACGACCCTGCGTTCCTTCTTTACTCAGGCTCAAAACGGCGGTACCTACACTGGCCCGGGCACGTTCATCATCCAAAATAATGGTTTAACTGCGGTGAATACCAGCCCGGTTGCCATTGGATTTTCCGAAATCGTGGTAAATGCCAGTCTGAACGGCGCGGGTGTCGTCATACTGGCTGGTCATGTTGACTGGATCGCCGGTACTTTTGCCGCACCGGTGACGATTGCAAGCGGCAGTATGGTAGACATGAATCCGGGCGGTAACCACGGCATTACGGGTACGACCACCAACAACGGAACGCTGAACATCAACACGAATTTAACCCTGAGCGCCGGGCAAATTGGCAACAACGGCCTGCTTTCGCTCAACGGCGCCCATACCATTGGCATTTTTGCGGCCACACCAGGCATTTTTAACCACGGCACAGTCCTCAAACCATCCACTTCGTCCGGAACCTTCAACATGGGCGTGCCCTTGACCAACCACACAGATGGCAGCGTGGTTGTTGAAAACGGCGAACTTCACGTCAGTTCCGATTTCACCAATGCAGGTAGCCTGAGCGTGTCCGCCGGCGCAACCTTCCGCGCAAACCGGACCATCGTTCAAAACGGCGCAAGTTTTACCGGGGCAGGCACGTACCTTATTTTTTCCAATGGCCTTACGGCAAATAACACCACAAACGTTAACTTCGACATCGCTGAAACCGAACTGCTGGCCTCACTCAACGGCGCCGGCCCGCTTACGTTCAGTCAGCACGTTTCCTGGAAAAGCGCCAACTTGAACTGTCCGGTCACCATTGCAGCCGGCGGTGCGCTCGACCTGACGACTGCAGGCGCACATGGCATTGGCGGCAGCACGACCCTGACCAACAACGGCACCATGAATGCCAATGTCAGTTTCGGCGGCGGCACAATGACGAACAACGGCGCACTCAACCTGGCGGGCGGCATCAACGCAGCCAGCACGATCAACAACGCGGGGACTTTGGTGAAAAACACAGGCGGCAACGTGACGGTGACCTTCCTGAACAACACCGGTACCGTGCAAGTACCGGGTGAAAACCTTTTCCTAAACGGCCTCACCAATGCGGGCGCCATCGAAATCGCAGCAGGCGCAAACGCGCAGCTCAACGGATTTAATACCAATAGTTTGGAAACCGGCGCCAGCATCAGCGGTGCAGGCACATTCACCCTGGCTGCTCCGATTGCTGTAAATGCAGCCGTCAGCATCGCTGTTCAGACCTTTGTGCTTGACGCAAATTTTTATGGGACAACCGGCACGGGCATCCTGACCTTCACCAACGGGGTGGAATGGGTAAGCGGCTCTATCGGCAACCCGGTTGTGATTGAAACAGGTGGTGTGATGAACATCAGTGGCATGGATTTTAAAAATCTGAGTGGTACGCTGACCAACCACGGCGTTGTGAATTGCGACACGGACCTGGACACCAGCATCGGCGCGGTGGTCAACAACACGGGCGCGTTCCACCTCACA
Organism: Saprospiraceae bacterium; assembly: GCA_022841505.1. GTDB lineage: Bacteria > Bacteroidota > Bacteroidia > Chitinophagales > Saprospiraceae > JABWAJ01. The sequence continues at coordinate 1,523 of JALHRK010000497.1, read as the reverse complement.
ACCGGCAGCCTGTTCGGCCCTTCCTACTACGTCGCCGGCGATTTCAACAATAGCGGTCTGCTGGATAAAACTTCAACCGGAGACTTGGTTTTTAATCTATTTTTAAACAACCAGACCGGGGGAAATTTTGCTTTGAACAACGGCACAATGGAGGTTGGTAAATTAGACAATACTGGCAACGTAGCCATCGCTTCGGGCTCGGTTCTGACCGTAAAAGACGGCAGCAACCTCGCAGGCGGCAGCGTCTCCGGAAATGGTACCCTGCGCATCGCCGGGAGCGGTTGGATGCTGGCAGGCACATTGATCACCAATGCGCTCACCCTTGAAATTGCCGGGAATCTCGGCAGCACGACGGGCGCAAGTCTCGACGTGCAGGGCGCTGCAACCTGGTTTTCGGGCGATATTTCCGTTCCGGTAAACATTGCGGCAAGCGGCATTTTTACCACCGAAGGTTATGGTTCCAAATACATTTCCACCAACCTGACCAACAACGGCATTTTCAACAGCAATGCAGGTTGGTACACCGACGGCAACGTGGCCAATAATCACCAGTTTTTTGTGGGTGGCGATGGCACTTTTAGCAATTATTCCGGACAAGTTTTCACAAATGCCAGTACGGGTTTGTTGCAAATTCAGAACAATCCTTACGGCGTTTACGTCAACATCCAAATCATCAACGACGGCAGCATTGTTGTCGGAGAAGGAACGGCATACCTGCAAAACGGCCTGACGAACAATGCTGCGCTCACCATTGAAACCGGCGCAACGCTGGTTCTTGGCGGAAGCGATGTCTTCAACAGCAGTTCCACCCTGAGCGGCGGCGGGCGGTTAGAAATCAGCAACGCCCTCACCCTGAATACCCCGCTTGTTTTTTCTGGGGAACAATTCAGCCTTTACGGCAATTTGTCGGGATCGGAAGACCTGACCATTCTGACAGCTATGGAATGGAATTACGGCAATATCGAAACCGACGTGACCATCGCAACCGGGGCAACACTCGAAATCGGCGGCAGTGGCGGCGGTGGCGGCGGGTCTTTGGTTGGCGCCTCGACTTCTATGATTTCAAGCCAAATCAAACCTACCACGACAACTGATTTTTCAACCAAATCCAAAACTCCAGCCGTGGAGAAATCATTCTATGGCCAGGTTTTATACGCCAGCATTACGAACAATGGCACGACCACCCAGGATGGCGGCTACGATATGGACAACGGCACGTTCACCAACAACAACCTGCTCCTCACCAACTATGGCGGCATCCACGATGGCGGCAATGGCGGCACCCTCACGAACAACGGTACCTGGCAGCTCGACGGCTACTTTGAATGCTACGTTGCAGCTGCCAACAACGGTCTCCTCAGCGGTTCCGGCGAATTGGATTTTGAACCCGAATTGGCCAACAACGGCACGGTTTCTCCTGGCTTTCCCCCCGGCCAGTTGATTTTTACCAACAACTACCAAAGCGGCGCCCAGCTCAATATGGAAGTGGAAAGCAGCAACGGCCCCGGCGTTGGACACGACTA
>JALHRK010000496.1 GCA_022841505.1 Saprospiraceae bacterium | reverse complement strand
CCTGTCATTGCTGCTAACGGCTGTGGGGGGCGTTAATACATCCATTTCGCGTCATTTTCCATAACATCCTTGTATCGGTACCCTGCTATTTTTTCGATCAAATCTTTGGGTAAAGGTTCATCATAGGGAAATTGAATGGTGTCTTTACCCGTTTTATAGGAAGACAATTCACTTCTGAATGGTTCTAAGGACGGCCCTGTGGGCATAAACCTCAAATAGGTTTTAAATGCAGCATACGAAAACAGAATCCTTTTTTCAATGAATACCGGCTGCCCCCACTTCAATTCTTCTGTTGCGTTTGGTGCAATGGATTTTAATAAGGCATGCAGTTCTTGCAGCTTTTCCTGTGCCTGTTCAGGCGCTGATAGCAGGTATTCCTGCACTGTTTTTGGCTTTGTCATATGCTGTTTGTTTTGGTCAAACATTAATATTGTTGCCCTGTTTTAGTTGGGGATTTTAAATCCACCCAAAAAATGTTGATTGGTTCATTGCCGTCTATTTGTCCGTTCTCATTGCGGTCTAAACGCGCGAAAACAAACATGAAATCATTGTCAGGGTCGTATTCGGATTTGAATACTGAGTAATTTTCAGGCACCAATTGTTTTTGCCTTTCTCCGTTGCTGTCAAATAAGTAAAAGCGTCTTAAATCTTTCTGGTTGATAAACCCATCTGTATTGGTGTCTTCATTGTAAACCGAAACTAAAAAATAATTTCTTTTTACTATTTTGTTGTTCAGGGTGTCCTTCGAAGAAGCAGGAAAATAAAGGGTCTTTATTAAAACGGGCTTGTCAAAAAAATCTTTCTTTTTGTTGTTTTGAATGTCGTAATGTGAAATATTTACCAAGTTATAGCCATATAAGCCTTCCAAACCGGGAATGAAATTTCCATTCCAATTATTCCCTTGCCCCATTTCTGTGTCACTGTACAGGTAATTGTTTGAGCCGATAAAAGTTGTTCCGTCCTTTTTGTTAAGATTTACTTTGTAAATTGTTGTTAGTCTTACATTTGTAATTCCTGTCAACAAAACATTGCTTGGTCGGGTGTCAAATTTTACAGAATCGTTGCTGATTCCTTCAACTTTTTCATCGTCACTATCCTCTGTATCGGGTGAGTTGTTTACAGGAAAACCTTTTTCTTCAAGTCTGTTGTTTGAGCAACTTGTGAAAATGGTAAAAAGTATTGCTGTTAAAATTATGTTTGTAGATTTCATTTTGTCATACCTGAAAAGTCCATACATCCCCATGCCAAATATAATTTCAATTATACCACAAGTCAATGCAGAGGTAAAGTCCCCTGCACCCATTCTAAAAAGGCCATAAGCACTTAATCCAAGTAATGCGCCTAACCCCCAGTAAAGACGCAGACCGTAAATACTTGCAAAAGTCAGGTATCGCCCCGCAATAATCATCATCATACCCTGGAAAAACCATTCTGTTTTAATGAGAGACAAACCATAAGCTAATGGAATGCACATAATCATCCAAATGGTACCTTCCATGGCCAGTTTACCCAGCGGGTTGTCTTTGTTGTGACTACCCTTAAGCCCCATAAGTTTTTCAATTAGCGTTCCTAAAGGATAAATAAACATTCCCCCAATAATCAGCGTCCATATCGCTTGTTGGGATGAATAATAATACATAGCCAAACAAGAAAGCAACCAAACTAAGCCAGATACAATAACTCCAATTGAGCCGTAGGCATAGCCTTCTCTCATATCTTGCTGAGCATCTTGTAAATTTTGCATATTTATGTTTCTATTTGTGATCTTAATTTTAAGGTTGTAGTTTTTGACATGTTACCCCCAGTTAATCTCTTGATTACGGTGTTGTTTTATAATGGGTGGTAACGCTTGAATATGTGTACTATTCAAGGCACATCAAACAAAAGTAAAAAAAATCCCCAACCCCCACAACAAAGCAATTACTCAGCATCAGAAGATTACTCTACCTTCACAACCTCCTCCGGCGCCTTATTATAAACCTCCAAACATTCATTCAACGGTCGCCCCTTCGTATGAATACAATCACAAAATTCGTAACAGGCAGTCGGTTTGCTGCTGTCCGGGCATTGCCGCTGACAAGAAGGTAAAGTATTGAACGGCTGGATGTTAAAGGCATTGAAAGCGGTCAGGCCAACTAAAAAAATGGTGACAACCACCCCCGAAAAAAAAGCAATTGGAAAACGATTGCTCAGGCTTCCGGATTTAGGAATGGGAATCTGGGGAGGGGGATAATTGAAGGGAAGCATAAATTTTAATTTGTGGTAGTCCCAGCAAAGCAAATACAAATTGGCCAGGACCATCATGGGGGAAGAAAGCAGGGAACCGACAAAGCGCGTTGAAAGCGTCAGAATGAAAATGTTCAGGATGAGCGGAAAATAAATGACAGCGCCAAGGGTGGCTGTGCGGGGAATCAGCAACAGAATGGCCGCCCCCATTTGCAGCACGCCAATAAAGGTGTAATAAAACCCGGTTTGGTACAAAGCGTCTAAATAATGCCCCATGGGGTGATTCACGGCTAAATCGGTGAACCGCTCGCCGGCAATTTTTACGTAACCCGAAGGCAAAAATCCGGCGGCTAAGGAGACGCGGCAAAAAATGGAAAAAAGCCGGTGCCATTTGTTTCCCCTTACCAGGGCATGCATCAGATCAAGATTGAAAAGTAGGCTCATGTGTGGTGCGTATTAAGTTTGGTGATTTTAGTTCATTTCCCGATCCAGCCCCCGAATCTCCTTTTTATACTTAGGCGGCAGGATCAGCGCTTTCAGCAGCCAGTCAGCGTTTAGATGTGTGGTCAGTTTATACAAACCAATCAGAGGCTTCAAAAGGGAAATTTTCCGGAAGCCGAGCAATTCGCGCACCTGCTGCGGCGCCACTAAGGTCTGCGACTCCAGCAGGATCCGGTAGCGCACTGCACCGAGGTGTTTACGAAACTGTCTGAACAGGTCATCCGTGTAGCGGCTGTGCTCTAAGTTCTGTTGCAGGTGTTCGGCCCGCATCTTTTTCCAGGCTTCAAAGGTTTCGGGCAACTCTTTCACGCCCATCCGGCTGCCGACCCGGTAAAAGACGTCGAAGACTTCCTCTTTTTCGGCCTTGGTCAGCGCCCGTTCCAACACTTCAAAGGATCGGATGGAGTAATCAATGAGCATGAAGAGCACGTCCCGGTAAGCCCAGTCAGGAATGCTTGCGCCGCGTTTCGCTTCCACGTCGGCGTGGATTGCGGCCATGGCATCAATGGCGCGCAGGGCGGCCTGTTGCTCCGCAAAGACGATTGCCCGGGCGTAGGAAACGGTTGAGAAAAGCCGCCCCAGCGGATCGGAAGGCAGGCGGCCCGTGAAGTAGAGCCAGTCTACGGCCTTGTTGAGCGCAAACTCTGCGGCAGCGCCCGCGAATATGAAAAGGATGGTGTCGCCTTTCCCCCAGATCTGCCGCACGATCGAGTGTTTATCTACGAAATGCTTCATTGAAAGTACTTTGAGTTGCAAAGTAAGTGCGAATAATCCTTACGGCCAAGTTTTGGTGCGTCGTTATGAAAAAAATGTGAGGGAGGAAGATTTCGGAGAGCCTTTTGTGACACGGAGTTTCACAGAGTTAGCACGGAGTTTCGCTGAGTTAGATGTATAAACTCTGCCGAACTCAGGTTTACTCGGCGAGACTGTGTGTAATCTTAAACGTGCAAACAGGTCTACTTTTGAATAAGCGTGTCAGCATAGTTGATTACATCATCCTGCTGCTTAATGTAGCCTTCAATTGACTTTATGTCCGGCAAATTGTCGCGTTGATATTGCTCCATCAAGGGCAGGGTCTTTACGATTTTTAAAATTTTATGCAGGTCATTGATGGTCAGATTTTTGGCTTGAATGAGCTGCAGAAGTTCGTGGTGTCTGGCGATGGAGGAGTTGTAGGCAGCCAAATTGTTGGCGATCAAAGCTTTCATTTTCTTTCTTAACAAAGAGTCCTGAATACCTGAAATATGCCCATCCACCGAATTGTAATAGGCTTGATTCTTTTCGGTGAATTGGTTGAACAAATTGAGGGTATCCCCTTTGCTTTTTTGGAGCTCGTCAATTTTGTCCTCCAGTTTTTCCAAATCAATGTTCTGACTTACAAGTTCTTTGTAAAGATTTTCAACCAGGTCGTCATAACTCCCTTTTGAAACGTAATCATCAAAAGATGGACTTTGGATTGTCAATACTTTAGGGGCCTGTTGGGTGCGATTATTGTCACACGAAACGAGCGCCAAAACTAAAATTGCTGGAAGGAATATTTTGGTTGTCATAAAATGGTTTTTAACTGCGCAAAATCTTCTCCATCTTCCTGCCCTTTGCTAACTCATCCACCAACTTATCCAAATACCGGACCTGTTTGGTCAAAGGATTTTCGATTTCTTCTATACGATACCCACAAATCAGTCCGGTGATGAGGTGTGCATTGGGGTTTAGCGAAG
>JALHRK010000495.1 GCA_022841505.1 Saprospiraceae bacterium | reverse complement strand
CAAAAAACCCCTGCATGTGTATTTGACCGTACCAGCGCAAGGGTTTAATCCAATGAAGGTTTTAAGCAAGCTGCAATTAGCCATTTTGCGCCATATCAAGCGCAAATTTACGCGCCGATACGGGCGGTTCATACCCGTAGGATAACATAAAGTGGTTGTTTTGGGTAGTTCTGGTGGTTCTTCATTAATTGCTAATCCTTTTGCGTTAAGAGAACAACGCAAAATTAATGCTTTGCCTGTTTATGCTGAAAAACATGCTGATTCTGTTGCTGATAATCTTGAAAATGCCCTGCTTGGTAACTACGCGGTTGCTGTTTCCAAAAGTGTCACTCCTGAAAAATCTACCGAAAACGGGCGTGTGGCGGCACGATATAAACTCGCAAATTATGCTGCTAACCTCATCTCAGCGGCGGCACGCAAAGACGAAAACCTCACATCATGGGCAAAGCGGCGGCGGGCTTGTCGGCGGTGGGAAGTCCCCAACATGACAGCAGAACTACGGCTGTATGGTGGCAAAGCGGCGGGTTATGCCAATTTGCAACAATGCGAGTCTAATTCGTGCTTGCATTGCATCCAAACAGCGGCGGCGGCGCGTGCCTCGCGTGTTTCGGCTTATCTGGCGGCGGCGGCGGCTGAAGGCTGTGTTGCCGCGCACGTTGCGTTCACCTTGCGCCACAATGCGGGGGAGTCGTCTGCTGCTATCCTCACACGGCTAAAAGCGGCTATTCGGGGCATGATACAAGGCACTCGCTGGCAAGATTTTGAAGCGGCAACGGGCTTCGTCGGCTTTATTGTGGTCTATGAGGCTACCGCCGGAAACGATGGCGATCATCACCATGCTCACATGCTGATGTTTTTTGACCCCAAAACGGCAACGGGCAATCAATTGGCGGCGGCGCTGGAAACGAAGGCGGCGGCGCTACGGCTATCGGCTGCTTCTCATCGGCATATTGCCCGTAAAGATGCGGCGGCGCGACGGATTGCGGCGCTGGAAACGAAGGCGGCGGCTATTCGGTCGGCGGCGGCTGAAATGGCGGCGGCGCTGGAAAAATTGGCTATGGTCAATACTGCGGCGGCGGCTGCGGAAACGCTTGTCACGACTTCCAGCGGGCAAGAACAGGCGGCGGCGGTTGCTACGCTGCGGCGGCTGCGGCGCGTTGGTTCTCCTGCCCGCGCTCTTGGTGCCACGATTGAAGATATTTATCTCACATCGCTTGAACGCATCGGGGGAAGTGCGGCGCGGGGGATTGCTGTTACCGCGTCATTTGCCCCTTCATCCATTGCGGATTACTTAGTCAAGTTCGGGCGTGCTGCTGGTGAGGGGGTTGCCCGCGAAATGTCGGGCGGCGCTTCTAAGGACTCTTCGATGTATGGCTTATTAGAAGCTGGCATGGGGGGCAATAAACGGGCGGCGGCGCGGTGGCTTGAATATGCGCTGGCAATGAAGGGTAAACGCATATTTTCTATCTCTAACGGGCTTAAGGCACGTTTTGGCGAGAGTGTCGAAAATATCCTTGCGGCGGCGGCTGGTCAGTCGAAGCCCATTGTGGCGGAAATTGAGCATTGGCGCTGGTTTTTGGTTCAACATGAAGAAAAACGCGCCGAATTGCTGCTTGCGGCGCAATCTTCGGACGCGGCTGATAATGCGGCGCTTCTCAGTTTGGTGGAATCATTTACCGATAAATTGCAACCTTGCGCTGCTCCGGCTGCCGATGGCGCTGCGGCTGCCGATGGCGCTGCGGCTGCCGATGGCGCTGCGTTTAATCTGCCGCTGCCGGGTCCGGAATTTCGCGGGGCAGCTTCTCATAAAAAGGCGCGGCGACGCTGGCAATGGACGCTAGAGTCCGGTTGGCAATGTCACGATGTTGAACTTGATAACTCGAAAGGGGGTGATTCTGATGTGACGCGCTGCGTGTCACGGAAATAAACGTTTTTTTTGGGTCAATGCGCCCAGCTTGTCTGTGGGCGCATTGAAAAGCCTCTAGCCCGTTCTTAGACCTTAGCTCTTGGAGAATTTTACCATGTCTTTCATTCAGATTGCGGTTGAACGTCATTCGTACCTCGAAAACGCGCCTATCTTCTCAATTTACATTCGTGTGCGGCGCTCCGAGTATTATTTACAATGCCAATTCGGGCTAAACTGCGGGGTTCTGCATCAATGCCCTCTCTGCGGTGATTATTGCGATGATAACGGTGTTTGTGACCATGTTGGTGCTAAAAGCACCCTTCCACCTTACAACCGCCACAATCGCCCAAATAAGCGGTAAAACGCGGTCTATCGGTTGTAGACCTGCGCCTGAGTGAAGTGGGCGCGTGTAACGCAGCAGGGGTGTTTTTTGCCCCTGCAAGGCACACGCATTAATTGACACAAGACTCGGTGTATGCTATATTCAGGTTGCCCACTGAAACGACGGCAACGGCTCACTATACGATACCGTAGCCACGCGGAAAGCAAACCGCGCAATCGCTAAACTCCTGTTAGGCAATCAGAGTATACACTTGCCCCAAAACGCCCAAAAACGGGCGTTTTTGCGTTTCCAAACGATAGCCCAAACGATAGCCCAAACGATGATATAAGCGCCCATTATCGTTTGCTCGTCTGACCGTTTGCTGTAGCATCGGTAGATTTAGGGCTAGATTTACGCTTAGATTTAGGGCTTTTGGGTGGTCTAAATCTATAAATCTATAAACCTACGGAATTTATCATGAGAGTCGCTTAATGGCTACAGACTACTTATCGTGATAAAAACATTTTGAGTCACTTACCCTTCCCTTCTCAGTTGGTATGCGTTAATAACACGCATTATACGACATGAAGCAAGCACGAAAAATTACAGCAGTGTGGTGGGGCATGTGGTGGGGGAGGTGGTGGGGGAGGTGGTGCTTTACACAATGGTCTTTGTGGATATGCAAAAACGCTTATCAGAAGTTTTCAATTTACCGTCTGATTTACCGTGCAATTTACCGGATATTGGCACGCGGGAAATCAGTAAATTGGAAAATAGACGCAATCTAACACGCAATCTAACAGTTTTTGCGTTTTACGGTGTTATGGTTTTTCGTGTTCGATTGTTCGATTGTCTGAACGCTTGGATTGTCTGAACGCTTGTGTGAACGCTTTTTGCGTTTTCGTTTGCTCACTTGCACACCTGCTCACTTGCTCGCTTAGATTTTAGGCTAGGTTTTGGTCTGGGGGATACTAAATTCTTAAAACCTTAAAATCTACAGAATTACCCAAAAGTCTATGGGTAACGGTGTTTTGTGGTCTTGACAAGTTACCCATAGAATGGTTAAATGGTATTGGGTAACTTGTGTAGACCGTTTAAAGGGGGTTTTTTTATGCCAAGTCGCAAGGGTTCGCCAAACAGCGGGGCAACGGTGGTTACTGGGCGCTTTTATCAGATTAAATATATGTTCATGGGCTTGCCTATCGCTATCACGGGCATGGTGGGGGATAAAGACTGGTTGTGGTGGGTTGACAGCGAACACGCTAAATCTTTCTCGTTTCGTCAACAGTCGCATGATATTGATTTGCTCACTGTGCGGCGGGAAGTGCGGACATCGGGCGTGTTCTGGTATGCATACCGGAAATTCAGGGGCAAGCTCTATAAACGCTACGTTGGCAAGGAAATCACGCTAGAGGCTCTAAAGGCTGCCTATGCCGCGCTGGATGAAAAAATAGACAAAGATGATACGGTGTGATGTTTAAGTGACACTTTGTTGCAAAGTGTCACTTTTTGGTAATTAACGGCACAGCAACATAATCGGAAGTCCATTTAAGGGTGAACGGATTCCACCGTGCTGCTTTTACTTCGGGGGAGTCAGGTGATAATTCAAAAATTTCATGCACAATTTTGGTTATGAAGTCTGGTATACCTTCTGTTTTTATCAGACTGTATTTTGTGCCTTTTGACGACGTACTAATCTTTTTTAAATGCCCTGTAAGCATCATAACCCGCGCCGCCGCCCAAACTGTGTTCCTGTGAACGCCCATGATATTGGCAATCTGCTGATTCGATACAAATTCATGACGTTTATCATATTCAAAGATTGCCGCCAGTATCCACCATGCCATCTCTTTTGCATCAAAGTTTTCAAGGCGGCGCGGGTTACTTTCATCAAGAAAGCCAAAATAAATCCCGTAGATGCAAAAATGGGTGATAGCGTCAATCATATTAAGTTTGTTGCCTTCAAATGCGATATACTGTGCGGCAATCTGTCTGTAAACTTCTTTTGGTATTTGCATAAAGCATCAAAATCTTGTATTAATCGGACTTCCATAGTATATTCATTTTAGCAACTTAAAACCAACAGGAAACAAAAAACCCCTGCATGTGTATTTGCTGGATAGCAGCGCAAGGGTTTAATCCAATGAAGGTTTTAAGCAAGCTGCAATTAGCCATTTTGCGCCATATCAAGCGCAAATTTACGCGCCGATACGGGCGGTTCA
>JALHRK010000494.1 GCA_022841505.1 Saprospiraceae bacterium | reverse complement strand
ACAACTGTTTCCGCTGAAGACGTGATTGACGACTGCGTGTCCGAGTCCACATCCATCGCCCTTATTTTTGCAAAAAACTAAATGGGTGGTATAATTTCAACTGTTCACGGAGTCAACACCATTGTTCTCTGGCCCGTCGCTATTGTGAAGGATTTTCAGAACAAGGACACGATGCCAAAGGCTGTGGTGGGTGCGGCAGTCGGTATTGGTGCTGGCTACTACATTTTTGGGAACCCAATTCCTATTGTGGAACGGCTGGCAAGCGGCGATTTCATCACGGGCGCCTTTTACTATGGCACCGTCGGAACGGGCTACTGGGCAACAACCGCTCTTTACGATGAACTCACAAAAAAGTAAAGGGTCATGAGCGAAATTATTGATATTGCTTTGTTTTTGGGAGGACTCGGTCTTGTTTACTATTGGATTGACAAAGAAGCAAAAACTGGAGATGACCCGGCTCAGAAACCTATCCCGGTTCAAAGCCCGCCCGTGTCATCTCCAATTCCAGTTGTCCCTGTTCCTGTGAGTTCGCCTGTTCCTGTCACCCCTGTTCCGGTTAGTTCTCCTATTCCTCTGAAACCGGCACCGGTCAGTTCACCGGTGCCAGTGACTCCTGCGCCTGTTAGTTTGCCTATTCCTGTGGTGCCAGTGCCTGTTTCGTTGAATCCGCCTAACCCAATTTCTCTCAAGAAACCGGTTCCACCAGTGGCCGGCTCTTACGAATGCCCCAATTCACCTCAACTTTTTGTTGTTCCGATGGGAGTTCAAGGAGAGAACGTTTACAGCGGTTACCGCGTTTCCCCTTATGATGATCATGCAACACCGGTCAAAATTGGCAACTTTTTTTACTGGTATCGTCAACCAGTCGATGCTGCTTTTATTGCCAAATGCGGGTCTCCCAAGTAAATCGTGTTTTTGTGAGATGAGCAGGGTTCCCCCTATTCAAATTTTTTCAACTGCGGTCGGTCTTTTGTGTGTTGCGTTAGCTTATCGATACCGACGAAAAGGAAAAACGCCTGCTCCTTACGACCAAAATGACGGTCTTGATCCCAATTTTCCAGGAGGCAAACCCATTCACCCTGACAGCCCAGTAGACAGCCACGATTACTTTCGCCCTAGTTGCCAAGTCTGGAACAACGAACAAAATTTGTTTGAAAACGCAGGACATCCAACATGGGACGTTTCCCAAACTGCTTGTTTTGTGAACAGCAATCTTCTTCCTGCAGATCAGCGAAATAACGTGCGTTACGTCGATGGTAATGGAAATATGGCATGGAAAGGCGATGAATTTGGAGGCAGTGAAAGCGAGCGTGGTCTTTGTCGATTTTACGACGGAAAAAACATTTCAACTTTTCCTGACATCGGAGAAAGTCACATTGCTCCCCCAAACAGAACCACAAGACTCTGTTTTAATTCAGGATCAACTCAGGACAACACTGGCCAGCAATTTGACAGCAGAAGCGATCCGTCGTATCATGTTTGGAACCCGGAAGTCGCTTTTGTTCCTTACGCAACTGCCGTAGGAAAAGCACTGGGATATCAGCGTTACTGGGGGCTTAATCTTGGAGACGGAAATTTTGATCTTTTGCCCGGTCCAAGTCCTATGGTTGATCATTGTCAAAGTTTGGAAGAACTTCAGTTTTTTCCTGACCCAGCTTTGGGTCCTACACCCGGTGACATTTTGGAAGCGTGGGTGCCAAAAGCATCGATTCAAAATTTGAAAACACCTCAAACTTGCGCCGTCAATCAATATCAACGTTTTTGGCAGCCAAGTCAGCAGAAAATCATTTATTTCGATCCAAATGACAGTCAGTTGGTCGAAACTCCTTTGCTTTCTTTTGACAACGGCCCAGTGCCAGGAAAAAAGTAATTAAAGTATCACACAATCACTTTGAGCAGGGGCAGCAGGGCCGACCTTTGACCAATCATAAGAGGTCGGCAACCCCAATTGCATAGAAGGCCCGGGTTGGGTCGGATCAGTTGTATTGCCCGGCGCTCGAAAGTCGTAACACGTTTTTTCAGAACCCATGCGATTTAAAGTCGCGCCTCCCATTCGGGCATATTTTCCGTATTTTGCACACGGGGCATCTGCTTCTGTCGGTGGAAGCATTGACGGATTTTCGGGGTCAAGACAAGGCAGTATTTGATTTTTCATAGGCCTTGCTAAGGACTCCAATTCTTGCGGCCACAAATCATAAGCCCATTCCCCAGCAGACAAACAAGCAGTAGGTGTGCTCATCCAACCGTTTGAACTGCAATCGCCCATAAAATAAGGATCAGTTCCCCAAACTCCTGTCGTCAAAGCCGCCTCCATACATTCTGTTCTCAATTGCAATTGTTTTCCCGTCACGCCATTCAAATCTTCCAGAAGCGCGTCTGTCATCAACGGTTTAGCGTTTGATTGTTCACATTTGCAAACCGTGTTCCAATGCACTTGATGACCAGCACATCCATCATCGATCCAGTGAATTACACCCGTTACCGCACTAACAGGAGCAAGAAGCATTTCCAAAAAATCTCCGCCGTCAACCAAAATTGTGGATACTCCGGGATACAAAATGTAATAACCCATGGCCCCGACCATACCCAAAAAACTTATCTTTGATGCTCCAGTCGACAATTGCACAGGCACAAAACCAAGTTCAAACAACCCGGCGATACACAAAGGCGCAAAGCCGACGGATATAGCAAGAGCGGCGTTTTTTTCTCCTTCGTTTTGATAAATCGTCCCTTGCCACCAAAGTGCCGTTCTTCCGTAAACAGAACTTATTACTTCGTAACCAGTGTAAGCACCAAGCCCAAACGCCCCGACCTTAGCAAATTCCCCTGGCACAATCATTGATGTCACTCCTCCCAACAACACGCCACCCAAAATAGGGAGATATTTTTCTGTGATATCTTTTGAATCGCATTTGTTGTCGTAACCGTGAGCAGTCGGGTCAAGAGTTACACGATGAATCATGTTTCCTCCTACGTAATCGTATGGAATCTGATACGGCAAATTTCCGGCGTAATCAGGATCAGAGTAAGGATTCACCTCGCCGGCGTGCAATTTTGGATCAAAATAATGATCTGCACTTCCTCCTCCTCCGGCCAGCCCTGCATTAATGTAATTTTGAGCCCACACATCAAACCAGTCAGCAGGAGTAGAAATCTGCGAGCCAGCCGCGACACCTGCGCCACCGCAATCAACACCCAATGCCAATCGAAAAGCTTGTTGCCATTCAGCGTCAGTCCAAAAAGGATTACCAAAATAACCTGATACAAAATCCGTATCCTGCAACGGAAGTCTTCGGTAAGCCGCTTTCAATCCTTCAAAAACATCCGTTCCTTGTTTTCCGTCAGCACTTGTCCATTCCACTTGACTGTTTGCAAAGCCCAGAATAAAAGCCGGATCTGCGGTCGTCGAAAAAGCAGTCGAGCCATCACCAGCTTGATAATTCAGCGTTAATCTGCTGTTAGGCCAATCATAGCCATTTAACAACCCAAATTGCGCTTGTATGTCATCAGCAAAATTGTTTTTCAACGCGGTCTGAGCGGCAACCGGGGTTTCAGGATAAGCAGCCAAAAAATTGTCAACTTGACATTTTCCAATGTCCATGTTGTAAAAATGATAAAACTCTGGCCACAAAAGTTCTTCCAGTGCCACCTCGATACCAGCGCCATTTTTCACTTTCACTCCTCCACACAAATCTTGGATTCTTGCCCATGTTGTTTGATGCTGCATGAAAATCCCGAGTGACACTTGATCCGTGTTCCACGCGTCGGCACTGTTGTATTCCGCGTCTGTCAAACAATGAGGACCGGCGCTTAAATCTGAAGCGTTCCATTGAATTTTGTTGTTTGTAAAACCGCATTCATTGCAGTTTCTTAGGCCTGCATCTAGAGCTATTGGGCAAGGCAATAACAAATTTGATGTCACATCACATGTGTTGAAATAATTATCCAACACTGGAATGGGATAAACGCCGTTTGGAGCAACTACCGCACTTGCACCGCTGGACAGAATCAACTTTTTGTTGTCATCTGAAAGACAGGAAGGCCCTCCACCCATGACAAAAAATTATTTTATTCCGAGTCTTCCATCAACTCAACCTCATTTTCTCCGCAACTGTCAACTTGACTGGACATCTGAAAGCTCTCTTCTTCTCCACTGCCCTCCTCGGCGTCGACATCGATCCCAGTGAACCGCATTCGCTTCTCTCGGCGGGCCGCCTCTCGATCAGCCTGCTCGGCCAAAAGGCCCATTGCTTCCTGGTCCTCTTCTTCCGGCTCCGGCTGCTCGCGAGCGCGTCTCAAAGTAACGCGATCCTGTCTCATCCACTCGTCTTGTGCGTCCTCGTCCTCCATTCTGTCTCTGATTCCCTGCGCGATATTCAAATCTCGCGCCTGCTGCTCCTTCTCCATAGCAATCTCTCTTCTGTAAGCGGCTTCAGCGGCCTCCGCTCGCGT
>JALHRK010000493.1 GCA_022841505.1 Saprospiraceae bacterium | reverse complement strand
CGCGGATACTGGCCGTGTAGTCCTGCTCACTGTCTGGTTCCACCGGGTCGTCAATGGACATCACGTGCGGGCGCTTTTTGCGGATATAGTCTATGCAATTGTTGATGGCAATTTTGAACAGCCAGGTACTGAACGCATAACGCGGCACATAGCTGGGCAACTTGACGAAAGCTTTGCCAAAAGCCTCAATCGTGAGGTCGTTGGCGTCTTCGCGGTCACTGACCATCCTGAACATCAGGTTGTAAATGGAATGCCGGTAGCGGTCCATGAGGATGGCATACGCTTTTTGATCGCCTTTTACGGCATCCTTAACCAGATCAAAATCCTGAATCGCCCGTGCAGAGAGGGCTGTTCTTGCTACTACTTCCATTGTTTCCCGTTTCCGGCAATTAGAGCCGGCGCGAGCAGGAAATAGTACAAAACATAAACAGCATCGAGGAGCGGAACCCAGATTAAAAGACCTGGATCTTGTAACTTCCGCAAAGATTTGCCGTAAACAAAAAGCACTACGCCCATTCGCGCCAGCCAGGTGAATAATACAACTGGTGCAAACGCGCCACAGGTCAGCAGGGCAATCGCGCAGACATAATGCAACGCATGACTGGCTGATAGCCCGCCCAATGCGATGCGATGTCGGAGGCGATAATGCCTTCCTGTGGTCAGATGTCTTGACTTTTGGTCGTAGTAGCCTCTCCAGGTACGCTTCGGCTCCGAAAAAACGAAGGTATCTGGATGTATTGTTACAGCGGTGTTTTGGGCGCTTGCCGCTCCGTTGACGAAAAGGTCGTCATCGCCGGAAAGGACATGCGCGTGGCTTCGAAAACCTCCCTGCTGAAAAAACAGAGATTTCCGATAAATTAAATTTCTCCCTACAGCCATGTAAGGAAAACCATAAATTGCAAAGGAAAGGTACTGGATAGCCGTAAAAGAAGTCTCAAAACGAATAAAAGCGTTTAAAAGACCCTGGTGTGTGGTGTAAGGACCGTAACCGATTCCAATTTGAATGTCTCCTTGAAGAAGACTTTGCATTTTTTCCAACCAATTCGGACTTGCAGGCGCACAATCCGCATCGGTTAAAAGTATGGTTTCAAATCGGGAATGTTCAATCCCTATGCTCAAAGCTGTTTTTTTTCCTCGAAGATTAGCGTCCTCTACGGAAAGTAGGTGCAAGATAGGATGTGTTTTTTGAAATTCCAAAACTATCTGTGCACTTTTATCAGAAGAATGATCATCTACGACCAAAACTTCAAAGGAACGGTAGTTTTGATTTAGTATCCGGCCAAGATTTTT
Source organism: Saprospiraceae bacterium (assembly GCA_022841505.1). GTDB lineage: Bacteria > Bacteroidota > Bacteroidia > Chitinophagales > Saprospiraceae > JABWAJ01. The sequence goes on along the minus strand of JALHRK010000493.1, from coordinate 3,164 downwards.
TTTCAGATTTTCGGCTTCGTTGCGTGCACAGATGATGATGGACACCCCCGGTTGGTCAGGATGAGCCGTTTCGGGGGGGCGATAATGCAATAGTCCGGACAAGCCAAAAAACCAGTAAGCAATCTGCACCAGGGTAGCGAAAAAAAAGAGGAACCATAGGATATCGGTCAGCATCAAGCCGATTCATTAACTTCCAAAAACTCGAAAGGTATAATAGGTGCGCCGTCAACCAGAGCTTTTCGGAATGCCACGTGAACCCGGTCGGTTTTGACATTCATTTTGGAATACATGCTTTGGATTTCATGGTTGTGCCCGCGGATGCCCGCCAGATACATATAAGGATAGGTGTTGACGTTGTGGGGGGTGGACAAAAAATCGAGCAAAAGCGGGAAAATGCCTTTCGAGCGGTAATCAGCGTGGACGCCAAAGCCAAGCCCCTTCGCATTTTTGGTTTTGGCAAACCGGTATTTGAACAGGAACAACGGGATCGTCCACCAATTGAGTTTGCCTTTGGCATGGCGGATAAACGGGTTGATGTCGGGCGCAAGGGCAATCAGGCCCGCCGGTTGTCCTTCCCAATAGGCAATGCAGGCTAATCCCGGGTCGGCTACGCCTTTGGCTTCTTTCATAAACTGAACCACCTGAGCGGGATCCAGCGGTTTAAAATGGGCAAAACTGTCGAAAGCGGCGTTGTACACTTCGCAAAAATCGCGGGCAAAACTTTCTATGTGATTAAAATCCAAAGTTTTAATCTCAATCTGATTGCGTTCCCTCAATCGCTGGGCAATATTCCGCATCCGCTCGAAAGGGATATCGGCGGTTGCGCCTTTAAACGTCAGGATTTGCTCAAACGGAATATAGCCGTTTTGCAAAAAAAATGCTTCATAATAAGGTGGGTTGTAGTTTTCCTGGTACATGGCCTGCACAAACCCCTTCACCAACAAACCCCAGTAGCGGTCGCGCTGGCCGAAATTGACCGGCGCATCCACAAGGTGCACACCCTGTCCGCGCAAAAAAGCTTCTCCGTATTCCAGGAGCGCTTTGGCGTATTGTTTATTGGGAATACATTCAAAAAAGCCAATGCCGCCCGTCGGATGCGTCGCATTTTTATTGCCGTCGTGGTCCACAAAAGCGGCAGCCCTGCCAACCGGCTTGGCTTTTTCATCCAGCAACACGTAAACGCAGGCCGCACCGTGCTGCAACAAACCATTGTGCGCCGGATCAAAAATGCCTTCAATCTCTTTTTCGAGTGGGTGGACGAAGTTCGGATCGCCCGCATAGACGGCGTCGAGTACCCGGTGAAACAGGCGCCAGGTTTTTTTGTCAGTGACGGTTACGATTTGCATAGAACTGATCTGTTTGTAAACAGGAAAAATCAACACAAGTATAACAAAATTGGCCCGGTTTGACTTAAGATTTTCCTGTTTTTTCCCGCGCTAATGTCAAAACATGCACGGCGAATCATCCTATTTTTTCCTGCACCAGCGCCAAAATTTCGTGTTCCAGCCGATCCGCTTCGGCGCATTGCGCTTCGCACCAGGTCAAAAGCGCTGCCGCTTTGGTTTTGTCGGCGATTCCGGAGGTATTCACTTTCACATTCAGATAGGCCGCATACACCGCCGCGCGCGCGCACAGGGCGCCAACGCCTGCATCGGTCACCGAGTTGGGATTGCCCTGTTCCACCATGGCCCGCACCATTGGAAAACTTTCCATCGCCAACTCCATCGTCAGGCGCGGGGTTTCAATGGCCTGCCACGTTGCTGCTTGTATGGCCGCCTTGCGCGTTTGTTTTTCTTCCTCGGTGTTTTTGGGTAAACGGAAGGCATCCATCACCCCATTAAACGCGTGGGTGTCTTCGTCCACCAAGCGCAGCAGCTTGTCTTTCAGCGCCTGCCCTTTTTCAGCCCAATCGGAAAATTCTTTCCAACGCTCGTCCCAGCCAGGTTTATGCGACGACAGGTTGGCGACCATCGTGGCTAAGGCTGCGCCCAAAGCGCCGACGTATGCAGCAATGGAACCGCCGCCGGGCGCCGGACTTTCAGACGCCGTTTCATTCGCGAAAGCGTCCAAAGTCATCCCTGCCAGCCGGTTGCGCGAGGCATCCCGCAATTGGTATTCGATGATCTTTTTTTCCGGGTCGAATGGGCCAAGTTCGTCTAAGCCCAGCGATTTGACGGCAATTTTGATGAGTTCTGCTTCCGACACGCCCGTCGAGCGCTGTTGCTTTTCCAGAAAATAGCGCCCGGCGTCCAAAAAAACGTTCAGCGGCGCCATGCCCACCAATTCCGAGCCGGTCACCCGCATGCCGCGCTGCGAAGCGCTGTCGCAACAAGCTTCGAATGCTTCATGAACGGAGGTAATGTTGATGTTGGTGAGGTTCATAGAGACCTGCGCGATGCCGTACTCTTCGATGAACCAGCCGATGCCTTTCACCGATTTGAGGGCGCCGGGAATGCGCACCGGTTCGCCAGCCTCGTCTTTCACGACCGGGCCGGTGATGGGGTCACCTTCGCGCAGGATGCGTCCCTGTTCGCGCACATCGAACGCGACGGAGTTGGCCCGGCGCACCGAAGTGGTATTGAGGTTGACGTTGTACGCTACGAGAAAATCGCGGGCGCCAATGACCGTTGCGCCTGATTTGGCATTAAAAGCCGCCGGGCCGTAGTCGGGTTTCCAATCAGGATTTTCCAATTTTTTGGCCAAGCCTTCGTATTCGCCGGAGCGGATTTCTGCTAAGTTGCGGCGCTCCGGGCGGGTTGCTGCCGCTTCGTACATAAAAACGCCTAATTGCAATTCCTGCCCCACGCGCTCCGCCAGCCGGTGCGCCCAGGCTGCCGCTTCCTCCAATGTGATGTCGGCTACCGGCACAAGCGGGCAGACATCCGTAGCACCCATGCGCGGGTGTTCGCCTTTGTGCTGGCGCATATCAATCAATTCGGCTGCTTTTTTGATGGCCTGAAATGCGGCTTCCACCACGGGTTCCGGTTCGCCTACAAAAGTGACGACGGTGCGGTTGGTGGCTTTGCCAGGGTCAACGTCCAACAGCCGGACGCCTTCCACGGCAGCGATGGCGTCGGTAATTTGCCGGATGACTTCAGGGCTTCTGCCCTCGCTGAAATTGGGAACACACTCGATCAGTGGTTTGCGCTGCATGGTTAAGGCTT
>JALHRK010000492.1 GCA_022841505.1 Saprospiraceae bacterium | reverse complement strand
GCACCTTTTCTGTGCGTCAGCTTTATCATTTCGCTGTTTGGCATTTATCCTTCACCATCCTAAACTTTAATTAGCGCTATGGATCCATTTGTAGCAGAAATCAGAATATTCGGCTTTAACTTTGCTCCGAAAGGCTGGGCCTTTTGCAATGGCAAGTTGATGGCCATATCTCAAAATACAGCTTTGTTTTCTTTGTTGGGCACTACTTACGGTGGCGATGGCAGGTCTACTTTTGCCCTGCCCGACCTTCAGGGACGTTCGCCCATGTTCTACGGACAAGGTCCGGGACTTAGCTACCGGGATATTGGCGAAATCGCCGGCGAAGAAAGCATCACCTTATTGCAAAGTGAAATTCCCGCGCATTCACATGCATTAAACGGCGTGAGTGACCCCGGTAATCAGTCTAATCCGGGAGGCGCGTTTCCAGCCCGTGCGAATCTTTACAAATCCAACCCAGCGGGAAGTCCGTTGGTGCAGATGAATTTAGCTGCAGTGACACCAACCGGCAACAGCCAACCGCACAACAACATGCAACCTTACTTAACGCTCAACATGTGCATCGCGTTGCAGGGCATTTTCCCGCCGCGTGGTTAATTTGTAAGCAAAGTTCTTAAAGAGAACAGAACGAGACGAGTTTACTCAGGAATACGTTGGGGCTGAAAATTGTTGGGGCTGAAAATTGTTGGGGCTGAAAATTTTCAGCCCCGACGATTTTCAGTTCAAACGCCGTTATTTTTGCTGGCCCGAAGCTCCGGCCTCGTGTCTACTATTGAAGAGGCTCCGCCTCTTGTATTGGGCGACCGCAAGGGTCGCCCCTACACGGCAATCCGATCCTTGATTTTTTCATTCAATCCTGCATACAACAACAATTTCAATTCGGGTGCGCTGATGTTAATCGCGTTGCTGAAATTGGTGCGCAAATCGGTCAGCGTGCTGCTGCCATTGTAGATCCGGATGATGCGGCTGAACGTTGGCGACGAGGTAGCGGCAACCGCTTTGTCGCGCTCGAACCACACCTTTACCGGCAAAGGATTCTGGTGGGAAAGGTAAAACAGGTGGATGCCCTGTTCGCCTTCCAGCAGCATGTTCAGCGCGTATCCTTCTACCCGGATGCGTTTGTTTTCCCGTTCTGCCTGGTGCGAAACGTTGAGCAGCGCAAAAAGCGATTCATAACAATCCAGCAGGTAATGTACTTCCGAAATGCCCTGGCCATCTAAGCAGGATTCCACGTTCAAATAGCCCTGATCCAACCGGTCTTCGTGAAAACCATTGACGGCAAGCTTCAGCAGCATCACGTCTATGCAATGGTTGAGCAATTCCGATTGTTCGCTGTCGAATTCGGGGACGCCATAAAGGTAGGCCTGGTTGATTTCTGCCAGCGCTTCTTCCTGAAACAGCCGGTCGCGCAGGCTTTCTTTTGCTGCCCTTGACCAATCTTTCTTCAAAACCGGGTAGCCGTGTTTCAGCCGGAGCGGAATGACCGGCAAGTGCGCCGAAGCTGCCTGCCCGGTGCGCAGCATGGCGTGTTGCAAGGTCTCTTTGCACTCCTGAATATTGGAAACCAGGTCGAAATAACGCCATTGCCTTTTTCCTTCCTCGCGGTCTATCAGGGTATTTTTATTGTCGTTCTTTGCGTCGGCGCGCATTTTCATCCGATCGAGTTCCTGGATGAGCAATTGATAAAAACGGCGGCTGTGTTTTTGATCCGGCAATTTCGGAAGCCACTCCCCTTCGATGGGTTCAGCATAACCAAGCGGCGTGATTTCGGGTTTGAGCTGGCCGTTTTCCAGACTGATGTTCAGGATGATGGGCTGGTCGCTGTAGGTGGAAACCAACTGTTCAGCCGAAAGCGTGGTCAGGTCGCGTTCGATCTGGCGTTTCAGCGCCCGCCCGCCCATGCTGGCGTCGTAGCCGCGTTGCGCCACCCAGGCTAAGGCTTCTTTTGATACGCTGAGCATGGTGGTGCGGCGCACAAAACCGTCGCGCTGCAACAATTCTTTGATTTGAAGCCGGGCAATATCGAGGATATGGTCGAGTTCGAGCGGATTGAAAATAACAACCTGATCAATGCGGTTGACAAATTCGGGGCGGAAGAAATTTTCAACCGCCTTGTTAAATATAGCCCGGTTGTCGCGCTTGCTGCCAAAAAAGCCTGGTTGCGCACTCACCTCCGACGCGCCGAGGTTCGACGTCATGATAATCACCGTATTGGAAAAATCCACGGTTCTGCCGAGGCTGTCCGTTAACCTGCCGTCATCCAGCACCTGCAACAATAAATCGAAAACGGACGGATGCGCTTTTTCAATCTCATCCAGCAGCAGCACGCCGAATGGTTGGAACCGAACTTTGCCGGTGAGGTGCCCTTCGGGTTGGTCATAATTGCCGATCAGTCTGCCCACCGCGCCGCCGTCAATGTATTCGTTCATATCAAGGCGCATCAACCGGCTTTCGCTGCCACTGAGGTATTGACACAACACTTTGGCAGCCTGTGTTTTACCTACACCGGTCGGGCCGGTAAACAGGAAAGAAACAATCGGTTTTTTGCGATCTGTCAACCGCGACTTGATCAATTGGATCACATCCATCAGCACGCCGACGGCCTGGGGTTGTCCCACCAAAGCCTGGGCGAGGTCGTTTTCCACCACTTCCGGGCCGATGGTTTGTGCAGCGTCAAAAATGTGTTCTTCCATGCCGCTGAAAATCCGGAATTCTTCGCGAACCTGGGTGGCGTCAATGCGCCGGTTGCGGTATTTTACAGCCAACTGGCGCATCAGGTTCACCACGCTGCCCGGCAATGGTTTGCTTTTGAGGTAATTCCGGTGCAGCGTCAGCAACTGGTCAATGGCTTGAATGCTGATGACGGCGCCGTTGTCCTGTTCTAATTTTTTTCGCTGCTGGAGGATAATTTTAGCCGCCAGTTCTACCGAAGGTTCCGCCATTCTGATGACCTGAAAAAGGTCGCTGAAGCGCCGGTCTTTTTCCTGTACAATTTGCCACTCGCCGGGCGTCGCCAACACGATGACCTGCAATTGCCGCTTTTCCATATACGTGCGCAACACGTCGCTGAGGGTGAGGCTGCCCGAAGCCGATTTGCCAATGTGGAGCAAGGCAATCACATTGTCGAACATAATTTTGTCGGGGCGCTGCGCATGTTCTTCCGGCCGTCGTACGAACTTAAGGATGGCTTCGAAGCGCTTTTCCCACATGCCCACAATGCTCATCCCCGAGATTACCCGCAACGGATCGAGGTGCCAGATGCGCTCCGTGCGGCGATTCCCATTATCCGTTCGGCGGCCATCCATATAGCGCCAGACCGTTTCCTGAACGACAGCGTGTTTGCCCACGCCTTCCGGTCCGATAATGGCCAAAGGCGATTGATCGCCGCTGAAAATGATTTTGCGCAGGTTTTCCACTAAGTCATCCTGATAGAACGCCCGGTCGAGGGATCCGGGATAGCGGTTATTCAGGTCGGCGCCGATTTTTTCAATTTCCACATCCCCTTCAAAATCAACCGTGCTGTTCATGCGGTGAAAAAACTGAGCAATGCCGGTTTGCTCTGTTTGAAATGGCCCCGGTTTGATGTGGACGTCCACGCGGATGTCGGTGATGAACTCTTTTTTTGCTGAAAAATATTGTTCGGGATCAAATTCTTTGTCGTCCCGGTCGCGGATGCCGCGCAACATTTCCCGCAATGCCGCTTTAGTTTGGGTTTCCACCGCCACTTTTCCTTGTTCATCGGGTTTGCCCATGAACATAAAATTCTCGACAAAAGGCATAACAATGAAGGTATGCCCCTGTATTTGAAAATCAGCTACCCCAAACAGGCCTTTCACAAAATAGCCGCCAAGGTTCAGGTCAAATTGGTGGTGGCGGTAGTTCAATTCCGGGTGAAACTGGTACCACAGCAGTTGCTGGGCGGAGCCGGGCGTCAGGGTAAAACCCTTAAAAGCGTTTTTGACGTCTTTCTGGTATTGAGCCACCGCCTCTTCGTAGCGCCGGAATACGACAACCGGATACGCAACAAAAAGTGGGCGCAATAAATAATGCGACGCTCCGTCTACCCGGAGGTGTCTTACAATGGTTGGTATTTCTAATGATATCAGGGCCATTCGGCAGGGCTTGGTTTGAAGAGCGGGAAGTTAGGCATCCTTGTCGAGCCGGCAAAATTTAGGGCAGGTTTGTTTGGAACCTAATCGTTGATCGTTGTCGGTTGATCGTTGTTCGTTATTGATGGCGGGGAGAACTGGACGTTTGTAGATAATCGTTGTTCGTTGTCGGTTGATCGTTGTTCGTTAGTTTTCAGTAGCGTGGAGGTTTGCCTCATACTAACTAGCTATGACCTCCGCCCGATGATAAGTGACCTCTCCCAATTACACTAAACTCAACGAACAACGAACAACGCTCAACGAACAACGAAACCAGCCAGCAAACAACTTTCTCAACAACGATTCAACTTCCTT
>JALHRK010000491.1 GCA_022841505.1 Saprospiraceae bacterium | reverse complement strand
CTTCCCAAACAGCGCTGGAAGCAACCATCTGTGAAGGCGAAACATACTCATTTGAAGGACAGGATTATACCGAAAGCGGCGTATACTCCGCCTCCTACACCAATGCGGCAGGCTGCGACAGCACGTTGACCCTGACCCTGACGGTGCTGCCAGATCTCGGTGAGACCCTCAACGTGACGATCTGCGAGGAAGAAACTTATGAGTTTTACGGAGAACCCCTGTTTGAAAGCGGGGTTTATACCCAGGTCTTTCCGGGTTCGAACGGCTGCGACAGCACCATCACCCTGAACCTGACAGTAAGATTGATAGACCTCACCCTGTTGGAAGAAACGTTCTGCGAGGGCCAAACCTTCCTGTTTAATGGCGAAAACCTCGGTTCGCCGGGCGCTTATACCGCCCTCCTCACGAATAGTGACGGCTGCGATAGCCTCGTAATCCTGAATTTGAGCCTTTCCACAGGCGTCAGCGCTGAGGTGACCGATTTTTTCTGCGAAGGCGGATCGTATGATTTCAACGGCCAGATCCTGACAGAGCCGGGCGTTTATACCGCTATGCTGACCACGGAAGCCGGTTGCGACAGTACCGTCACCCTGACCCTGGCGCTGCGCGATCCCGACCTGACGTTGTTGGAAGAAACCATTTGCGAAGGGCAGTCTTATGAATTCAACGGCGAAACGCTGTTCGCACCGGGCGCCTACACGGCCCTGTTCACCAATATGTTTGGTTGCGACAGCCTGGTAATCCTGAACCTGACGGCTTTGCCTACCGACATCACACCTGCGGAAGCGACCATTTGCGAAGGCGATACTTATGATTTTTATGGCCAGAACCTGACGGAAGCAGGACTCTACGTGCAGGCGCTGACCAATGCGAATGGTTGCGACAGCAACATCGTATTGACCCTGACCGTACTGGAGCCGGATATAACCCTGCTTGAATTAGCCACTTGCGAAGGCCAGCCGGTGGTATTCAACGGCCAAATGCTGGTGGAATCGGGCATTTACACGGCGCTGCTGACCAATTCCAATGGTTGCGACAGCGTTTTGGTGCTGGATCTGACGATCATACCGACCACGGGTTCTACAACGGATGCGAGTATCTGCGCCAACGAGGTCTATCCCTTCAACGGTGAAGCCCTGACGGAAGCCGGCACTTATGTGTTTGTGCTGACCAGCGCCGCAGGTTGCGACAGTACGGCTGTTCTGAATTTGACCGTATTGCCGGTTTCAAATACAACGCTTGAAGCCCGTATTTGCGAAGGGGAAACCTTCCTTTTCAACGGAGAAGAACTTACAGAAAGCGGCGCTTATGAAGCCACTTTTTTGAATACGGTCGGCTGTGATTCTACGGTGGCGCTGTTGCTGCAAGTGGATGAAGTGGCATTTTTGGTGGAGCAGCAAGGCCAGTCGCTGACGGTGGAAGCAACCGACGCTGCATTTCAGTGGATTGATTGCGCGACGAACCTGCCAATTGAAGGCGCTACGGGCAATGTCTTTATGCCAACGGTGACCGGCTCTTACGCAGTGATCGTCACGCAGGAAGGCTGCACCGCCACGTCCGATTGTTTTGCCGTGACGGTGGTGTCCACAGAAAATCCTACCACAGAGGCTGGCTGGCAGGTATTGCCCAACCCAACAAGTGGTTTGGCTCAATTGCGCATGGACGCAGCACTCCCGGAAACTGTGCAATTGCAGGTATTCGACCTGGCTGGACGCTTGTGTTTGCAGCAAACCATTGCCGCCGGAGAAACCGACGTGCAACTTGACCTCAACCGCTTGTCGGATGGCGTTTTCCTGGCGCGTTTGAGCGGCGGGGCGGTTGTGACAAAAATGCAGCGGATTGTGAAAGTGAGTCAATAATTATTTGCCGAAAGGCAGACTAAAATAAGCATGGGCCATCAGGAGTTTTCTTGATGGCTCATGCTGTTTTAGAGGGTTTTTGTTGTAAATTAAAAAAATGAAAATCATCCTCTCAATACAAAGAATTCTATTTTTTAAAATATTGCTAATTACTGCAATGTTCATGTTTGTAATTGTCTCATGCCACAAGCAGGAGCCAACACTGGAGTGTGTTTCGAGCCATATAAGAAAAAATATAAACAAGAATCAGATAGATAGCTTTACACAATTAAACGGAGTAGAGGTCTGGAGAGAATGGGATAAGTTTACAAAACCCATCGCTGAAGATCACTATTTAGTTATTGAATGTGGAATAAGGGCTTATCTGTATAAGTATAATTTGAGCCTAGATAGTTTGAATGGACAAGCATTTTTTATTTATGCTGTGCATAGTTATTTAAAAAACAATTGCGTAGACTATGAATCTGTGAAGAAAAACGTTACTATATTACAGGATGATCTTCGTAATTAGTAGTGTGGGGCGTTTGTCATGTCGAGTGCAACGAGACATCTGCACCGTGCGGCCCGCTGTGGATTGAGCTTTTTACGCAGCGTGCCTTTGCGGATATGGTTATTGAATACTTAAGATGAGATCGCAACGAGCGCGCGGTTTTGACGGGGCGGGAGGTTGGTTGCGAGCGGGGCTGTGGTATGCTTGAGCCCATCGTATACCAATGGTTATAAAGGTATTAAAACCATAAACTCAACAAATGCGATTACTTCTGATCAACTCAATACTATTATTTATTACATTTCCTTTATCCGCACAGGAAAAGGATTTTGATGAAGTGAAAATTCAATTTTATCCTGAGATATTTTCTCCGGGAATAGGAAATTGTGATCACAACGAAAATGAAACCCGAGTTAGGGCTTCCATCTGCATTAGTATTAAACAAAAGGGAGAAATTCATGAAATAGCTAGAAAATTACTTGACAATAATTTACAAAAAAGTCCTCATAAGGTGGAAAATTTTGCATGCCAGATGGTTGTTGATTTTATTAAGTCGGGTCGAATCAATCGAACTATCGCAATAAGTTTAATGAATGAAGTTCGATTAGATGAAGATGAAAGTGAATATTACAGGAGTAGTGATTCAATTTTGGCTTTTTTTGAAAAATATTTACAATTCTTCTGGGAAGAATAACTCTCGCCTGGTCAAAATCGCCTGGCTCGCGAGGGTTTTTAACCCGTTGCGGCCTGTCTGCCGGTCTCCTGACCGGTTTGCGTAGGTTGCCTGCTGTACCATAGCGCCAGAGCAGCCAGACCCGCCTCTACCGAGCTCACCGGAAGATCCCGAAGTCTGCACCGCCGACCTCTACCACCAGCTTATGCGCTACGACGGCCTCGACATCAATCAAATTACAATTGGCTCGGCCTGTGGCTTTATGATGCGCAACCAGTACGAATACGACGGGTTGCACCGCCTCACGAAGACAAACAACGTGTTTTTTGGCGCCGACCCTTACCCGGATGCCTTTTCCAATACCTACAGCTACGACAAGGCCGGCAATATCCAGCAACTCATGCGTCGTGGCATCATAGACATGGGCCCCGGCAATGTGCCACAATCTGACACCATAGACCTGCTTCAATATACCTACGCGGACATCGACGGCGTGTCTTCTGTTCTGGCAAGCGTAGACGACGGAGCCAGCAACCCGCTTGCCCAACCGCTGGGCGTAGCCGCCCCCATCAACACCTACGGCTACGACGGCAATGGCAACATGACCGTAGGCGGTCCGGTGAATGCTCAGTACAACATCATGAACCTACCCACCCAACTGACAACGAGCGCCGGCGAGCGGCATTTTGCCTACGTCTACGGCGGGGGCAAGTACAGTGCGCGCATGGAAGCCGATTCTGCCCTTACAGAAACGCGCCTATATCTCGGCGGCATGGAATTTAAAGACGGCGAGCCAGAAACCGACGAAGGAGGTTCAGCGTAGCTAAAACTACAATTTTGGCGACGGGCGCATCGTTTATTCGGATACTGTGCCGCCGAGGCCGCAATTCCGGCTAACTGATCACCTCGGCAACACGGTGGTGTTCTTTGAAGACAAAAACAACGATGGCTGCATCACGACGGAAGCGGATACGAGTGGCTTAGCGTTGGAAATCCTGCAACGCCTGTGGTACTATCCGTTTGGCATGGCGATGGAGGGCCTTAGCACCTGGGACACGGAGCCGGGGCAGTGGTATCGGTATAATGGGAAGGAAAGGGATACGCTTTCGGGGTGGACTGAGTATGGGTTCAGGTGGTATATAGATGGAATTGGGCGGTTTACGGGGGTGGACCCTATAGCGGATCAGTTTCCTCATGTAAGCGTATTTAATTATGCAGAGAATAGTCCGATTGCGAATATAGATTTGTATGGATTGCAAACCTTTTATGCTGCAAATGGAAGTGTCATTGGGCAAATTGGCACTTGTAATCAGGCTCGTTATGTGGAGGCAGGAAAAGAGAGCCTTGTCGCTAAAAACATTCCCTTGGCAAACACTTATGCAAACCAGCTACCTGCTGGCCAATATTATGCAGGTATATGTATGGCAAACAGTTGTGGAA